>CALDIA010000157.1 GCA_937901455.1 uncultured Bacteroidales bacterium | reverse complement strand
AGTTGACCGAAACGGGGATTTCGGATGTCGTTTTCAGCGGATTTTAGCTCATAAACAACTGTTAATCAGGAAGAAATAATTAGAAGTCCCCTTATGATTTTATTGTAGATGATTTGTGTGTCAGAAATAATCTTAATCACATAAAAACCGCTTTTCAACATTGTCGTGGAGATTTCAACATTCTCTTGATTATTACAATCTTGGATTAGCACTAGTTTTCCTTCATCATTGTAAATCTCAATCTTATAGAAAGGTATATCGCTCGTCACATAGAACTTATCTGCTATGGGCTGAGGAAAGATTTTTGTTTTAGGCATAGAATGCTCCACGACTTCGACAGAGGGGAAAGAAGACCCGCGGTAACGATAGGCCTCGTCCATTGTGATTAAATAAAAAACTGAGTCTTCATCACAGGTAGCCAAATCGCAAATATTGGTAAAATATAGATGATTGGGGGGAGACACGAATGCATGATGACGCCCATAGTCTCGAGATACGGACACTCTACCATATCCGTTCACTTCCCTAGATATCCATGAGGACGCCATCTGCAAACCATTGTGAAGACAACGACTTTGAATGTCCCATTCGTCAGGAGCACTGGTGAAACCTGTTTCAGACAACACGTAGGACGTAAAGTCGTTTTCTGTGTACATCTGATGGTGACCATAAACAAACCCTTTCCCTTCCTCATAAAAGTATAATTGGTCAACACATTTCGGATTTTGGTCCGAACATGTTCTATTTGGAAAAATCGTTATCCAGGTCATCCCAGAGTCAGAAGATTTATATACGATAGGGGACGGTGCATCAAAATAGCCCAATGAACCATGTAGAGCATATAAGAAACGGTTGTTCACTATGGAGTAATCACAAATATGCCCTTCATTCAGAATAACAAACCATGAATGACCGCCATCCACGGACTTGTATAAATTGCCTTCATTGCTTTCAATGGCGAACAGGGTGTCGGTGCTAACCATCCGAACATTAACAAAATTATGGAGAGAGTCAATGCATTGCCATGAAACGCCACCGTCATCGGTCCTGTACAAGTTTGGTTTCCCCGTCAGATCCCAAACACCATAACGCCAGAGATTTTTACCGTTTGGGGATGCTGTCGCTATACCTGTTTGCTCATTGAGAAAGAATAATCCGAAAAATCTTGTTGCAAAACAAGAATCAAAGGTATAACAGATTTGCCAAGTATCACCACTGTCAAATGATTTATAAACGTTATTACACCCAGCTATATAGACAATATTGTTTTCGGGATGGGAAAGGCTAATATAATAATCTGAAGGCAGAGTAGTCAACACCTCTATCTGTCCGTATGTCATCATGGCGTTTGTGGCCAAGACTATTAAAAACAAAAACATCTTATTAAACATGGTAGCACGAATTTTAAATAAGGGGACTTCTATTTTTTACTTCTTCGCGCTGCCGCCGACCTTGGTGCAAAGTCCGTTAAACATCAAGATAAGCAAACAACGCTGCAAAGTTAATTCTTTTATCTATTCATAGGACACAAAAAGTCCAAAAGGTTGCAGCTTGTCGTCATTTTTTTCATACTTCCTTTGATTTATATGTATAAATATCTGATTTGCACACGATTGCCTAATTCATTCCAAGACGCATCACTTGCTCGTACCGGCACAGGTTGTAAACCAGGTTTGTCAGGGTGTTGTAGGCCGCGTTCCGCGCAAAACCGATTGTTGAGTTTTTCCATAGTCTCGTCGCTGTCTAAAAGCCCGACGTTGCCTTGCTGCTTGTATGCCTGTTTGGTCTGAATCATCGCTCATTCAAATTTGCCGCAAATATACAAATAATTATTTGAATGACAAAGGGTTGCAAAAGATTTTTTGTAAAAAGTTCATCTGTCGCACATTGGCAGAAACGGGGATTTCGAGGGCGGATTTTTTCCCATAAGAATCTGTTAATCAGGGAGAAATAATTAGAAGTTCCCTAAAAATCATAAGGGGGATCTATTTTGCTCTGCAATTCTGGATGTTGGTAATCAAATCCGTCATCAACTACCGCTATCTTTATGGTTGGGTCTCCCTTTGTGATGTCCCATGCGTCAGCGGCCTGAATTTTTACTAAATACCAAAGCCATTCATCCGTGAAATTATTGGAGACCGTATAATACCACATCCAGTCAGAAGGATTGTAAAGATGTTGGGGCTCATATACACGCTCACAGAGCGAGAACAGACCTTTTTCACGAGACATCCGTACATATAATGATTCTGCTTTTTGAGTTGTCACCTCATAGGTATGCCTCAAAAATGGTGTTTTAGCAAATGGGAACAATGGGGCTATGCTTGTAACGTCATATTCGTTTAATATGTCATTGATACTGGTATTGGTCGTTGCTTTGTCACTCGACAACAATGTTGCGGTGTCCGCAAAGGTAACCCATATTTTATCATCGGACAAGATTTGACCGGCAGCAAATCCAACGACAAACAATAACACTATAATTGACAATACCTTTTTCATATCTATTGTTTTATAAACTTGACACTTTGATTAAATTTGGACGCATCATAACAACGTACTAAATACTGTCCTGCAAACAGTATGGATATGTCAATCTGTTTTTGAGTGCCACTGGGAATCACATCTTTCTTTACCAGATTCCCCTGAATGTCAAAAATATCGCAGTACACATTCTCTACAGCGACCTTTTCGGGCAAAACTAAGTTCAACACATTCGATGCAGGATTGGGGTACAATAGCACTCCCTCTTTTTCGTGCTTTGTAACACTGCTCACACCACATTCTGTGTAATTCGGATTCATCCAAAAAAGAACGTTGTCTTGAAAGAAACAAGTGAGGTCGCATTTTTGTTGTGCTTCCACCTCCAGCAAGCGAAATCGGGTAGGGTACAAAAATCCATGTACACTACCAACATCCTCAATCCAGATTTCTCGAATGAAGTTGAAAAGACCATCCGAGAGAGGTTTGAAAAATAATACTTTTTTAGTATCTCCATTGATTTGTGTTGTGGAAATACTATCAACAGACAAACAAAGATCTTCCCCAAAAGCATCTAATACGGGAATCCAGAATACGGTGTCTCCAGGTTGTAGCCCATAGTCATAGAGAAGAGTGGTATTACCAAAGTATCCACAAAAAAACATTTGTCATCATTCGTGAAATATGCCCCGACGTAATTACCGTCTTCGTAAAGTTGAGAGGCAGGAGATTCGTTTATGGTTGTGTCGGATCCAGTGAAGATGTCTGAACATGTATAGTACCCGAAATCATATTTAACAATATGCCACTGTTTGTTTTGGGAAGCAGGTGTTTCCTGCGCCCGCACCGCACCCGTAGCACCCGCCAACAGCAGGCTTAAAAACAAAAGTGTTGCTCTCTTTTTCATTGTTTTGTTGTTTTTGGGTTTAGTATATGACAAAAATTTGAAAATTTAGTCTAACTTGTTTATGTTTAGCGAGTTATCAACAAATTTTGTTGGTAACTTTTTTGTTTTATTCTTGATAAAGTGATTGAATTTCAATAATTTAAAGGCAAAAATCTTCCACAATCCTGCCGCTATGAAAATCAATCACGACCGCAAAAGTAATGAATTATCCGACACGTTGAGCGCTTTTTTAGCAAATAGCATCAACCTGGCGCACATCAAGCTCATATCGCTGTTTATCGTGGCCCTGTGCAAGGCCAAAACAGTGTGCTTCAGCCTCTTGTCAACCGTTTTCGACTCGCCCGCGAAGTCATCGTCGTGTTTGCGGAGAATCCAGCGTGTTGGCTACGCCCTAATGCCTACCGTTTGGCAATGCAAACAAGTTTGCATTGCGCTCACTTAATCGGCATTTTCGCGGAATTTGACCTTGACCATGACCTCATCGCGCGCGTTATCTTCCGCCTGCCGCCCATACAAGGCCCGTTTTGCCTGGCCATAGACAGGACCAACTGGCAGTTCGGCAGCACCGACATCAATGTATTCATGCTCGCCGTGGTGCACGACGGGGTGGCTTATCCGCTTCTGTTCAACATGCTGCCCAAGAAGGGTACCTCCAACACGAAGGAACGGATAGAGCTACTACAGCGCTACATCCGTCTGTTCGGGGCCGAGAGCATCGACTGCCTGCTGGCAGACCGCGAGTTCGTGGGCGAGCAATGGGTGAAGTGGCTCAACGACAGCGGCATACGGTACCATATCCGCATCAGGGAGAACTTCTGGGTTGACAACCCAAGGAAAGGAGACCGAGCCAAGGCACACTGGATGTTCCAAGGGCTGAAGATCGGGCAGGGGATGTCCCTCCAGGGAATACACTACGTGAACGGGCAGGCCTGCTACCTGTCCGCCAGCCGGGTCAAGGGGCGAGACGGCAGGCCGGAGCTGCAGGTCCTCATCTCATACAACAAGCCGGAGGAGAGTCTGGATGCCTACAAGCGGCGCTGGCAGATAGAGACGATGTTCAAGGCGATGAAAAGCGCGGGCTTCAACATCGAGGACACGCATCTCACGGACTTGAGGAGGATTGAGAAACTCTTGCTGTTTATTATTTAACTTGTTTTGTACAGTCGAATATCATCATCCGTAAGATTCTCAAAAGAGGTTCCTTTGGGTAAATACTGTCTGATGAGGCCATTCATGTTCTCGTTGGCACATCCTCCTCTCCACACTACGCTCCTGCGCTGCGCTTGTATGATAGGCCCCACACTGCGCTGCGCTTGTGTGGGGCTATTGAGATTGTGTCCCTCCGGGACACGGCGGAGCCTAACCATGACCATTCCCTGCCTTAACGCCTTAGTATCTTAACTTCTTTGTTCATTCCCCCTTAATTTTCCATTTTCAACTCCTCCGAAGTTCCACCACCGTGATGCCGCTGCCTCCGAGTTCGAGAATCTCATCGTTGAAGCTGGCCACGTCTTTGCGCTTGGCGAGGAGTTGGCGTACCACATTGCGCAAGATGCCATTGCCCTTGCCATGCAGAATGCGCACATTACGGATGTTCAAGATGGTGGCTTCGTCGAGATAGTCGGATACGGCATCCGCCATCTCGTCGGCACGCTGTCCCCGCACGTCCAAGGTGGTGCTGAAGGCCGACAATTTTTTGTTCATGGCATCGGCCAAGGTTCCTTCATTATAGCGAACCACATGGCCACGCTGCACCTCGCGTGCCTCTTTCTTGCTGATCTTCACCAACTTGTTTAAATCGGTCTTGAGGGTAATGCCATTAAAGGTGATGGTGGCCTCGCCACCCTGTATCTTCAATACCTCTCCCGTAATCTGCATGTCGGCCATGAAAACAGAATCACCTACCACGATGGGTTTCTCATCTGCGACCACCTCCATCTTCCGCTCTTTTGGCTTCTTGTTCTTTACCTTGATCGGCACCAATGGTTTGAGGATCTCTTCGTGCTCAATGGATTCTATCTCTTTGTCTAACTCTTTCTTCAGTGTTGACACATTCTGTCGCGCCGCCTTGGTTTTTTCGGCCTCGGCCTTGGCCTCTTTGATGTCGCGGATGGTCTTCTCAATGACCTTGTTGGCACTCTCCACGATGATATTGGCCTGGTTTTTGGCCTTCTGCAGGATCTCCTTACGTTGTTTATCCAGGGCGGTGAACTTATCGGCATATTCACCAATCATTTCCGCCAACTGGTCGTCAGCGGCGTGGACGGTCTTGAGCATCTTTTCAGTTTCCAGCCGCATGGTCTCTATCTCTTCCAGCTTGCGCTCATAGTCGATCTGCGCCGTACCCGACTTCTGGATGGCATTTTGGATGATCTCGTCGCGCAGACCAATATGACGGGCTATTTCGTAGGTGAAGGAACTTCCCGGGTTGCCGATTTTGAGTTGATAAAGCGGCCGAAGCTCTTGCGTATTGTACAGCATGGCTCCGTTGACGGCTTCGGAATGGGAGTCGGGGAACATCTTGAGGTTACCGTAATGGGTGGTGATAATACCGAAAGCCTGATGATCGTAATAGCTTTCCAAGATGGCTTCCGCCAAGGCGCCGCCCAAGGTGGGCTCCGTGCCAGATCCGAACTCGTCAATGAGGAACAACGACTGCCCGTCTAAATTGTCTTCCATCACCTTCAGGTTGGAGAGGTGGGAGCTGTAGGTGCTCAAGTCGTTTTCGATAGACTGCTCATCACCGATATCAATAAAGATATGCTGGAAAATACCCATGTCGGAGGTGCTCTGCATGGAGACGAGGAGTCCGCACTGCATCATGTACTGCAGGAGACCCACGCACTTGAGGCACACGGACTTGCCGCCGGCATTAGGTCCTGAGATAAGCAGGATGCGTTGCTCGGTAGTAAGGGTGATATTGAGGGGTATCACCTTCTTGCCGCTTTTCTTCAGGGTCAGATACAGTAGTGGATGGATGGCCTGTTGCCACTCTATACGGGGGTAGTTGGAGATATGGGGAAGGGCGGCCTCTATGTCGATGGCGAACTGTGCCTTGGCGCGCAGAAAATCGTAGCACCCTAATAGTTGCTGAGCTTCCAGCAGTTCGGGGATGGCGGGGCGGAGTCGGTCGGTGAGCTCGGTAAGGATGCGGATAATCTCGCGCTGCTCGGCATTCTGCAGGTCGCGGAGCTCGTTGTTGGCATCGAAGACCTCCGCCGGTTCGATGAAGACTGTCTGACCCGTGGCCGACTCGTCGTGGATGAAGCCTTTGAGGCGGCGCTTGAACTGGGCCGTCACGGGGATACAGAGCCGTCCGTTGCGGACCGTCATTTCGGCATCTTCCTTCACCAGGCCGTCTTGTTTAGCCATGTTCAGGATTTTTCGAATCTGCCGGTCAGCCGCTTGTGAGATACGATTGATTTCACTCTTGATGCGGCTAAGTTCATCGGAAGCGTTGTCACGAATCTGTCCCTTTTCGTCCAGAATACGGTTGAAGGCGGCGGTCAGCTCGCGCTGGATGGGCATCTCCTCGCAGAGACCCCACAAGAGCGGGTATCTTTCCGATTCATGCCTAACCTTCAGATAGACGTAGATGTTGGTCATCGTATTGATGAAAGCGCGGAGTTGGGCCAGCGTTTCCGACTCGATATAGGTACCCTCAATCTGTAGGCGTTTCAGTTCGGCACGGAGGTCGTAATAGTCTTGTGCCGGAAAGGGCTCATCAAAAAGCAACAACTGACGAAACTCCTCGGTCATCTCTAATTGTGGCATGATCTCCTCTAATGAGGTCATCATCGTGAGTTTGTCCACTCTTTCCGTGCCCATGGGTGAGAGGCAGTGCGCCTTCACGTGCGCCCGCACGAGGTCAAAACCGATCTTCTCTTCAAAAGTGTCAGGGTATAGCATACCGTTAATTTAGTGGTTGTTAATGAAATTTCCATCCGCTCTGTACGCCCAAAAGTATGAAATACTTCAATAAATTAAGAACATTGTCCAAATATTATCAATTGAAAAAAAATGCATACTTACGCAAACAAGGTCGCGGGAGTGCAACGGGTCACGGTGACCTCGATATATTCCCCGATTTGATGGTTCTCTTTCGGGAAGATGATGACTTTGTTCTGGCTGTTGCGGCCGTACAGGTATTCCGGGGAGCGTTTGGAGACACCCTCTACAAGTATAGTGAAGGTTTTGCCCACATCGCGGAGGTTGCTCTCGTGGGACAGTTCGCCCTGCAAGGCGATGATCTCTTCCAATCGGCGGGTCTTTTCCTCGTCGGGGATATCGTCTTTAAAGCGTTTGGCAGACATGGTGCCTCCGCGTTCGGAGTATTTGAACATGTAGGCATATTCGTAGCCTACCTCCCGCATAATGGAGAGGGTCTGCAGGTGGTCTTCCAGCGTCTCACCGCAGAATCCGGCAATGATGTCAGTGGAGATGGCGCAGTCGGGCATCAGCTCCCGGATTTTGCGCACACGCTCCAGGTAGTACTCGCGGGTATAGACGCGATTCATCTTCTTAAGCACTTGATTGCTTCCCGACTGCACGGGCAGGTGAATATATTTGCAGATATTGTCATAGCGAGCCATGGTTTCTAAGAGCTCATCAGAGATGTCTTTGGGGTGGGAGGTTGCAAAACGTACTCTCAGTGTTGGCGACAGTTGCGCTACCATCTCCATCAGCCGGGCAAAGGAGACAGTCACGCCGTTCTCTTGCCAGTGGTAGGAGTTGACGTTTTGGCCCAACAGTGTGACCTCCTTAAAGCCCTTTTGTATCAAGTCTTCGGCTTCTGCCAGAATAGTTTTAGGATCTCGGCTTCGTTCACGACCACGGGTATAGGGCACTACGCAATAGGAACAAAAATTGTTGCAGCCCCGCATGATGGAGATATAGGCGGATATCCCATTGGTATCATAGCGCACAGGCATAACATCATCGTAAGTTTCATCTGTGGAGAGTAATACATTGAATTGTGTTTCACCTTCTGAAGACTTCTCTATTAGCTCAGGCAGGGAGCGGTAGGCGTCAGGTCCTGCAATAAAGTCCAGTACGGGTTCTGTTGCCAGCAGTTCTTCTTTCATACGCTCGGCCATACATCCCAACAGTCCAATTTGGAGACCATGATGGTGTTTTTTCAAGGCTTCAAGCTCTGTCAGGCGTTTGTGAATGCGCTGTTCCGCTTTGTCGCGGATGGAACAGGTGTTGATTAGGATCAGGTCTGCCTCCTCTATCGTTTTTGTCAGGTCGAAAGTATCTTTTAAGATGGATGCAACTACCTCGCTGTCAGCAAAGTTCATTTGGCATCCGTAGGTTTCAATGTATAATTTTTTCATAGCGGCAAAACTACATTTTTTTCAAATATGCCACCCCATATAATGCAAAGTAGAGACGCAATGATTTGCGTCTCTACAAGGTTGATAATCCAAATATTGATAGTTTCTATTGAAGTTTGGCGATGTTGAGGATAACTTCAGTAGCCTTCACCATGGACTCCAGGGGCACATATTCGTATTTGCCGTGGAAGTTGTGGCCGCCGGCGAAGATATTGGGGCAGGGCAGGTTGCGGAAAGAGAGGTTGGCACCGTCAGTGCCGCCGCGGATGGGCTGTACCAGCGGTTTCACACCGGCGTCGGTAATGGCCTTGATAGCGCGTTCCACCACGTAGAAGACGGGCTCCACCTTCTCGCGCATGTTGTAATACTGGTCTTTGATCTCGCAAGAGATGCGCTGGCCGTATTTCTGGTTGAGGAAATCGACGATCTGTTGCATCAGTTTCTTTTTCTCCTCAAATTTGGTGCGGTCGTGGTCGCGGATGATGTAGCTCATCTTGCACTCTTCCACGGTGCCGTCGATGCGGGTGAGGAGGAAGAAACCTTCGTAATCTTGGGTGTGTTGGGGGCGCTCAGCCTCCGGCAGCATGGCGTTGAGCTCCATAGCGATGAGCTGGGCGTTCACCATCTTGTTCTTGGCATAGCCCGGGTGGATGTTACGCCCCTGGATGCGGATAGTCGCGCCTGCCGCATTGAAGTTCTCGTATTCCAGTTCACCGATGGCTCCGCCGTCCATGGTGTAGGCGAAATCGCAGCCGAATTTGGCAGTGTCGAAATATTTGACACCTTGGCCAATCTCCTCATCGGGGGTGAAGGCAACTTTGAGGGGACCGTGTTTGATTTCGGGATGTTGGATCAGGTACTCCATAGCGCAGATGATCTCCGCCACACCGGCCTTGTCATCAGCTCCGAGCAAATGTTTGCCGTCGGTTACTAACATAGTTTGGCCTTTGTAGTCAGCCATTTCGGGAAAATCGGCCAGTGTCAAAGCGGTGTTGGTTTCCGCATCAAGCATAATGTCTTTACCGTCATAATTCGGGATGATGATGGGTGTGCTGATGCCAGGCATGTCGGGGGCGGTGTCCAGGTGAGCGATGAATCCGATGGTGGGTTCTTGACTGTCGGTATTGGCGGGCAGTAGAGCCGTCACATAGCCATATTCGTCTTTATGAACCTCCTGCATGCCAATGCTCTTGAGTTCCTCCACCATCACATCGGCAAAGTCCATAAGGGCTTGAGTAGAGGGATAGGAGGTAGAGTTCTCATCTGAAGTGGTGGCGTAGGAAATGTACTTGGAAAAGCGTTTCAATAAAAGGTCTTTCATATTTGAGGTTTTTATTGTTGAATTATTGTTTGATAAGGTTATTCTGTATCATAATAGAGTGTGGAACACCGGCATGCAGTAAAGAGTTCGGTTGAGCATGAGCGGGTGCGCTCTTCAGTAACGGCAAAGTAGTGGTTGCGCTCTTGGGTAAAATACTCCGCATGGGAGGTAATCTCGCCGACAGCCAAGGTCATGGCACGGTCGTCCACTTTTATTTCGCTATTCAGCAGTATCGACTCTGCCCTGTTTTTCACTTTTTGCAAATCATGCGGCAGTGAATTTGGATATTGGAAGTTAAAGAGGTATTCGCTCAGGGCGGCATCGGCAGTCTGGAGAGATACCCCTTCGGAAGGGTATCCACTGATGAAAAAACATCCTTCATCGGCAGTGCCGGTAATGGCGGCCGATATGGTGGAGAAGAGCTTCCGTTTGGTCACAAGTTCACGATAGAGATAGGAGGACTGCCCTGTACCGAACATATCGGAGAGCAAATCATAGACATAGTAGTCGGGGTGAAGGCGGTTGCACATGTTCCACCCTTTGACGAGCACGGGGGTGGGTACATCGCGATGCACCACTTGGAGGCGCGCGACTGTTTGCGGTTCCTCAACAGGATAGTGACGTTGTGGCAAGTTTCCCGCTGGAATATCTCCAAACCACTTGTCGGCCAACATGAAGACCTCTTCGGCATGCACGTTGCCCGCCACCACCAATACCGCATTGTCGGGACGGTAGTAGGTACTGTGGAATTTCCGTATCATATCCATATCCACAGTAGAGATATGGTCTGTTTCTTTCCCGATAGGAAGCCACTGATAAGGATGTTTCTGATATACCATGCCATAGAACAGCATCATCAAGTCGCCGTAGGGCCTGTTCAGGTAATTTTCCTTAAACTCTTCAATGACCACCTGCTTTTGAACGTCCAGCGATGTTTGTTCAAAACGGAGTGCAAGCATTCTGTCAGATTCCAGCCACAGGGCGGTTTCCAGATTTCCGGCAGGGAGTATTATATAGTAGTTGGTAAGATCTTGTGAAGTGTAGGCATTATTGACAGCCCCGACTTTTTGGAGCACACTGTCGTAATCGGGCGCATTGGGAGAGCCTGTAAACATGAAGTGTTCCATCAGATGGGCGAGGCCTGTATGCTGTGGATGCTCGTCACGGGATCCCACTTGATAAGCCACATTTACCGCAACAATAGGGATGGATGTATCCTCATGCACCAACACTCGGAGACCATTTGAAAGAGTTGTTCGTTGAAAATGAATCATAAAGAGAGATTAGGCTGCAAAGATATAAATTTTGCAAGAACATAGAGCGGTGAAAGATGGATGTTGGTAGTTGGCACCACTCTTAATTCCTTAGATTTTTTGCGAATAAAGTTTGGCAGAATGGAGTTCCCGCAAATAAACACAATTTTCCTATCTTTGCGGCCCAAAAAAGCAACCTATGAACTTCAAGCTCACCGCACCTTATCAACCCTCAGGAGACCAGCCGGAAGCCATCCGTCAATTGGTTGAAGGATTGCGTCGTGGTGATGAGGCGCAGACCTTGCTGGGCGTCACCGGGTCGGGTAAGACCTTCACCATCGCTAATGTGCTGCAAGAGGTCAACCGTCCCGCTTTGGTACTGAGTCACAACAAGACCTTGGCAGCGCAGTTGTATAGTGAGTTCAAGCAGTTCTTTCCAGAAAATGCGGTTGAGTATTTCGTTTCCTATTATGACTATTACCAGCCTGAGGCCTACATTCCCACCACCAACACTTATATTGAGAAAGACCTTTCCATCAACTCGGAGATTGAGAAGTTGCGACTGCACACCACGGCCTCTCTGTTGTCGGGTCGCCGCGACATTGTGGTGGTGGCTTCTGTGTCGTGCATATACGGCATCGGCAATCCCGATGATTTTGCACGAAACGTCATCAATCTCCACAAGGGCATGGTCGTTGACCGCAACAAGCTGTTGTTGGCTTTTGTGAGCAGTCTTTACTCGCGCACCGAACTTAACTTGCAGCCTTCGCAGTTTCGGGTTAAGGGAGACACGGTAGATATTTTTCCGCCATACGTGGATTATGCCTACCGACTTGTTTTTTTTGATGATGAGATTGAACGCATTGCCGAGATTGAGCCTTTGTCGGGTGGGGTGATTGCCGATGTGGAACAGATCACACTTTACCCAGCCAGCATTTTTGTCACCACCCAACAATCCATGAATGAAGCCATTGACCAGATCACATTAGACCTTGGGGAGCAGTCGGCCTACTTGAAATCCATTGGCAAACATTTAGAGGCCAAGCGTTTGGAGGATCGTGTGAGTTATGATGTGGAAATGATGAAAGAGTTGGGGTATTGTTCTGGCATTGAAAACTATTCGAGATATTTTGACAAGCGCAAGCCCGGTGAGCGACCGTTCTGCATTTTGGATTTCTTTCCTGATGATTTTCTGCTGATTGTAGATGAGAGTCATGTGACCATGTCTCAGATTGGTGGCATGTATGGAGGGGATCGATCTCGAAAGGTCAACTTGGTGGAATATGGCTTTCGTTTACCAGCGGCGTTAGACAACCGCCCTTTAAAGTTTGACGAATTTGACCATTTGACGGGACAGACCATCTACATGAGTGCCACACCAGCAGAATTTGAGCTAACCCGATCGGGGGGTGTGGTAGTAGAGCAGGTTGTTCGTCCTACCGGACTTTTGGACCCACCCATAGAAGTGCGCCCCGCCACCAATCAGGTGGACGATCTGTTAAAGGAGATTGAAGACACTGTGGACAAGCACGAGCGTGTGTTGGTCACGACACTAACCAAACGCATGGCTGAGGAGTTAAACACCTATTTGATTAACATTGGCATCAAGTCGTGTTACATCCATTCAGATGTGGAAACATTGGACCGGGTGGAGATTTTGAAGAATTTGCGTTTTGGTTCCATCGATGTATTGGTGGGAGTGAACCTATTGCGTGAGGGTCTGGACTTGCCAGAGGTATCGTTAGTGGCAATCATGGATGCAGACAAGGAGGGTTTCTTGCGCAATGAGCGGTCGTTGACCCAGACGGCTGGACGAGCGGCGCGTCATGTAAACGGACGGGTCATCTTCTATGCCAACAAGATCACAAAGTCGATGCAGGCGACCATAGACGAGACGGCGCGCCGCCGAGCGAAGCAGATGGCCTACAACAAGGCTCACCACATAACTCCTAAGGGTGTCATCAAATCGGAAGAGATCTACTTGGCAGGGCAGATTGATGAGGCTATCAAAATGCAGGACAGCAATTTGCATGATTACTCCAAGGAGACCATTGCAACGCCCGTAGCTGCGGAGGAAAACATCACTTTGCTCAATGTGGAAGAGTTGCAGAAGCATGCTAAGAAGTTGCGCAAAGAACTTGACAAGGCAGTCAAGGCGTTGGACTTTGATACAGCTATCACATTGCGCGACAAGATCAAGGAGGTGGAGGGGAGAATCAAGAATTATTGAAGGTTGCGATGTTTAATTTTGTTTTGAACAGTCAATAGATACATGTTGACAACAATAACCTCTATAATTAATATCCTATCTTGCAAACCTATTTAACTGTTTTTGGGACGAACAACACTATATGGAATTACCTGATTAACGCTTTCCATTATAGAAAAAAACCTATTTTCTATAGGAATCCTATTTTTTGCTTGCCTAAATATCGCCTCATTGACATATCTATGAAAGAGCGATGAAGAGACATAGTGATAGATGCCCATTATCATGCGTTTAAGCTGGATCCAAAAACCATCTACCACCAACTTCTGCCTATCTGTTTTGTTTGTTACTCCTAAAGGAAACGGATCTTCTATCATATAGATTTCCTCTTCGCTTTCAGATAATGATTGATAACATATTCTTTCATCTGTGAAAATCCTACTACGTTCTTTCACATATTTTAAGATTTTAGGATGTATCATATGAGGATAATCTGATATCCTAATTTTAAAAAAATTCCCTTTTCTACTTTGTCTGATTTCTATCTTTCCTGTTACTTTATCAACAAAACCCTCTCTTGATCCAAACAAAATTCTGATTTTTTGAAGCATAAACCAAGTTGTTTTTTGTGTTACACCTAATAGGATTGATAGTTGACAAGAAGATATTCCCTGTTTGCAGTTCAGAACCAAATAAATCGCTTTAAACCAGGTTAATAAAGGTAGTTTTGTGTTTTGAAAAATTGTTCCTACTAAAACAGAAAAAACTCTACGACATTTTGAACAAGTATAGCGACCATCATTCCTATTATAGCATTTACAACAACCACAATATGGGCACAATGGTGTCCCATGCCATCGGACGTTTACTAAATACTCTTTACAGATGTCTTTGTTACTAAAATAATTCGTCAGTTGAGTCAGAGACTTAAACCCATTTAATAGATATGTTTTCATAATTGATTATTATTTAATTTTTAATTATGTTTTTATTTGCAAATATACAACATTTTTATTCAATGTCAAGAAAAAATTTATGCAATTAATCACTTTAAAATCAAATGAATAAAATAAATTATTGCTGTTTGTTGTCAAGAAGTATCTATTGAAATGGTAAAGCTTATCCATCATAACAAAAAAAGGGAAACACCCTCAAGTGTTTCCCTCACATTTTTTTATTGTCCTGCCTATCCTAAGAAAGGATAGCCATACTCTGTGGCTGGCACATAAGTCTCTTTGATGGCTCGTGAACTAATCCAACGATAAAGGTTGAGCGCACTGCCAGCCTTGTCGTTCGTGCCAGAAGCTCTGGCTCCACCAAATGGTTGATTGCCTACCACAGCACCCGTCGGCTTGTCGTTAATGTAGAAGTTACCCGCTGCGTGGCGAAGCACATTCTCAGCCAACACTATAGCATAACGGTCTTGCGCAAAAATAGATCCCGTAAGTGCATAGGGTGATGTCTCATCGCAAACATGTAACATCTCTTCATATTTGTCATCATCGTACACATACACCGTAATGACTGGTCCGAAGATCTCTTCGCGAATAGATTCATAATCTGTGGTTTTGGCTACGATGATGGTTGGTTCCACAAAGTAACCCACACTCTTGTCGTAATGTCCGCCAAGTACTATCTCCGCATCCGGAGAGGCAATTGCTCTGTCAATGTAGCCAGCAATATTGTCAAATGATTTTTCGTCAATAACGGCATTGATGAAGTTGGAAAAATCGCGCACATCGCCCATCTTGACTGTTTGCATCATCTCCTTGATGTGCTCCAGCGTGGGACCCCACAATGATTTAGGAACGTATGCACGGGAAGCCGCAGAACACTTCTGCCCTTGATACTCGAAAGCTCCGCGGAGAATGGCTACTGCCAATTCACGAGCAGGTGCTGTGTGGTGGGCAAAGATAAAGTCCTTGCCTCCTGTCTCACCCACAATCTTTGGATAGGTGTTATAAATGTCTATGTTCTCACCTATAAGTTTCCAGAAACTCTTGAAAGTAGCGGTACTTCCCGTGAAGTGAATACCGGCAAGGTGCGGCGACTTGAAAGCTACTTCGCTAATGACAGAACCACTTCCCGGCAGGAAATTAACAACGCCATCTGGCAAACCCGCCTCTTGCAACAACTTCATCAGATAGTAGTTGGAAAGGATGGCCGTGGTGGACGGTTTCCAAATGGTAACATTACCCATCAAGGCAGGAGCCACATTCAAGTTCAGGGCTATAGAGGTGAAGTTAAACGGAGTGATGGCGTACACAAAGCCCTCCATACCTCTATACTCGCAACGGTTAAGCGTAGTGGCGTCAGAGATAGGTTGCTCTTTGTAAATCTTGCTGGCATAGTATGTATTGAAACGCAAAAAGTCGATAGCTTCACAAGGACAGTCGATTTCTGCCTGATAGGGACTCTTCCCCTGACCAAGCATACATGCTGCATTGAGAATATATCTGTATTTGGTGGCCAAAAGCTGTCCCGCTTTCATCATGATGGATGCACGCTGTATCCATGGCATCTCCTCCCAGCCTTTCTTGGCAGCCATGGCGGCGTCAATAGCCATCTGAACCTCTTTCTTGCCTACTTTGTGATATTTTGCCAACACGTGACTATGTTCTGTTGGCATAACCACCTGCCCTAAATCACCAGTCTTAACCTCTTTGCCGCCAATAATCAAGGGAATCTCAATCACTTGGTTGTACTGTCTGTCAAGTTCAGCCTCCAACAGCTTTCTTTCGGGTGTTCCCGGAGCATAGGAGTAAACAGGTTCGTTTTTAGGTTCTCTGAATTCAAAATTTGCGTTGTTCATTTCAAAAGTGTTTATTAAGAAAAATGTTTTATTGGGTTAAAAGCGGCTGCAAAGGTACACAAAATAATTGAAAGTAAAAAAATATAAAGTGATAAAAATATCCGCTATATATATAATTAGGATATTTTATATTTTTGCCAGCATCTTAAAAATGCAACCGCTTTATACAAAATATAGAAACTTCATCTTGTTCACCGCCATTGGTTGTGTCGCTACATTGGTGGATTTTGGACTCTATTCCCTATTGCACTATGCAAACTTCCACTACCTCGTCGCCAACATAATCAGTTATCATGTGGGCATTGTATGCAGTTTTCTGCTTAATCGACATTATAATTTCAAAATGAAGGACAAAACCGTTTCCAGGTTTTGCTCCTTCTACATCATTAATCTGGCCGGATTGATTTTAAGCGAGGTGCTACTATTCCTCTTTGTGGACAGGCTTCAATGGAACAGCTTATTATCCAAGTTGATTGCTACTGTTTTTGTGGGGATATTGTTGTTTGTCGGTATAAAATACTATACTTTCAAGAAGCCGAAACAAGACACTCCATAAAGTGTTCCACATCCTCCTGGGTTGTATCCCAGGATGTCACTAGGCGAATTTCATGCCGGTGTTCATTCCAAATATAGAAAAATGTCTGCGCCAACAACTTTTCAATCACTGGCTGGGGCAATTGCAGCAGTATGATATTTGCTTGGGTCGGCTGGGTGAACTTGTCGTATCCAGCCTCGAAAATGCGATTTCTAAGCATCTGTGCCATCTCATTGGCGTGTTCGGCATTTTCTTTCCAGATGCCTTGTTGCAGATAGGGCAGAAACTGGCAGGCGGCAAAGCGCATCTTGGAGTAAAGTTGGGCGCTTTGCTTGCGAATGTATTTCAGATTTTCGGCTAACTCCGGCCTGAAGGCAATCACCATCTCTCCCATCATTAGGCCATTCTTGGTGGCTCCAAAACTCATGATGTCAACACCACAATCCACAGTAAGTTCTTTGAAACTCTTGTTGAGTGCTACGGCAGCATTGGCGATTCGGGCACCGTCAAGATGCAGATACATGCCATAACCATGCAGAAAATCAGCCAGCAACTTGATCTCTCCGGGGGTATAAAGAGTTCCTAATTCTGTACACTGGGAAATATACACTACCTTGGGTTGCGAATGATGCTCAAAACCTAAATTTTCAAGATGTGGCAATAAAAGTTCGGGGGTCAGCTTGCCATCCGGTGTGGGTATGGTACGCAAAGCGGCATGGGTCATAAACTCCGGGGATCCGCATTCATCCACAGCAATATGCGCAGTGTCGGCACACAAGATGGAATGGAATGGTTGCACACAAGCACGCAAGGAAACCACATTGGCTCCTGTTCCGTTGAAAACCAGGTATGGCTCCGCCTGCTTCCCAAAAACTTCCTTAATTATTTTCGTCAACTGCTGTGTAAAAGAGTCATCTCCATAGGCTATCACATGCTGTTGGTTAGCGGCCATAATGGCGGCCATAATGGCGGGATGCACACCCGAGTGATTGTCGCTGCCAAAACTTTTCATAACTATCTCCGTTATATTTTCTAATTAATTATCGTTCAATCTTATAAAGATAAATAGCATGGTAGTAAAAGCCCATAAGGAGGAACCTCCATAACTAAGATATGGCAATGGAATGCCGATGATGGGCAAGAGGCCTATCGTCATACCCACATTGATGAAAAAGTGCACCATGATAATGCCAGCAATGCCATAACCATAGTACCGCACAAAGGGCACCCGCTGGTTTTCAGACAGACGTAATATCCTGATTATAATGGACAAAAATAGGTAGAAGACTACTGAGGTTCCAAAGAAACCCCACTCCTCCCCTATGGCACAGAAGATAAAGTCGGTGCTCTGTTCTGGCACAAATTTTAACTTTGTCTGCGTCCCCTTGAGATATCCTTTGCCAAACAACCCGCCAGAACCAATGGCAATTTTCGACTGGTTTAGATTAAAGTCGGCTCCAGTGGGGTCGGAAGTATGTCCCATAATAGAGGCAATACGTTCTTTTTGGTGCGGCTCGAAGACGTGCTCGTAGATCAGATTCACAGAAAAGACAAAGGCCACACAGATGACATACACAATAATGTCGCGCTGCCACTTCTTCTTAATGTTCCTGTCGCGAAGCACCATAACGATGAACACGATGGTGAGCAGTGCTATGGCATAGGTTTCATTGAATTTGAGCGTAAAAATCGACAGAAAGGCGGCAATCATGGCCAAAAGCAGCAACTCCCCACTCAATCCCTCTCGATAGAATAACAAGATAAAAGAGAAGAACACCAAGGCAGAACCCGCGTCATGCTGTAACATCACCAGAATGATGGGGATAAAAATAAAGGCCGTGGAAATGAGCCATCCATAGCGCTTCTCCACCGCGGTTTTTCCTTCGTTGAAAAACTTGGCCAAGGCCAGAGCTGTGGCCACCTTCATGAACTCCACCGGCTGTATGCTGAACTCTCCGATCTTAATCCATGCCTTGGCTCCAGAAATTTCGGTACCTATAAATAGCACCAAAACCATTAGAATTAGGCATAACAAATAGAAATGATACGCGTAGTGCTGTATTATATTTTTGTCTATCAGCAAGATAACAATACATATAATGATAGAGGTGGCTATCCAGATCATCTGTTTGCCATAGGGCTTGGAAAAATCGAAAATGGCATTGGTGCCATCGGGTACATAGCAGGTAGAATAAATCGTGATCCAGCCTATCAGCACCAATGCGATGTAATAGGCAATCAGGCGGATATCATAGCCTTTGGAATGGTTTTTATGATTATCGAAGGATTTCATCGGAAGCTCAGGCTTTTCATTCTTTGTTCTAAATCTGTTCGCTCCACCTTTCTGTTAAGATAAAATTCGGCCAAAAGGCTTGCGATAGGGCATGCCACGGAGGCACCGAATCCGCCATTCTCCACCAGACAGAAAATGACAATCTTAGGGTCGTTGGCGGGGGCTATGAGCGCAAACACTGAATGGTCAGCACCATGGGGATTCTGTGCTGTGCCCGTCTTGCCCGCCACTTCAATACCGGGAATTTGCGCCCCACGGCCCGTACCTGCCGTAACCACCATCTTCATACCCTGAAGTACCGTTACAAAGTGCTGGGGTTCTATCTTGGAATATATCTTCTCGCTGAACTGTGTGTTCAAACTGTCGCGGTGCCCGATGGCTCGCACTATGTGGGGACGAATGTAATAACCTTGGTTGGCAATCACCGCTAACATGTTGGCCATCTGTAACGGCGTCACCGCCGCCTCGCCCTGACCGATACCCATGGAAACCACCGTGTTGCCATTCCACGAGTTGTTGTACTTTTTGTCAAAATAGGCCGCCGTGGGTATGCTCCCCTGCAACTCGTAAGGCAGGTCGGTCTCATACTTCTGCGCAAAACCCATGGAATGCATATAGTCCAGCCATGCTGTGTAAGCTTCATCTATATTCTTATACGTCTTGCGGTTGGACAAGATATTGTAATAGGCGCGGCAAAAATAGGAATTGCAGGAGCGCTGAATGGCCGAATAGATATTCAAGCCACCGCAGTTGTGGCAATGCACCACATGGTTGCCGATATGATATCCTCCTCCCGAACAACTATACACAGAGGTGGGCGTAACGATATGTTCCTGCAAGGCTATCAATCCATTGGCCAACTTAAAGGTTGAGCCTGGCGGATAACTGGCTTGCAACGCCCTGTTGAACAACGGCTTTTTGGGATCCTCCTGCAGCATCACATAGTTCTTGGGACGGGCCTTGCCAACTAATAGGTTTGGGTCATAGCTCGGACTGGAAATGATGCAAAGAATCTCTCCTGTCTTGGGCTCTATAGCCACCACACTGCCCCGCTTGTTCTTCATCAGTTCTTCGCCATAGCGCTGCAGCTCCATATCCAAGGTGCACCAAATGGAAGTTCCTTGCACCGCCTGCTCATCTTCAGAGCCGTTGTCGTAGCTGCCCATTTCGCGGTTATGCACATCTACCAACACCACACTCTTGCCTTTCTGCCCGCGCAATACGCTCTCATAGGCTTTTTCAATGCCACTTTTGCCAATATAGTCCCCCATTTTGTAATAGTTGTCCTTCTCCATGTCACTCTCGTTTACCTCACTCACATACCCGAGAATGTGTGCCGCAATGGGGTATGGATAAGAGCGAAGAGTCCGGTTCTGCACGAAAAAACCCGGAAAGGCATACATCTTCTCCTGCAAGAATCCATAGTCCTCCTTGGAGATTTGCTGCTCAAACAAGGAAGGCAATATTTTGGAATATTTGGCCGCTTTTTCTATTTTCTTCTCCACCTGCTCCTTTGTCAGATCCAGCACCTTGCAAAGCGCCGCTGTGTCGAATGTGCGCAACTCTGCTGGCACCACCATCAGGTCGTAGGCAGCATCATTGTACACCAGTAAAGTGTCGTTTCTGTCATAAATCAACCCCCGGGCCGGATGGATGGTTTTGTAACGCAAGGCATTCTGGTCGGCTTTCGTCTTGTAGCCCTTGTTCAAAATCTGGATGTTGAACAGAACTACCAAATAGACAATGGTGATAATTCCCAAAGCTATCAGGATTATATAATATCTGTTCCTTCCAAAACTATCCATCTACTTTGAACGTTTTTCCAGATTGGCAATATATTGCATTAAAACTGCTTTCTTCTCGGCAGAAACCTGCACTTTTTGAAGAGCCTCTTGACTTTTTTGCAGATAAACATGGATTTCAGACTGCGTTTTCTCGGCTATTTGGAGCTTCTCATAAATGGCAGTAATAGTGTTGAACTTCCGCTCAAAGTCCATGTCGGACGTTTGGAAACAATGCTTCAGCGTAGCCTTGTCATCAGCAGAAGCTTGCTCCAGCGCTTTCAGGTAGAGGAATGTTTTCTTGTTGTCGCGAATATCGCTACCCACCGATTTGCCAAACACATGTTCGTCAGCATATACATCCAGTAAGTCATCGGAAAGCTGGAAGGCAATGCCTAAGTTGATGCCAACGTTATAGAGGGCTTCCTGGCTCTGCTCGTCAGCACCGGCCAAGATAGCTCCCGACTTGAGGCACCCGGCAAACATCACAGCTGTCTTCAGGTAGATCATCCGAAGGTATTCTGCAATGGTCACCTCCTCCTGCATCTCAAAGTCCATGTCGTACTGTTGCCCCTCGCAAATTTCCAGCGTGCAGTCGGAGAAAACTTTCGAGATGTTGAGGATAGTGCGGGCGGGCACCTGTAGTTTGAGTAGCTGTTGGAAAGCCATGATAGCCAATGCGTCACCAGAGAGAATGGCTCGGTTGGTGCTCCATTGCTTGTACACGGTAGGCACGCCACGGCGTATGGGAGCTTCGTCCATGATATCGTCATGAATCAACGTGAAGTTGTGAAGCATTTCGAAGGCTGCCGCCACATGGCTGGCTTGCGACAGGTCCCCGTCAAACATCTCCACCACGTGGAAGACCATCTGCGGACGCAATCGTTTGCCCGACTGTGTCAAGGTGTACTCTATCGGCTCATAGAGCGTTTTAGGCTCCAGCTCCCTAAAGAGCGATGTGAAATATTGATCAAGTTCTTGCATTATACGCATACGTTTGTTTTAAAAAAACCGCTGCATATCAGCTTTCAGTATCTGCATGGCCTTGTTGATAACCGGCTTTTCGGCAGCCACCGTCAAGATGGCCTCCGCATAAGACATCCCCTCAAAGTTATCCATTTGATCGGCCACCGTGGTAATGATAGTCATCACATCGTCCATGGCATCGGTAACACTTTTCCAGACCTCATTGGAGATGTAGATCTGTTGGGAGATATTGTGCTCATACTCAGAGCGGATAGCCGTCAGCAGCAGGTTCTGTTCCTCGGCCACAGAGAGGCCTGGGGCGTGTATGCGCAGCACCAACTGGTTTGGGTCGATGCGCTCCAAAAACAGGGCCATGCGCTCATACGCCTGCAGGCGCAAAGGCATCACGATGTTGCGTGATGCCTTTGTAGCCTCTAAGGCTTGTTCGTTCATGCTCTTGGTAATCCATTGCCTGAAAATGGCCACTACCCCGAGCATCAGGAAGAAAAAGCAGATAACAATGACTATTTCAGTGCTCATAGTTTTGCTCCTTACTATCCACAATAGAAGAATTCAGAAACCATCTTCTCCATCAGCGACGGGTCTTTTTCGATCTCTTTACGGATGTTTTTGTCGTTGAAGGCTTTCAGTCGTTTGACGATATCGTCGATCATCTCGCGGTTGAAGACGCCGTGTTTCTCGAAGATATCGCGATGACGGCTGAGCTCATCGGCCGACTCCCAGCAGGAGGAGGGCAGTTGGGCTAAGCTGTTCAGCAGCTCGGCATTTTCAGCCTTGTGGATATTGACATCCACATAGGTCTTCTTGGCAAAATTGAGGGCGCCTTCCATCTCAAAGCCATGACGGGCAGCCACCACCAAACCTGCAATCAGAAGGTAGATGTCGGCAGAACCATCAGGACAGCGGAATTCCACGGTCTGCTTTTGAGAACGGTCTTCCTTGACAGGCTTCTCTAACGGATTGAGGTCTGCCACAATGTCGTTTTTGTGGGTCCATCCTAACGGCACGCGCACCAAGACAGAGCGGTTACGGTCACCCCAACAGATAGAGGTGGGTGCTTCCTGATGCGGCACCAAGCGGAAATAGGATGTGGGGTTCGTGTTTCCGAAAGCGGTCAGTGAGCCCGCACAGGTCATATAACCGGCAATGGCCGTATGGGCAATGGAATTCAACTTGCCCTTGGTGACATATTGGTTCTTGCCATTGGCATCCACCACGCGCGTGTGGATGTGCAGCCCGCTACCAGCCTTGCCCGTGGTAATCTTCGGTGCAAAGGTTACATCCAAACCATACTGGTAAGCCAGATTGCGGATAATCCACTTGGCAATAATCAGCTGGTTGGCAGCCTCCACAGCATCAGTAACTAAAAACTCAATCTCGTTCTGTTCGTAAATCTTACCATCCATGGTGAAGTTACCCACCTCTGAGTGGCCATACTTGATCATGCCACCGGCCTTGGCAATATTGTACATGCATTCGGCACGGAAGGATTCAAACTTGGAAAATGGGGCCGACTCGTGATAACCCTTCTGATCTGGCGTGGTGTAAAGGTCTTCATCATCGCCAATCACATAGTATTCCAACTCTCCCATGGCCTGGAAATAGAAACCCGTCACATCGGTGAACGACTTACAGGCCTTGCGCAAAATATACTCCGGGGAGTTTTCCAAGGGCTGACCGTCCTTGTTGTAATAGGAACAGAGCAGCGACAGCGTCGGAATTTCTGCAAAAGGATTAATGAAGGCTGTGGAGAAGCGAGGTATCACGTAAAGATCGCTGGAGCCTGCTTGAATGAAGGACGGAAACACGTTGGAACCATCCACACGCTCTCCGTTGGAAAGGATCTGCTCCAAATACTCCTTGTCGTTCAAAATAAAGCCTAATGTTTTGATACGGCCATCCTCTGCCACATAGTGGAAATTGATCATCTTGATTTCCAACTCTTCCACTGCGTGGATTATGTCGGCCTTGGTAAAGTCTTTGGGCGCTTTCTTCAGAAGTTGCACCAAAGGATTCATGTTCATTGTGAGGTTATCTTTCATATCGGTAAATTTTTAGATTGTCTCTTTTGGGGCTGCAAAGATATGAAATATTGTTGAATTGTTGAAGCGTATATGAGAATACATTAAATTATGAAGTTATGATGGGTATGCTGCACAACTTCCACCCAAATATCACCTGTTTACTATTAACACCCAACTAATAGCTGTCAACTAAAAAAAACGGCCTCCCCTTGCGGAGAAGCCGTTGCAAAAACACTCTATTAGTAGTATGAAGATAGATTAGTAATCAATATCCTGTACACAACGGACAGACATACCGTTTCCTAACGGATTATAGTGCCCGTTGTAGTTGTGTACTCCAGTATTTTGAATTCTGAAATAACCCATAAGTTCCGTATTGGACATAATGCCGTTATCATTAACGCCCAAAAGGTACATATAATTGGTTAAGCCATAGCCTCCCGATACGCCATAAAGACCAGCATATTCAGGCGAGAAACTGGTAATATTACTGGAGGTGTTCAGCCAATGGTCAAGATTTTGCAGGTCATAATCGGTTGGCACATGCCAACCTCTCGGACAAATGCCCTGGATGTTCCCATCAAAATTTCTCATGATACCTTGGTTATTTTCTGAATAATTATAAGGATCATTGACTCCAAAACCTGTAGCAGCAACCCAGTTGTAGAGATTACCGTATGCTGTGGAATAATACTTTCCGCTGGTAGCTGTGGTGTCAGATAGTGAGAAAGAACTACCCGCATTGATGGAAACAGGCGTTGCATAGGGCGCTATATCATAGGCTGTAGCTCTAAGATTGCTCTTCATCCAGCATTTCTTATATGAATCTCCATAGTCATTAACCTCAACCAACACTGTTGAATAGGTGTTGCCTTGTTGGTCGGTTAACGTTTGACCGCAATCGAGCTGTGTTTTCGCCGTTATGGTCTCACCATACACAACTGCTCCGTTGGTGATACAGAACGGGCGAAGATAATAACGTGTGTTGGGCGTGAGATTTTGGAGTTGCATATAATAAACCCCTAATGGGAAGCTTGAACTTGTTTGCGACACATAATTGTCGGATGATTTGGTAGGGGTATTATTCCACGTTGAATACACATATCCATACTCAGTAATCGTATTCCCGTTAGTTTGCCCCGAAATCGAAACATAGATACTATTACGTTTCACATAATGTGAATAAGAATACCATGAACTTTCTGCTACTGTGACAATCGGCTTTTGTGCGGGAGTTGTGAAATTCTTCACCTGCCCATAGACGGTGTCGGTGCCTCTTATAAGGTAGGCACGATAATAATGCGTGGTATTCGTATAATGGGTTCTTGGATCTTTTGAGAAGCATCCTATACCCGAAGCTGTTAGGCTGTATTTCCAGGTATAGTCATTCAACGTGGGGTTGTTACTTGTTCGCGAAATAACAAAACCTTTTTCAGTGTAGGCAGGATTGCCTATATTGGTAACCGTGGCTTGCAGGTTATATTGCATCCCATAATCATCCCATTGGGTGAAGGTGGCATTTCCAGTGGTTACAGCAGGCATGCAGAGCGTGGTGAATTCTGCCGATGACATATTGCCGAAAGCATAGAAACTGCTGCTCACACCATCCAATTGTTGTACTATTTTAGCCCGATACTTATAAGTGGCACCTGGCTCAAGGCCTGTGACATTCATACCTACAAGGCCGTCACTTTGAGTTGAATCATACTTGCCTAATGTTGGCGTTGATGGATAGGTTCCATCGGCATTCTTTTTATAAACATCCACGCCATAATTAGTGATAGTGGCATCATTCTTTGTCATTGTTAACCAAAGAGTAGCACTATTACTGGTCACAGCTGAATAGGTGCCGGTAGTCACGGTAGCAGGTTGCTTTGTTGTAAAGCTTTTCACCTCGCCGTACTGGGTGCCGTTCTCATTAGTTGCATAGGCACGATAGTAGTAGGTAGTACCATAGGCAAGCCCTGAAATGTCAATATTAAAAGCACCTGTGGATGCCGTGGAGGTCTCTTTACTATCATTTATGGTAGGATTATTGCCTAAACTATAGCAAATACCAACTTCCGTGATGGTACTACCACCTGTAGTATATACAATACCGCCCAAAGTAGCTGTTGTACCAGAGTAAGATGATACAGATTCTGTTGCCACAGACGGTGGGGTGTTGCCTTTGATACAACGGACAGACATGGCATAATTAACAGGATAGTCGCTTAAATGAGAGTAAACGTTCTCCAGTATCATAAATTGAGAAGCAGCAACACTTGATTGGAAAAAGGCATCAGAGGTGTTAAAATCAAAACTGGAATTTGAGGTGTTGATATTTCCGGCAGGATAAGCGTTGAAACCAGTTTCATTGACATAGGTGTCATAACCGGGATAAAAGACCTCAGAACCCAACGTCAAAGCGCCAATATTCGTACTGCTATACAGAGAGTCGGCATACGTTTTCAGCGTAGTAAATTCACTGGGTGCGGGCAAGTGCCAGCCATTCGGACATACACCCTGCACAGAGCCTGTTGAGGTGGAAGATCCATTTACTACTGCAGCATACGTGTACAGACGACCATAGTTGACGTCAAGAGACGCAGTGTTTTTAGGTAAATAGGAAGTAACAGATCCCCCGCCGGGATAGGTGGTGCTGCGCAGGTTCTGCGCCATCCAGCACTGCGAGCCAATCTGCACGGTAGGATAGCTGTTGCTGTTGGCATCCGTTACGGTAGCCGCATTCTTGCAACGCATAGCTTGTCCTGAGGCTGGTGTGGTAAAGGTGATCTGGCTACTATATGACCAACCCAGGCTGTTCTTGGCACATGCACGCACATAATAAGTGGTACTGGGCTCCAAGTCTATGTACGGGAAGAAATCATCGGCCGTGGCATCCGTAAAGGCATACTTGATGGAAGCACTATAAGTAGGATTAGGTAGTTTGGAACACACAATGTAACGCGTCGTAATTTCTGAACCACCATTGTTAGTAACGTTGGCCGTCAGTCTCTTGGCATACTGCGTGTTGGTACCCGCGCCATTGTTCGTTAACGTTACTGTAGGCAGGTCGGTGGAAGGATTCTCCGTAGTGGCATTATCCTTGATACAACGCACACCCGCCTTGGCAGTAGTATTAAGGGCCGATGCAGATACCGCTGACAGCGTTGGTGTGGCACTATTATAGGCTATGGAAAATACATAATTGCCCGTAGCCGACCACATCGTAAATAGTTGGTTATTTTGATTCGGTATGGCACTGAAGTTGAACGCGTCGTTGGCAGTTTGATCATATCCGGGTGAACCTGACACGGCGGATGAAGCCCAAACTTCAACACTACTTGTGCCGCTCATGGCCAATTTCCGGGCAGTAGCCGTGGATCCCACGTAAGACAATAACGCGTTAATTTCCGTATTGGAAGGAATGTGCCAACCCACCGGACAGATTCCTCTCTCTTGGGAGAAATAATTGACACCTGTTCCGTGACCTTGAGGCAAAGCTCCTGCAAGACTGGTCATCGCCACCGACTTCAGATACAAACGGCCTGCAACGTTATTCACGATGGTAACCGGATGTGTGGCAACAGAAGAGGAAATCGGCATATTATCCGCAGCTTTGGTCACTTTCAGGTTCTGTCGCATCCAGCATTGGGAACCAATCATCACCGTATTGTAGGTGTTGCCGTCAATGTCGGTAACGGTAGCGGCGTTAGGACAAGGATTACCGTCTTTGGTGGTTTTGAAATGTTTCGCCTCACCGTATGCCGTGTCAATGGCATTGATGGCGTAGGCACGATAATAGTAGGTGGTGTTGGTAGCAAGACCCGTAATGGTAGAGTCGGTGGTTGACAGCATGGTGAAAGGCAGCGTGGTTGCTGTAGTGCCCAGCTGCAAAACGGTACCGGTGCTGTGCGTAACCGTACTGGTAGTACCATATACTATACCATATGAAGTGATGGGCATACCACCATTGTCTTCAATAACACCGATGTTCTTAATCTTGGCTGAAATCTGGTTGATGTCATATACATTGCCTGTGGCAACAGATGTGGTCACCGTAGGACCCTCCACCGTGTTGACCTCGCCATTGGCATTGTCGCGAATACAACGAACACTATACTGAGAACCAGGAAGTGCATCATAATAATGAGATGAGGTTCCTGTAGAAGAATATAATATTCTCCTAATGGTGATTTTTGTAGTATCCGCATTAGGATGAGGTGTTGATGCCCAGAAAAATGCATTATTAGAACTCGCTAAAGTCGTAGAAGGAACGGCGGAAAATCCTGTGGAATTATTGGATTCTGGGTCATTGCCTGGGGTACAAGCATTCGCTGATCCTTCCCAAAATAGAGTTGAACTTAAGGCTTTATTAATAGCGGTGCTACTACAAAGATTTTCACTATGCAGCTGAACGTATGTATCCAAAGCCTTCCAATCTTCATAGGATGGCAAATGCCATCCCGTAGGACATATACCCTGAATTGCTGATGCCGGTTGGGTTGTTAAACCACCGGAAACAGCTCTAAAGTTATATAAATATCCCTTTATTGAAAGAACATTTTCTCCATCCCATGGTAATCTATATGAATTTGCAGTTGAAGAAGTTCCTAATGTCAAGGCTGTTCCATCGGGCATTTTGGTAGTTCTCAGGTTCTCGCGCATCCAGCACTGGTTGCCGATACGCACGGTGGAATAGGTGTTGCCGTCAATGTCGGTAACGGTCGGGGTGTTGGGACAAGGTGCACCGTCCTTCGGGGTGTTCTGTGCCTTGTTGAGCTTGTGAATGCTGTCTAACAAATCGTCAATTTGGTCGTTCAAGGCATTCAGTTTATTCGCCAAGTTGTCGTAAATGTCCTGCAAGTCGCAGAAGTTCACCGCCTGCTCACAATTGCCGGAACCTGCGGTTGTGGAGAGATTCAACGTGCCATCATTGCCCACGCTGTTCAACACAGAAGGCACCTCCAAACTACCATACACCTCATTGGCACCGTTCAAATACACATCGTCCTCAAAAGTCTTGTCACCACCAATTGTCTCATCGTCGGTCTTGGTAACAAAGTTGTTGAGGTTGGCCGTGGTCAGATAGCCGCTCAGGTCGGGCTTGTTCTGGATATAGGCTGCGGAAGATGGATTCTCTTCATCCCAGTTGGCATTGGTCTGACTTTGCAGATCCTGTTGGGTGAGGTAGCCGGCATCGTTGTTGAAGTCACTTACCTGTGTGGGCACAACAGGAATTTCCGGCTTGTTTTGGATGTAACTCTTAGAAGAATTATCTGTTTCGCTCCAGTCTGCCTGTTCCTGCTCCGGCACGCTGGTGAGGTAGCCGGCATCGTTAGCCAATTGGCTTACGTTTGTCGGAATCATCGGCTTATTGGTCAAATCGTCATAATTTCCACTGAAACCTTCCGGAAGGATCACGGTGTTCCCATCGGAAATAGACAGCTGGTTGCCGTTGAGAATCAAGGTCTGGGGAACACCTGCTCCGTCCTGGCCGTCTTGGCCATTGGTCACCGTAATGGTGGAGGTGGTACCATCGGTATAGGTGATGGTATAGGTGTTGGTGTTGCCGCTGGTTACTGGACCAGTGAAGGACTGGATGCCCTTTCCGGCAGGACCTTGCGGACCCGTGGCTCCCGCAGGTCCCTGAGGACCCGTGGCACCAATAGGACCTTGTGGGCCGGTTGCGCCGACAGGACCCTGTTCACCTTGCGGGCCCTGAGGACCGGTTGCTCCAGCAGCACCAGGTTCGCCTTGAGGACCTTGAGGGCCCTGTGCGCCTTGTGCACCGTCCGTCACAATGAACGTGCTGGTTGTGCCGTCCGTATAGTTAATCGTATAGGTCTTCTGGAGACCGCTGCCCGTGGGGCCCGTGATAGACGCGATGCCATTACCTGGGACACCCTGTTCTCCTTGAGGTCCCTGAGGACCCGTAGCTCCGGCAGGACCTGTGGCACCGGCAGGACCTTGCTCACCTTGGGGACCTTGCTCACCTTGGGGACCTTGCGGGCCCGTGGCACCTTGTGCACCGGCTGCACCGTTCGTCACCACAAATGTGCTGGTTGTGCCATCCGTATAATATATAGTATAGGTATCTTGCAAGCCACTGCTCACCGGGCCCGTGATGCTTTGGATACCGCGGCCGTCGTTGCCGCTGCCGCTGCCTCCCGAGGGCAACGTGATGGTATTACCACCGCTGATCGTCAGCTGGTTGCCGCTGATGGCCAGTGTCTGGGCGATGCCCTCCCCGGCAGGACCCTGTGGTCCCTGAGGACCGATAGGACCTTGAGGACCTGTTTCGCCTTGAGGACCTTGCGGACCCGTGGCGCCTTGTGCGCCGTCTGTCACCACAAAGGTGCTGTTCGTGCCATCCGTATAGTTAATGGTATAGGTCTTTTGGAGCCCACTGACTGTGGGACCCGTGATGGAAGCGATACCCACGCCCGCAGGGCCTTGCGGACCAGCAGGACCAGTGGGTCCCTGAGGACCCGTAGCGCCTGTGGCGCCAGTTGCACCCGGCAAGCCTTGAGGACCTTGCGGACCTGTGTCACCCTGAGGACCTTGCGGGCCGGTGGCACCCGTGGCACCTGGCAATCCCTGAGGACCCTGAGGGCCCTGAGGACCGGCGGGACCTTGAGGGCCTTGCGCTCCATCCACGCCATTGCGCAGCACATACGACTGCATAGTGCCATCGCCTTGAGTCAGCACCAGCACATAGCCCGTGTCCGTGGGCGTCACCGCAAATGCCGGCACATTGCCCGCATTGCCCGCATACAATGCATACGGCACGCTCAGCAACTGCTGTACTCCATCGATGCTATAATTTATGCCTCCGTCAGGATCTATCTCACTCTTGAGAAAATAAGGGCCATACCCCCCCCCAATCTATGGTGGACATGTCCCCACTCTCTACAATACCGTCGCCGACCTCTACTGTCATCAAGCCGTTCACGTTCGTCGTCGTAGTGTGGCGTTCCACATATACCGGCGTGCCGCTCACGCTCCCTTGTAAAATAGTAATCCTTACAGATACCTGCTGGTTGGTCACCAGCTGGTTGTTACTGTTACGAACCACCGCCTGGTAGCTCATCTTCTGGGGCACTTGTGCCCACACTGATACCATCATCAGCATCAGCATTACAAATAGAGTAAAAATCTTTTTCATATCTGCAAATTTTTAAAACTTATTCTTCACTACCTTGAAAACACGCAATATGCGGCTACCCTCCATTACACGAAGCTGATAGGTCGCCGTCGGATACTGCGTCAGGTCCATACGCGTTTCCTGGTCCACAATGCGGAAAACCTCTAAAAGTTTGCCATTGTTGTCGTACAATTGCGCTCTCAGGCCGTCCACCGGAATCTCATAATTCGTAACCCTAAGCTGCACGTAACTAACTGTGGGGTTCGGGAAAAGCACCGCTTCCAATTCAATGCCCGGATAGTCGTTCACGCCCACCGATTGTATCTCATACGGTTGCTGTACTCCTTCCACCACATAGTTTCCGGTACCGTCCACCTGGCGGTCGGCAATCTGACCTACCGTGTAAGTCACCGTGCCGCCCGCACCCTGTGCCGTGCCGCCAGCAGGCACCACCGCATCCTGGGCCTCTAAAATAAACATTGAAGCCATGATTATCAACGCTGTTAAGTATAGCTTTCTCATATCTGATTGTTTTTTATCATATTTTCAATTTGCAAAAAAAACAAAAAAAAAACTTATTGTCAATAAGTAAATTTACTCAATTTTCAATTATACTTAGGTAATAATATAAAAGCTCCTCTTCCTGAAAGAGGTGCTTGATATATGAATATGACTGTTTATTACTGATAATCAGTTATGTATTATGCCATGTTCGTAGGCATAATGTATCAATTCGCTGGTATTCTTGAAACCCATTTTCTTAAAAATATTATTCTTATGGTTTTCTACGGTCCGCACACTGATATTTAGTTTATTGGCAATCTTTTTTGCTGTAAGACCTTCGGCACACAGGTGTATAATTTTCCTCTCCCGAGAAGTGAACGTTTCTATTGTCTTGGGGTTGGCTGTGGTGACGGCATGTATAATCTCTGCAATATCCTTCCCATAAAATTCTATTCCGTTGCAAACCGATTCGATGGCTAACAACAGGGTGGGAATATCCACAAATTTGCTGACAAAACCATCAATGCCTATCTGCAACAATTGCAGAATATTGTTCTTGTCGTTGTCAGCAGACAAAACAAGAACCTTGACAGAATTTTCGTAGGTGTGCAAATATTTCACCACTTCTCGGCCACGACCGTCGGGAAGCATCAGGTCTAACAATATCAAATCTATGGGTTGACCACTTTTCAATATGGCAATAGCTTCCTTCACCGATCCTGCCTCGGACACCACTTTATAGTGTTCGCTATTGGTATTGATAGCCATAATCGTACCCATTCGGGTAAGAATGTGGTCTTCTACTATCATGATGTTTTTCTGCGACATAGTTCGTTAGTTGTTTGTAGTTTTAGGAATCGTAAAAAAGAAGGTAGAGCCTTCCAGATGTTTACTGGTAAAGGAGATGGTTCCCCCTGTCCGGTTAATAAGTTCCTTGCAGACCATCAACCCGATACCTGTTCCGGTCTCTCCAGAGGTTCCCGGTGTAGTGACAAATTCTTTCTTGAAAATCAAGTCAGTTTCTTCCGGGAGCATGCCTATGCCATGATCAATAAAATAGACGGTTGCTTTGTCGTTGTCCTCATCCACTTTCAATTCCACCGTTCCGTCTTCATGGGAGTACTTAACAGCATTGGTGAGGAGGTTTCGGATTACGATTTCCAAGATTGTCATGTCAGAGAGTACAAAGATATCATTAGGGATCTGTTTTGAGATGGAGATATTTTTTTTAAGCAAGATGGGTTGTATCTGGCGTATTTCCTTTTGGATGACGGAGCCAAGATTCAGCCGTATAGGGTTGAAAGTCAGCCGCCCACATTCCAACGAGGCCCATTCCAACAAGTTAACCAGCAGTTCGCTTAATGCATTGTTGGATTTGTGCACCTCTTCTATCATAATCCTTTTGTCCTCTTCTTTTATGTGGTCATACTGGTTGCACACATACTCCAATATCTGCTTTTGGGCATTTACAGGATTTCTTAAGTCGTGTGAAATAATTGAGTAAATTTGGTTGTTTATTTTATTTTGCTCAAGGAGTGTTTCGTTATTTTTTTTTCTTAACCGGGCTAAACTGATGTAGAATATGGCTACAATAAAGCTTAAGGTTAAGATTATGATGAGGATAGTACCAAGAAAGAGGTGCCGATGCAGGATGACTTGTTGTTCTTTGAGTTTCTCATCTTTCTGGTGGATGTCGAAAGCCACTTGATATTCGCTCAGCAGGGCTTGATATTTTTCCGAGTTCAGGGAATCCTTTATGGAGTAGCTGCTTTCGAGATAGGAAAGGGCTTTCTCGGTTTGGTTTATTTTTTCGTATAGTTTTGACAATTGGCTTTGGATGCGCCAGAGAAGAGGCATAAAGCCATGTTGCTTACATAATTGCTCACCTTCAAGCAAGTATTGTTCGGCCGCATTATAGTTATTCAGGGCCATCTCACACATACCGAGTTGTTTCAGGGTAATTACTTGGTCCGCCACGCTGTTGTTCTGCTCGAAAACCTTCATGGCCTCCAAACAGAGCGTTTTACATTCTGCCCAATTTTGTTGATGCAAGAGTATGTCAGACTTTTGTGACATTCGTATGCTTACCTTCACTGGCCTATTATTTTGCTGGTCAATTGCGATGGCTTCATCTATGCACTCCAAGGCTTCTTCGGGGCGGTCAAGGGCCATCAGAATTTCGCTTTTTATGCCCAATCGGATAGCCAACGCCTTGCCTTTATCGGTATTATTTTTGCGTTCGATTTCAATAGCCTGGTTGATGTAGTTCAGTGCATCCTGCGCATGTTCGGTATATAGATTAATGCAAGCCAAGGAGTTAAGGGCAGAACTTAGGATACGTTCTTCCTTCAGTTCTTCTCCAATCTTATAATCCATACGGGCATAAATTAAAGCGCTTTGGAATTGGCCAGTGCGTTGTTGGGTCACATTGAGAATTTCGTAGCAGCTGGAAGTCCATCGTAGGGAATCGGGTATTTGGTAGAGGAGAGCCTTTTGCGCGAATCGTTCGGCGGCGTAGAATGAACCACGACTATAGGCATAGTTGGCCATACCGAGATAGACGAGCATTTGGGCAAATTGTTCGTTATTGTAATGTTTCTGTAGGATGGGATAGTCGTAGCAGTCGTAAACAGCAAAGCTATCGATAAGTTGTTTGGCTAAGTTACGGCTTTGTTTATTTTGATATTGAGAGAAGAGGGAGTCAATATTGATAATAGAGGAAGTAGCCTGCAGGGTGAGGGAGAAGCACAAAGATAGCAATAAGAATATAAAAAGGCCTTCTTTTTTCATAGAGGGAGGATATTAGAAAGGGCAAAGATAGCAAAAAAAAGGAAGTATGGCAAAAAAAAAGCAGCTGTCGGATGACAGCTGCTTCTGTGGTATTGGGCGACGACCTACTCTCCCACCTGGTGTGGCAGTACCATCGGCGCGGCCGGGCTTAACTTCTCTGTTCGGAATGGGAAGAGGTGTGCCCCGGCGCTATAATCACCGCAATCTCTCTCCAGTGCCTCGGCACTGTATGGGATTGACATAAAATGGAAGAACCAAACCTGTCCTCACCGCGGAGACTCGCTGTCTTTTTTTTTACCGAGATACGGGAAAGCTATCGGGTGATTAGTACCGCTCGGCTTTGACATCACTGCCTTTACACCTGCGGCCTATCTACGTCATCGTCTATAACGACCCTTGAATGAAGCCTCATCTTGAGGTGAGTTTCGCACTTAGATGCTTTCAGCGCTTATCTCATCCGAACGCAGCTACCGGGCAGTGCGGCTGGCGCCACAACCCGTTCACCGGAGGTTCGTCCAACTCGGTCCTCTCGTACTAGAGTCAGGTCCTCTCAAGCTTCCGCGCCCACAACAGATAGGGACCGAACTGTCTCGCGACGTTCTGAACCCAGCTCGCGTGCCACTTTAATCGGCG
>CALDIA010000156.1 GCA_937901455.1 uncultured Bacteroidales bacterium | reverse complement strand
AGTGCAACCAGAGCCATCTTCTGCTCATCGTTACGGGGCAAGTATTACGAGGTGCAGCTTCCCTTCGTTGTCCGCCAAGATGCTGACATCGAGTTGGCAAAGAAATACCAAGGCCGCCCGGTCGTGGTGTACGTTGTCGCCGTTGACGGCTCACGCTACACCATCGGCACCAAGTCATATCCTGCCTACCTGACACCTTCAAACAGATATGATGCCCGAAACACTCGCGAAGTGGCCATGGAGGTGAACTACAAAAGCAAAACGAGCCTTTTGCGCTGACAATTCGGTCACAGCCGCCGCTTGCGCTTGGGATATTTTTGCACCACTAAAAAATGCAACCCATGCGCAAAACGACCAATACGCTTTTCCATATCGCCAAGACACGGCATTGGATGCTCGACCCCATGTCGGCAGCCGCCGCGCTTGCGCTCTATCGCGACATGGTGGGTGCCGCCCGCCTCAAGGCGAAATATCCCATCGTGCAGTACGATGAGACCGAAGATAATGAAGAAATCGCCGACAATTCGTATTACCACTTCCGTCTTACACACAAGGATTGCCCTGCCATTCCTCAGGGCAACCTGATCAGTGTGGTAAGGCTCGAAGGCGTGATGATGCGCGACGGCGACTTGTGCCAATATGGGACTCGCGATGTCGCACAATGGCTTCGCCAAGGTGAACAAGACCGCCGTGTTCTCGGAAGCATCGTCATCGTTGACTCGGGTGGCGGTGCCGCCGATTCGGTGCGCGACCTCGCCGATGCCATCCAAGCCTGTTCGAAACCCGTGCTGGCTTATTGTGACGGCTATATGTGCAGCGCGGCCTATTATGCAGCTTCCTACTGCAACTCCATCCTGGCCCACGACCGCCGCAACATGGTGGGCTGCATCGGCACGATGATCGAACTTGGCGGCTACCCGATGAAGTCCGTTGACGAAGACGGTTATGTTCGTCTCCGCATCTACGCCGACGGCAGTGAGGAGAAAAACTCCGACTATGAAAAAGCCCTTGAGGGCGACGTGAAACCCATCCGCGAAAACCTGCTGAATCCATTGGCCGAAGACTTCCGTAATGATGTCAAGGCCAACCGACCCACGGCGACTGACGACCAGTTGAAGGGCCGCACCTACTTTGCTCAGGATGTGGTGGGAACACTCATCGACGGCATTGGCACCTTGGATGATGCCGTTGCCAAAACACTTGAATTGTCTAACTTAAACATCACCAAAATGCAAGGATTTGAAGCACTGCAAGCCCTATCCACCTGCCACGACCTTCAGATGGTCGATGGCCACGTGACACTGGATGGAGAGCAGCTGACCGAAATCAACACGGCCTTGGCTAATGGACAAACTGAGCAAGCCCTTCATGAGAACGAAACTCAGACGATCACCAACCAGGCTGAAGAGATTTGCCAGTTGACCCAAGAGAGAGATGGCCTCAGAGGCCAACTGACCGAGCGCGACAACACCATCAGTGAGTTGCGCACCCAACTTGCCGAGTCGAACCACGACACGGATGAGAACCACCAAGCCACCCACAACGGCAACCACGCACCCACCGACGAAGAGGACGACGGCCTCAGCCCGATGGAGTATGCCAGGAAACACGAAGAAATGTATCACTCAAACTAAACCGACACCATGGCAAACATCACTTTAGCAACCCAACTGGTCAACAGTGGCCAGACTTTCCGCGAAACGGCATTGGCTGAAGTCCTTTTCCAGATTCGCGACAACCTCAAGTACATGCGCCACAGAACGATGCTTCGTGGCAGTGATACCACCTACATGCTGAGAGGCAACGGTGAGTTCACGCCCTACGATCCTGATGGCGACCCGAAGGCACCCGGCGCCATCAAGGCTCGTACCTTGACCACCAACCATTCTGAACTCTTCGTTGAGTTTGACCCTGAGAACATCTACCGTACCTTGTTCGACAAACCGCTGTCGAAGTCGAAGATCACAATGCCGATGGTGAAGGCCATCGTGGTCGAGGAAATCCGCACTGCGGCTTCCAAGCTGAACTTCGCGATTTGGAGCGGTGTGTACGACCCCGACGGCACCAACAACCTCGCCAACATGGATGGCTTTGACACCATCATCGCGAAGGAGAAAGCCGGACAAAACGAAAGCCACACGCCAACCATTAGTCAGGCTTTGGGCAACTACATCCAGCTCGGCCAAATCACCCCGTACAACGCGGGCGACAAACTGAAGCTGCTTTGGACCGTGGCCAACGCCCTCCTGAAAGCCACCGACGGCACCGTCTACATGTTCATGCCCGACAACGTGCGTGAGATGTACATCAGTTGGTGCACCAACCACGGCAACCAAACCTTGGCTGCCCAATATGTCAACGATACGAAGGATGTGTATCTGCACAACACCAACAAGAAATGCGTGCTTTGCAGCCCTCCCGGCACCGACGACCTGAAGCACATCATCCTGACTTCGCGCAATAACCTCCGCTTCGGCTCCGACGGCATCGGCGAAGGGGAAAACGCCACGGGTGAATACCTGCTCCGTTTGCACGGCACCAACCCGCGTAAGGTGCAGATGTACACCGATTGTTGGGACGGTGCCCAGTTCGAGGCCGTCACCAAGGAGTACCTCATGTGCGCCTCGTTCTCGGCCAACAACTCCGCTGTCTACGCCTCGACCGACATCGAGAGCATCGACTTCGGTGAAGTCACCGCCAACCAAAACGAGACAGAAGACATCACTGTCAGCGGCGTCAACCTGACCAGCGCACTGCAAGTCAGCGTCAACGGCGGCGACGGCAAGTTCACCGTCAACAAGAGCACCATCACTGCTGCGGAAGCCATGGCCGATGGCGGCCAAGCCGTCACCGTCACTTTCGCTCCGACCGCCGCTGGTGCCAAGTCCGCGACCATCATCATCGCCTCGGCCACCGACGACATCTATCTCGAAATCCCCGTCACCGGCACGGGCAAGTCCTAACCCTTAAAGCATAGGAGAAACAGACATGAATTGTGCAGACATCAGATTCACCTTAGGCTCGGTCAACCCCAGCGGCATCAGCGACGAGGTGTACTACATCCCGAAGCAGAACATCAGCGCATGGCCCACCATCAGCGACGACTTCGACGCCGCCGCCAGCGTGAACGCCTACACGCAATACACGGGCAGCTTCACACTGGCCGCCGACACCACCTTCCTGCGCCTCTACTCGACGCAAGGCAAGGGCAAGATCACTTGGGAATACCAAGGCGAGACCGACTGCAAGGTAGTGGTCAACAAGGCCACGCTGTCGTACCCCAAGATCACCAACGAGGCACGCGCCTTCGCCAAGTTCGCCTCCAACGGCGACTTCGTGTTTGTCGTCAAGCACGACGGCAAGTTCTACGTCATCGGCAGCCCCGACTACCGCGCCACACTGACGCCCAACGGCGACAGCGGCGACTCGGCAGGCTCGGCCAAGGGCATCACCATCGAGATCGAATGCCCCGACACGACTCCTCTGCCGACCTACATTGGCACCATCGAACTCACCGACGGCACGCTCGACTGCTCGACCGGCGTGTTCACCCCAACCGAGGAAAGCAATGGTACAGAATAACCCGGTAGTAGCATTCCTTACCGCCCGAAACGGCTACACCTTCGAGGAAGGTGTAGCCGTTTTAGCCATGTACACTAAAGACCGATTCGCAGTCGAGCGCGTTTCACGGTCCCGTAACATAAGGCTGTTAAACCAGGAATTGAAGAAACTGGCACACATCCCTGGGCTGAAACCCGTCAACGGAATCCAACCCGATGTTCCAAAAGAAGCCGTTTCCGTTCCAATTTCTACCGAATCCGTTCCGAATACGGACGGAAATGTTCCATCCGACCCACCAATCGTGGAAACCATAATCTCAGAGGCGTTGGAAAATGTAGAGGAAGAAATTGCAACCAAAGACAATGTGACCTTTGCAGAACTCCAGCACTACAAGTTCACCCGTTACGAAGATATGCCCACGGAGGAAACAAAGCAGCTTTGGCTGCGAAACAACGACCGTTGGCACCTTAAGATGGACCTCTTCGCAAAGATGAAGCTGCTGCTGGAAGGGGAGGAACTGAAAGCCACACGCAAACAATTGGTCGAAGTGAGCCGCGAACATCGTGAAGGATGGAAACTCATCGACGAAAAATGCCGTGAGTTCTTGGAACAAAAAGATAAGGCCGAAAAGACGGAACCAGCGAAACCCACCTTCAACATTTCCACTTACCGCACCTACATCTGCGAAAAAGCCAATCTTGAAAAACTGACCGACAAACAGTTTCTTGAGGTGCAACAACGTGTTGACGCGATGTCGCAAGCTGGCATCGCACTCTCCTTAGAGACCCTGAAG
>CALDIA010000155.1 GCA_937901455.1 uncultured Bacteroidales bacterium | reverse complement strand
TTCATGCCCTCGTGCGCGTGCGCACGCGCGGAACTTTTAAGCGGACACCAATAATAAAAATTCTCAAATTATATTCGTCGTAATGCTGTTTCACTCATTCTTGTTGAGGATGACCAGCGCGGCGATGACGCCCGGCACCCATCCTGCGCAGGTGAGGATGAAGACGATGAGCACGGACCCGCATCCGCGGTCGATGACGGCCAAGGGCGGGAAGAAGATGGCGAGGATGACACGGAAGAGGGACATGATGGCTTATTTTTTGAGGGTTTCCAGTGCGCGGCAGAGCTGGTCGGGGCAGGAGGTGGGCTTGCCACCGCAGCGGATGCCGTTGAGTTTCGGGATGACGTCGTCGATTTTCTGGCCGCTGACCAGACGGCAGATGCCTTGGAGGTTTCCGTCGCATCCGCCCATGAAGAAGACCTGCCGGATGACGCCCTCGTCATCGATGGTCACATCGATGAACTGCGAGCAGGTGCCTTGGGTTTTGTAGAGGGTGTGGGGCATAGGGGTTGGTTTGATAATGAAAAGAATTATACTTCTAAAGGTTGCATTATGGTTTGTGAACGACATATTTCATCAGTGTAGCCAGTGAAATACCTGCGGGTTCTGCACTTAAACGGCCGCCCTTGATAATACCGTCATGAATCATTTTGCCAAAATCCCACTGAACATTCTCAAATTCTTTGTCGGGTTCATTGGCAGAAATGTCAAAAACCACATAATAGGGCATTGAAGGTGTGTACAGAGAAGCGAAGGACAATGTCTTCAATCGTTCATTTGACATAACACGTGGACCTTTGTCGCCTAATCTCAACATAATTTGCTTTTCACCATTGTGCAGCAGAAGGTATTTTGCCGAAGAAATCTCTTGTTTCAGTCGTACAGAGCCGTTTCCCGTGTCAGTTCTCGTATTGTAAAGTTTGTTGCCAAGTATCCATTTCAGATGATTCTCATTGCGGAAAGAGCCCAACAATACAAAGGTTTCTTCTGGTATCAGATTGCGGTCGATGCCATACGGTTCCGGCATAGGTTCGCAAACCACGGAGGGTTCCTTCTTGTGGATTTCGTATGTGTGGTATGAAATGCGCTCGCGTTGCGAAGCCCTGTTCAGCATGTGCTCCAAGATGTCGTGCAAGAAACGCTCGATTTCTTTCGAGTCCTTTTCAATGCTGTTTGGCGACAGACAAAAGGCTCCCAATCCGGGCAATACTTCGTGGAATCCCTTGAGCCTTTTGTTTTCTGTGCCAGGATAGAGGATATAAGCCCCGCTTGTCCGTCGGATGGCATCTTTGTAAGCGTGCATTTTCAGCAAATCCACCCGCTTGTAGAAGCCTTTTTCTTCTTCCCGCTTTTCTTGGTTCATCCGCAAATCCTCCTCTGAAAGGTCTGTGTCTTCTTCTTCAAAAGTGTGCGTGTCATCAGGTTCCTTTTCGTTGAGCAGGATTTTGTTCAGCTTGTACTTTGCATCGAAATGGATGTGGACGATGAGGTCTTGCTCTTCCGCCTCGACTTCTGTAATGTTCCCTGGCCAAATAGACAAAGTGTAATCGGGACGCATGGCGGTGGTCCAGGAGCCGCTTGCATCCAGCTGGTCGGATGTGCTGAAAGTCCTGTTGTAATACAAACATACGTTCAAGGTTCGGGAGGCTTCATGGAACTTGCCTCCAATCATTTTCATCTTGCCCTGTTTGAGTTCGAGATTGATGCGGTCCTTGTCTGTTTTGACCAACTTCTTTTCATCATCTTCCTTCAGTTCCAGATGGAAGGTCTCTTTGACGATATCCAGCAACTTGAAGAACACCCAATATTCGTAGAGTGCCGCCACATTGCGTTTGCCGGCCTGATATACGTTGTCACCGCCTTTCCATGTGATTTGGGCCGCCAATTTCGACATGGTCCATGCTTGCAGCACTTCACGATAGCCTTCTTTGCGCTGCAAGGCGGGACTGTTCAGCGACATGGTTTGAAGGTTGGAAATGTCGAGGAAAAAGCTGCGGCTTAACCAGCCGTTCAGTTTGTTGGCCATCATTTCGGCTTCGGTTATCAGTCTTGGACTGGCGTTTTTGCATTGCTGGATGATGCTGCAGAACGATGAAAATGATTGCAGCACAAACTTTACGAAACGGTTCTCCACCACGTCAAGCGTGTCTCTCTTGTAGGAAACCGACAGTCTTTTTGGGACGCTGCCAATGTTATCGCCAATAAACCCGCCCTCATCCAACGGCAGCCGGTTCTTGCTGGACGCAACCTGTCTCAGTTCCTGCCGTCCTATTCTTTTTATGGAACAAATGTCTTTCTCTACCGTTGTTCCCGTCCATTTGTGGATGGGGTTGTAGAAAATCTTGTTCAGGGCCTCCTCAAACTCCTCGCTGTCCACCAACGATTTCATGAAAGCGAACTGTTGGTAAAGCGTTTGGCTGTCCTCGTTGGCATCCACCTCGAAGCGTTGGGTGACGGGCGCTCCCTGCATCATCACCAAATCCGTGAAGTGGTTGGTGATGTCGTGGAGCATTGTCTTGTAGTCCGTCCGGTAATCCATTTTGACGGAACGCACCTCAAAACTGACCTCGGCTTCAAAGCCTGCATCGTTGGTGACGGTCAACGCCAGGCAACCGACATAGATGCCCGTTTTGATCCAGCCTCGTGAGGGTGAACTTTTTGAGGGACGGACCAATTCGTGTTCCTTGAAATGGTAATCGCCTTCAAAGGCATATTCGTATTCCTCGCCTTCCACTAATTGCCATCTCGACTCACCGTCTTGAGGCTCGACCATATCAAATACCTTCGCGTTTGAGGATTGCGGGTACACCAGCAGCCTCGTGCTTCCGTGCTTTCCTGGGATTGGTATTTCGAGATGGTCTGTCATATTAACTTTTGGTTGTTCTATTACTTTTTTCTCCTTGGCAAATTACCAGCAAATTAGATTTTAAATCATATAATAATGATTATCAGTGTTTTATTATTCAAAAAGCATATTGTTTTAGTCGTCTTGGCAAATTACAGGCAAATTAAATTGCAGCCCAAACAGGAACATATCGCATATATCTTTTGGCAGTATTGGGATCAATGGGTTTTATTCTTTGTACTGCAACAGCTTCTTTTATGAGTCGTGAAACACTGCCAGCAGACGATTCTTTAAGTCCAAATCTATCTCGCAATGAAGAGTTTGTTAAAGCATCCCCTTGAATATACATTAGACATGAATGAAGATAGCACGACCACAACTTATCATCGGCAGGGATATTCGTAAACTCCATTTCAGAGAACAAAGTAACCTTTGTTGATTCTTCAAAAATCTCGATTCTCGGTGCGGGAAGGAATTGCAATTCGCAGGCAAGAACCATTCTGTCCCATCCGCGCCCCAATTCCTCACACATCTTCATTCTGCGCATTAGGGATGCCAATTTCTCGTTTCTTGACTTTGGGGGATTGTCAATAATTCTCATAATATCAACTAGTGGTGTACCAGGATTGGTTACTTCTATTCGATTCTCAAAAACTTCCACAACTGGGCCGGTTCCTGTTATATATAAGTCTTGGTGGATTAAACTATTGGCTATGGCCTCTCTCACAGATGGCAAGGGATATTTGCTTTTTGTGGTCAATGCCACCGTGGCAATATCTTCGTTGCTTGGCAAAAGGGCGTTGACATATCTTACAATATCCTCAAAGCATATAGCATATCCCGTTTTGAAAGTTTCTTCTTTTTGGATAAATAATCTGTTTTTGCCTTGATATTGAACCACCCGCATGGCTTTTCGCCCTAATCTGGGAAAGTTGTTCAAATCTTTAGCAAACAAAATCGCTCCTAAATTCGTAATCCCATAAAGACCATTATCAAGTTTAATAGCAACTCCGTCTTCCAAAAGGTAATGCATCACCTCTTTCTCTTCGGTGGGTTGGGGAAGATTTAGCATAGAGAAATAGGCACCTACATCAATCATTTGCAACACTTCCGCATACCTTAAATCTTTAATAGAACACACGTCTTCAAATCGACTGTTGCGAAGTTTATCCCAAAGTTGGGCCATTAGTTCGGGATAATCATTCAATTTCTTGGTGTAGCTTCCACTACGAATGTATTCGTTTTTTTCAAAGGCAACGGGAATGTGCAATGCTTTGTGGATTCTGATGAGTTCGATATGATTGCCGTCTATCTCCGTCTCCAAGAATTCAAAATTGGCATTTCTTGACAATTGGTGTCTCAACCAGTTTTCTAACTCTTCTTGTCCTTTCTTCTGTAGCGCAAGCCGAACAGTCGTACCTATAATATCGTGTGAGGTATCGTCAACACCCCAAATCATATAGGCAAAGTCTCTGTCTTTCAAAGTTGCTGTATTTGCAAGAGCACTGATATCCTCCCCTATCATTTTTGGGTCATCATTATTATGCTTAAACTCCACCCAACCTGTTTCTTTGGGCAATTTGCAGAGCTCCTTTACAAGTATGTCATAGTTTCCTTCCATAGGTTCTTTGTTGTACATATCTCAATTATTTCCTTATGCCTCCGCAAAACTCGTAAATCCATTGTCCACCACGGCTTTGTACATTCTTTGAATCTTTTCCGCCGATTCGGGATACTTGAAATCGGCTGCGCTGAACTCGGCATCTATCTCTGTGGTAACGCCATCGTTCAGACAGAGCTTCCACATGGAAGTAAGCACAGGAACGAGTTTCTTGCGGGAGCCGTGCAGTTTGGGCAGCAGTTTTTGCAGGATGGCGGTGTCGATGGCTGCCTCATCTTCCAAATCTCCTTCAGCAAAATGCAGATAGCGACTGATTTCGTTCACGGTGCGGTAGCCGAATTCGGCGTTGACCTTCTTCAGTTCCTTGAAGAACGAAAGCAGGACTTCTTTGTTTTTCTCGTCTTTTGCAACTTGACTTTTGGCTTTATTGACAAAATCCACAGCCATATCCGCGCAGGCTGAATAGGCATTCTCAAGGTTGATGTTCACCTTTTTGCCCAAATATTCCTCCATCTCATCGGGTGCGATTTTGAACTCAATCACATTGGCGCGGTCGAGCACCTTGGGGCTGAACATATAGGTGGTTTCATCCACGTTGATGGTACCGATGATGAAGACGTTCTTGGGCAATGGTATTTCAGCGGGAACTTCATCGTTGCCATCCCAAAGCTTAATGGGTTCTCCCGACTCCATGGCGCTGAGGAAATCGGCGAAATAGCGTTCCACCACGCTGAGGTTCATTTCGTCGAGAATCAGGAAGTAGGGCTTGGATGGGTCATCGTTGGCGCACATCAGGAGTTGCAGCACACCGCTTTCGGGCAGCACGTATTCATCGCCTTTCAAGGCGTTGGGGTAGCCTAACAGCGGCTCACGGTTGGTCCAATCCGCCCCGATGGAAACTATGCAGACCTGCTCCTCAATATTCTCGCTCAAGCACTTGGCGAAAGCCAACGCCAGCTGCGTCTTTCCCGAACCCGCTAACCCGCTGAGGATCACGAAAGGCTTGGCCATCAGCGAATAGGCGAGGCGCTTGATGAGGGTTTCGGAATAGATGAGGCCGGTGGAGAGGATGGATTCGATGACTGAATTAATGCCCAAAGACCCGTTTGGGTGAATGGTTGGCTTGGTAGTTGTTGTGGTTTTATTTGCAGAGAAAATACCAGTAATGTCGTCCACATTTAACTGACTCACATTATCATCAAATTTTACATAAGAAGAATCAACAAACTCAATGGACTTGATATACAAAGCGTCACAGAAAGCGTCTGAGAAACTTCTTTTTAGTGCTTTCATCAATCCATTCGTATTCTTTTCGGTAATACTTTCGAATCTCAGAAGCCATACTATATATGCCAATCTTAGTTCTGATGAACCCAAGTAATAAGAAAAAGCATCACTATAATAGTCCGATCGATATATCAGCACTTGATTTTTTACATCCATTACCGCTTTCCATCCTGAGCGTTTTGGGTATAAGAAAGTATTGTAGGGGTTTGTTTTAGAATCCTTAACGGAAGATTGGGAATAAAAATTACTACCACAATCGAAATCCCTCCCATTTAAAGAAACACTTAAGTAAAAATCTTTTGTGCAAAAATCTTCATTAATCTTTACAATTTCTCCAACATATGATGCAAACAAATCTCTGTTTGATGATTGTTTTAAATCACAGTTTTTGTTGTATTTCTTATAATACAAGTCCAATGCCGATGCATACTTTAACGCACTGACCTTTTGTGTAAGTCCCTGTTGTTTCTCGTCATCAATATTTGAAAGCATTTTGTATGCCCTCAATATGGTTGATTTTGATAGATATGCCATGTTTATTTCTTTTTGTTCTGTAAATGATTTAATAAGGCTTTTGCCACCACCCAAGCCATTACAGGGGGAACGGCATTGCCAATAACTTTATATTGAGATTGTAATGGAATAGCATTAAATCTAAAATCATCGGGAAATGATTGTATTCTGGCAATTTCTCGTACAGAATAACGCCTGTTTTCAACAGGATGAGTTATACCACAGTTTTCAGGTTGTGCAGATGCTGTAATTGTACCATTGATTTCACCAAAAGCAAAACGCCTGAAAAATTTAGGTGCATGATATCTTTTGGGATCGTCCGCTATTTTTTTGAAACGGGGAGATAGTTTTTCATAGGGAATGTTTTTCCAAGACCGACCTTCAAAAACAACAGGAGGCAAGTCCTGTTTAGAATAGCCATCACCAAACAAATCCATAGCTCTTTGCCCATGTTGGCATCCGCCTATTAACTCTACGGTGTTCTGAGTTGTAGCACTATATTCCCAAACCACATCGTCTTCCTGTCCATGTACACCTTGCAAAATACGTCCCAATAATAGTTCTTCATCTTTACCTGTTAAAGTTGAAGGAATGTGGTGTCTGCTTACTACATATAATAAAGAATCGAAATCGAATGAATTCAGTCCGAGCTGTTTGTCAATGCCAATGATGAGAACTCTGTATCTTTGTTGAGGCACCCCATAGTCACTCGAACAAACAAGTTTCATGCTAATGTCATAGCCGAGCGATTCCATACGTTTTTGAATCTCCTGAGGAACTGTAGTTTTCCCATCAGGCATTTTTGAGGAAAGAATCCCTCTTACATTTTCAAACAGGAAGGCTTTCGGGCGTTTGTTTGAATCAACTTTTGCTTTTACGATTCTTTCACACTCCTCAAACAAGGTTCCTCTTCCATTGTCATCATTTACACCTTTTCTGTTTCCTGCGTTTGAAAATGGTTGGCAGGGAAAACCGGCGAGTAAGATGTCAAAATCAGGAATGGTATTCGCATCAATGTTGCGTATGTCATCCAATAAACATTCAGCCCCGTCATTAACCAACAATGGATTGGCATTATAGCACTTACAGGCATCTGCATCGAAATCATTCGCAAAAACTATTTCTGTGTTCAACCGTTTGTAGTCTTTTCCTAAAAAGGTAAAACCTCCGGAAAAGCCCAAATCAAGGCCTCCACAACCGGAGAAAAGGGATGCTATTTTATATTTTTTCTTGGGCATAATTATTCCAAATCAACTAAACAGGTTGTATTATTATCACACTCAAACACCAATGCTTCCTTGTTATGAACAAGTTCAACAGCTGCCATCGGATCCGTTTCATCTAATGCGGAAATTTGTTCGTCATAAGTAGCGAGCATTTTTTCTTTCGCGATTTCGGCGTTGTCACCAGACAGAAAACTCTTAAAGCCAGCCATAGCGCTGTATATAAAAGGCTCACGCTCACCTCTTACGTTGAAAGTGTCATTATATCCCACAAAGAATTGTAAGCCAAGAGCTTTCAAATGCGGATAAAGATTTTGGGCACACAAACATGCAATACTATAAAAACCCTTACCGTTAAAACAGTAGTTGGGTGTGTGAGTAGAAACCACAGTTTCGCCGTTCTCGTTATAAATGCCGTTCCCGTCACCATGACCCGCAAGAAAGCATAACTGATGGTTAGGCATAACTTCTATAACATTTTGGTGATTCAGATTTGGAGGACAAACAGATGAATACGAGATGTTATTATCAACACACATCTGTTTTGCTTCATCAGCACAAGACTCTAAGAATTCATGCAGCACCGTTGAAGGGTCGTTGTTATAAGCTATCATGATACTACTCATGGTTTATTTTTTTGAACGGTTCAGTTGATAGATATAATATTCGTTTAGTTTGTGTTCGAACGATTTTCCGACAGGGGTTTGAAGACGTAGTTCCACAAGAATATCTGACCAAGTGTATGTCTTTCCGGTAGTAGCTTCACTAAAGGCCTCCTTGTTGTTGTCCTCGGGATGACGGATAAGCCATTGTTCTAAAACACAATCAAAACGTACATTCCACAATTTGCGAATTGTTTCGATTTTTCCCTTAGCCCCCTCAATGTCAGTGTTTTTTATGAAAAAAATACTATCCATGTTGATCAATGACATAATATCTTGACTTGACAATTGATTCACATTATTGGCAGACATCATTATGACATAGATGAGCGATGTCTTTTTGCGAAGCTCTTTTACAGCATCCACTCCTTGCCACACAGAACCAAAACGGCAATCCATAATGATCACCATTCGCTCCGACATGTGCTCATCAACAAAAGTAAAAGCCTCTTCAACTTTAGTGAAATATGAAACGATGGCTTCTTTCTGATAGTTAAGTTTCAATTCCACGACAAAAGGATCTTTCTCTCCCATCGTGTCGTCAACGATAATGATATGAAATTTCTTTTCTTCCATATTTCTATCTTTTAAAAGGTAATTCAATATGTATTGTGGTACCCAAAGGGGCAAATTCACTATCAATCACTCGAACACTACCACGAAGAGCATTCACCCGAAGCCGTACTGCATACAGTCCGATACCTCCTCCTCCTTGATCGGCTGTTGTTGTATTGTAAATACCAAATACCCACTCTCGTTTTTCAACAGGTATGCCACAACCGGAATCAGAAAAGTCTATCACCAGTTTATCACTAAGGGCCTTCATTGTACAGCGATAGATTTTGGTGTCAGATCCTTTCATTGCCTTAATGGCATTATCGGTGATATTCTGAACAATATCGTAAAAAAACATCTCATTGCAGTTCAAAACCAAATTGTCTTCTATCCGCATCTCCAAAACAATACCTTCTTCAGTAAATCTTTCTCGATATGAATTTAATAGATACTCAATCAATTGTTTCATGTTGACATCCGTAAACGGCAGATTCGTTTTAGAATAGTCGAATAGTTCATCTGTTGCCCTGTCAAGTTGTGTCATCTCATAGAATATCTGCTTTGCATACAATTCAAAATACTCATCCAACTCCTTATTTGGGAATCGGTCTTTAAAGAAACCTGCTTGACGATGAATTTTACCCATGGATGTTTTAACAGCATGATTGATATTTATGGCATCTTCTTGACGACTCATTATTCGAAGATACATACTCTCATGACGAGTACGTTCGTTCTCTTCATCATTTTGTTCCTGGATGGCTTTCTTTATGTTTTTTGCAACTTGATTGACAGATTCTCGCAAAGGAATAAGTTGCTCTGCCACTTGAGGAGAAGACTGCTGGATAGTATTCTCCAATGTTTTTGACAGATCTGATAGCGCTTTGCCCGCATCATCCATTTTCTCTACCGCAGGAGATTGTTTCTTATTACGCAAATAAACTTTATAATTGTCAAAAGCGGATACTTGCAACAAGATAAAATCTTTCAATTCGCGATACTCGGGAGTGTCTGTAAAATCCTGACGATTTGTGGCATCAATGATATTAGGATTGCCATCTTTGGTGATATTGACAATGCCTATTATTTCTCGAGTACCCACTTTGTTAAACAGATCTTGCCACAAGCGTTTATCAATGCCTAGAATATCTCGTTTCTTATCTGACTCTTCTTCTCTTTCTGCAAACGGGGTTGTGATGATACCATCACGATAAATCTTAATGCCGTCTATCTCTTCTGATGGAAATTTTTTCCTAAAAGCTGCACGTGCATTTTTGTCAAAGAAATAAAGCTGCATACTTACCCCACCAAAAGACTTGATATGGGTTTCATGCACTTCCATCTTTCCCGTTTCGGAATTGAAAAGTAATGTTTCCTGAAAGTTTCGATTAGTGTCAAAAGATATTACACCGGAAATGGTGGCCAAGTCGGAAGCTTCCACTTTGAATTCATCAGCCCATGCATCTAAATCATATTCCTCGGCAATGACATGAACTCTAAACGGATATTTAAGTTGAACGTATGGTGATACAATTCTTGATGATTCTCTTAAAAGACGTATGATGTCTTTTTTCTCCCAAATATCGTGCAGTGCCTTTATTGATAAGACAGTACCATGGTCGTCTTTGTTCTTTGCCGGTGTTTGGATGTAGACATTTTCTATTTCCGTAAACAACTGAACAGAGTGTTCTTCTTCACTCTTTTTTTGGTATTGATTCCAATTGATATTAACGGAAAGCCAATCTTGGGATTCCTTTTGTTTGGTTGATATTTCCAGAAACTCTCCCAATTTGTCAACGGCGAAGCGACCAATACCTTTCTCTCCCACACAGCGACGAGAAAAAGGAGGTTCGGAAATCGGGTTACGTCGTTTGCTGGATGTTCCAATAACCATCCACTTGTCTCGGACGTCTTCAAAAGACATACCGAATCCATTATCCTCAATTATGATACCATTGTCTTTAGAAGATTCACCAGCCTTATAGAATCTGATAGTCACTTCTGTAGCATTAGCATCATAACAATTTTTCACTAACTCAAATAGTGCCGTGATTCGATCTGTGATTAAATCACGGCCAATAAGTCGGAAAGCACTGACATCAAAACGCCATTTCAAGGTTCCACTTTCGTTCATAGGCTATTCTTTGATGTTTTTGATGTGGTTTTTTATACTCTCTGCTATTACCTCTCCCAACCTCGGCGGAACAGCATTTCCAATATACCGTGAAGCTTTTGACAACGAGACATTTTGCTCGTCAGGAAAAAACTTATAGGTTGTAGGAAATGTCTGGAATAGTGCTGCTTCTCTAGCGGAGATGGCTCTGTCTTGAACAGGATGCCCAAACCGACCGTTTCCAATGCCAGTACAAAGCGTTGTCATGGTTGGTGATGGCTCGTCCCAAACCATACGTCCATAGACGCTTCCAAAACTCTTTCCACCCTCTTTTTGGTGGCAATCCAAAAGCAATTCTTTCGGCCAATCTTTCCAACTGCCGCCATATGGCGTAGCTTGGATACGTTTCAGATTCAAATCAGACAAGGCTCTGCATCTATGTAATGGATCCGTTGGGCATGACTCTCCTGCTTTTAATGGAGGAAGATTCCCAATTATGTCACGAACAGTCACGTATTCTTCTTTTTTGTGTGTAGAAGATATCAATTGGATGTCCCCTAATCGTGAGGCCAATAAAACCAAACGTTTTCGGGTTTGTGGGATACCGTAATCAGGGCAATAGACAACTTGATATCTCATACGGTAGTTTTCATCCTGCAATGCTTTTACAAAATCGCCCAATACGGATTTTAGTTTAAATGCAGCTATTGCGGGGACATTTTCCATCGTAACAATATCAGGATGTACTTGTTTCACTAACCGGCCAAACTCATACAGTAGATTGTACTTGTTTTCATCTTTGTGCTTGTTAGTATGCGCATACGAAGAAAACGGCTGACAAGGTGCGCATCCAGCAAGGACACGAATGGTGTTTTTCTTGTTTGAATAAAGAGCTTGGATTTCGTCGCCAGTTACCTCTTTCACATCTTTATAGAAAAACTTTCCACCTGTATTTGTTTCGTAAGCATATTGGCAAGTCCAGTCCAAATCATACCCCGCAAGAATATTGAAGCCGGCGGTTTTCATGCCGTAGCTCAAACCGCCTATGCCACAAAAGAGATCGACCACCTCGACTTTGGGGTGTCGCATGACACACCTCTTTTTGCTTTTCGTGCGAGAAGAGATGTCATTTTTAAATCTCTTATTTTCAGCCTGTTCCATTCGGATGCCTGCATTTAAATCGAAACCGCAATAATACTCAAATTTCTCGAATTTTGCAATGGCATTTTTTGAGGTCTTTGTTCCAAGAAATGCCATCTGTTCGTCTCCACGGGCTCGGGCGGTTGTCCGTCGTTAATGAAGTCGGAGAGGTCGGACATCTCCTTCCTTTGCGGGAGCGAACCGTCCGCGTTGATGGTCAGCTCCAAATAGTCGCCTCATCGTTGTTCTCGTTCCCAAACCTCTCCTTTCCTGCTCCCACCACTCTTCCTTGCCATACCACTTTCCCGTTCCAGGTAACGGTCCACTCGCCTGAATAGTATTCTGTGCGTTTCTCCAGCCAGGCGCCTTCAATGGTGAAATCTTTGTCCACATACTGAAGAATACCGTCTTCATCCACCCATAATGCCGACCAGTAACTCTCGGCACCGCAACGGAAGTATGGGGAAAGCTCTTCATTAGGGTGTTTGTCCACCACAAGCCCCCTTTCGTTGACATTCACCACCATCCACGTGATGGGGTCGGGCTGGTCGAGGCGCGAAAGACACTCCTGAAACACCGGATTCCACGCCTGCCCAACGTGCGCGTGCAAGAACTTGAAAAGAGGCGTGTAATCGTATCCGGAGCCCCAAGAGGAGAATTGGTTCTTCCGCTTGATGGACTGATGTTCCGGCAGGTGATCTTGCTTTTTGCCCCGATCAAAGCGGTATCGTGCTTTCGGATAATCGTAACACGCCCACCCGTTGTGGGTCCTTTTGTTAATTTTTCGGTATAGTGGCTTCTTATTTTTTCATCTCTTCAATTTGGCAAATTCCTGTGTCAACTGACGGATAAAATACTCTACCTCTCGAGGACTGAGGTCGTTGCCGAAATGAAATGGCCTCCCGCTCGGTTTGCACACAATCAGCTCTTTTTCCATCACTTTCCCCTTTTCAGCAACATTTTCCCAATCCGGTTCTTCCCGTTCAGCTCCGCCACCAGGATGATACCGAAAGCAATGGCGATGGTGACCTTCAGGGCGGTGACGCCCGTCTGCACGGCGGCGCCAAGTTGTTCGGAAACAAGGTTGTAGGTGGTCCAGAAGATGCCCGCGCCGGGTACTAACGGGAAGATGCCGCAGATCAGATAGACCGTGATCGGACATTAGCGCACGATGGCTAACACCATGGCCGTGAAGGTGACCAATGCGGTGGCGAAGAAGACCACGTTGGCAACGGACAACCCCGTGTGGTTCACCAATATCAGGTAGAGCAGCCAACCCAGAGTCCCGCATAAACCGCTGTCCAGGTAGTACTTGCGCGGCACGCCGAAGAGCACGGCGAAGGCCACGGTGCCCACGTAGGCGGCGACCAGCTGCACAACCATCCCGGCCGTTTCGGGCGCGGCGGTCAACGCCTCCAAGTGCTGCATCGTTCCGCTGACGGCCGCATCCAACACGAAGGCCAAGGCCACCCCCGTGGAGATGCAGAAAAAGGTGAGCAACGCGTCCAACAGCCGCGTTACGCCGGCAATGTAGTCCTCGTGCGCCAGGTCGCGGATGCCGTTGGTAAAGGGCACCCCCGGAATCAGCGGGATGATGGCCCCGATGATCATGTTGCTGAGGTGCGTGCCCAAGCCTATCCGGAACATCACCCCGCAGAGCACGGTGGCTAACAGACTGCCCGTGATGGTGCTCACAATGCGTGACAGATGCCGGGAGCCGACAAAGAGCATATAGACCCAGAGTGCCGCTCCGGCCACGAGTGCCGCGATGCTGTCGGCGAAACCGCCCCCGAAGATGATGCAGAAGGCCGCGCTGCCGAACGCGGAGGCCAAGATCTGCTCCCACACGGGCTTCGTCCTCATGGCGCGAATCTCCTGGAGCCGCCGTTCGAGCTGCCCGAGGTCGCACTTGTCCTGCGCCACCTCACGGGAGAGCTGGTTGACGGCCACCACCTTGTCGAGGCTCGCGCCTTTGATGGGGATGAACTTGGTGCGGGCGAACTCTTTCGCCGTGGCCATGATGCCGTTGCTGAGTACGAAGAAGTTCTCGTCATCCACCCCGTAGTGGCCGGCGATGCGCCGCATGGTCTCGTCCACGCGCGAGATCTCCGCCCCGTTCTCCAGGAGGATCGCCCCGGCCTCGTAGGCCAGCTCCATGATTTTGCTGTTGTCGTTCATTGTTCTCTACCTCCTCCTCGCGCTCACTATCCGTCCGATGTACTGGTGGTGGATGCCGGCGGGGAAGTTCTCGTAGCGCTTCTTGGCAAGATCACCGAAGCCTTCAGGGTCAAAGGGGGCGCGATAGATAATCTCGCACTCATACACTTCATCGGCTTCCAGGTAATAGGGGGTACCGTTCTCTGTATAGGCCACATGCAAGCCAAGGGCCTTTTCCTTGTTGCCGTCGCGTCCGCTATGGGTACCCATATATTCCAGCACCTTGGGATTATCGTAGAACTTCATGACGGTAAAGTATTTATGTTGTTCCATAAACTCAAAAGTATAGCGGGCAGGGGCCACATACACGGTTATGGTATTCACATTGCCACCCCAGACATTTCCTAAGGCGCCCCACCCTATGGTCATGGCGTTGTGATGTTCCTTATCGCCCACGGCAAGCAGCAGACCATCGCCCTTGAACCATGAGAAGGGGTTCTCGCCAAAAGCATTGGCATAGTCAAAGTCTGTGAATTGCGCCTTTGCTACACTAAAGGAGAAGGCATTTTTTTTCTTTCCTCCAAATTTGTTATAGGATATATTCTCGGGTTTCCATTTGTCTTTAGGTTTATTGGGGCTATCTGGATACCCTATGGCTATGATATTGAGGGGCACGATATGTTCGGGGAGTTCCAGCACTTTGGAGATTTCCTTGACACGTTCGTCGGAGGGATAGGCGCCGGTCCAGACTGCGCCCAATCCAAGGGCGTTGGCGGCCAGCAGTATATTCTCCGTAGCAGCGGAGCAGTCCTGTACCCAGAACTCCTGAGTCTTTCCGGGCAAGGCCTTTTTCATATCGCCACAGACCACGATGGCCAATGGGGCCTTGGCGACCATTCCGGCATTGGGGTTTGCTTTGGCAAGGGCTTGAAGTTGTGTCTGATCGGTGACCACCACGAAATGCCAGGGTTGCTTGTTGACGGCCGATGGTGCGGCCATGCCCGCACGCAGCATCCGCTCTATCTTGGACGCCTCCACAGGTTTATCGAGGTAACTGCGCACAGAGGTACGCGTAAGGATATTGTCTATGGCAAGACTTTGGGCGCTGACGTTGCTGGCTATAAAGAGGGTAGTTACCGTCAGCAGCAGAGAAATACAAAGGTGTTTTACTGATTTCATCATGATATGATTTTATAAGAAAATGCGAAAATACAAAAAATCCCGCTGTCGAGAAGGTCATTCACATTTTTTTAACCAAGTTTATGTGTTCAGCGGCGGGGCGTGGTGATGTTTTTTTTCAGTACAAGTGTTGAACATATCCAATAATTCATTATTTTTGCTACGCCAAAATGGGCTGGCACTCGGCATAGTCCAAGCAAAATCCAAGCAAGCTTGACTCTGCACTTATTTGCACCATTTTGGCGGTCGTGATTGAATTATTTTGGAATTAATAACATATTAAGTATTAACCTAAAAAATTTATCATTATGGGATTTATCAAAGAATTTAAAGAATTTGCTTTAAAGGGCAATGTCGTTGACATGGCAGTCGGTGTGATTATCGGCGGTGCTTTCGGCAAAATTGTTTCCTCGCTTGTTAACGACATCCTGATGCCGCCCATTGGATGGCTTCTTGGAGGTACCGACTTCACCAAGTTGAGTTTAACGTTTCCGCAGCGCAAAGTGATGGAGACGGTGGTTGGCGAAGACGGCATTCCCACGACCGTTGAGAAGCTTATGGATCCTGTGACCTGGAATTATGGTAATTTTATCCAGGTGACTATTGATTTTCTCATCGTAGCCCTCTGTATTTTCCTGATTATCAAGGGTATCAATAAGCTTTCAGCCCTTCGCAAGAAAGAGGAAGAAGCACCTGCACCTGCTCCAGAGCCAACAAAAGAAGAGGTGTTACTTACTGAAATTCGTGATCTCTTGAAGAATAAATAATGGCTTTATAGCACATTCTATTTACAGATGATGCCCAAAATGCTGTTGTCGGTTGCGACAGATGAGGGCATCATTCTATTTCATCCTTTTTCACGATGAGTACGTCCCGAGAGACTTTCAACAATCACCCTATCTACTCTTTGTCGGAGATAGCGATGAGTCTTCATAATGTCATAGAGCGCACCTACCCGCAGGCTTACTTTGTGAAGGCGGAGATTTTGCGGCTCAATTTTTACCCGCACTCTGGCCACTGTTACCCCGAGTTGATTGAGAAGGAGGGCAGTGCCATCAAGGCGGAGTTGCGGGGCGTGATTTGGTCATCGCAGTTCCGGCAGATCAACGAGCGTTTCATGCGCATCACGGGAGAGCCCTTGCGCGAGAACATCAAGATCTTGTGTCTGGCCAAGATAGAGTTCAGTCCCAAGCACGGATTGGCCTTGCACATTCAGGATATAGAGCCCTCGTTCACCTTGGGGGAGATCATGAAGAACCGGGCGGAGGCCATTGAGAGGTTGAAGAAGGAGGGTGTATATGACTTGAACCGTCGATTATCATTGCCTTTATTGCCCAAGCGCATAGCGGTCATCTCGGTGGAGACCAGCAAGGGTTACAGTGACTTTATCACTACATTAACACAGAATGCTGCCGGCTATTGTTTTGAGACGGAGTTGTTTCCATCGATTCTTCAAGGCGAGAAGGCCATCACGGGTATCACCTCGCAATTGGACGCCATTGAGGCGCGGCGGGCCGAGTTCGACTGTGTAGTGATTGTGCGGGGTGGTGGTGGTGACGTAGGGCTAAGTTGCTATGACGACTATCAGATGGCCCGCCGCGTGGCCACCTTTCCCCTACCCGTCTTGACGGGCATCGGGCACTCTACCAATTTATCTGTAGTGGACCTTGTGGCCCACACCCACAAGATCACCCCCACGGACGTGGCATTCACCATTCTGCAAGCATTCGAGAACTTCGACAACCGTGTGGAAGAGTGCCGCGCTCATATCATGGACAAAGCCCAGCGCATTTTATCGGAGCATGGAGAGTCGCTGGCAAAATTCACGGAAAAGATACCCAATGCTGCCTCCCGTATCCTGCATGACTCCATGCAGACATTATCTTTTATTGAGGGAAAAATCAAACTGCTACACCCCGACAATATCCTAAAGCGGGGATTCAGCATCACGGTCATGGATGGCAGAACCGTCACCGACGGGACCGTCCTAAAGAAGGGCGACCACCTGCGCACCCGCTTCTACAACGGGGAAGTGGAGAGTACCGTGGAATAAAATCACCGACATACGATCATCATGAACAGTGCTACCGGATAGGTGGTGAAAAGGATAGAATCCATCCTGTCGAGAATACCGCCATGGCCGGGCATGATATTTCCGGAATCCTTAATGCCGGCCTGCCGTTTCAGCAGCGACTCCAGCAAATCGCCAAGGGTGGCGAACGCCGAGACCAGCAAGCCAAAGATTGGCCACACATATGGTGCAGCATCATGCTTCGCTGCAGCGAGGAGGCCTATCACTATGGAGGCAACAACCGTCATCAAGACACCTGTGAGGGTTCCTTCCCAAGTCTTATTTGGAGAGATGCGTTCAATCATTTTATGTTTTCCGAACAAAGACCCGCCGAGGTAGGCAAAGCTATCGTTGAGCCAAATCAGCACAAACATCAACAACAGGAAGAAGGCAGACTCTTTACCGTGCATACTGCAAAGGGTGATGAGTATCATCGGAAGCATAATCCAGCATACGGCAAAGAGTGATTTCCCAAGATGATGCAGCACTTCCTCCCGTTTAAGGAACAGTTCAACCACGCAGAAAGTCGCGAAGATGGCGGACAACCAAGCAAAAGGGGTTCCTATGGAGATAGGCAACAAGCCCGAATGGAGCACTTGAGGCAGAAGCAAACGCAGATAGATGATGGCGGTGTAGGCTATCAGAATATTGCGCGACCATGTGTCGGCAGTGTCAGGATTCATGCGGAAATATTCTATGAGACCTACCACTGTAAAAAAGCACATCAGCAGGGTCATCACCCACGGAAAGAAAACGCCCAACACCATCAGGGAGACATACACGGCACCTGAGAGCGTTCTTATGCACAGATTTTTAAATTTCCCTTCCGCCATCACACAATCCTCTGATTATTCCACATCATCTTGGACTAAGAAGACAAAGAATCTAGGGTTCTGGGGTGTATAGACAGGTTTTCCTTCCTCATCCAGCACCGTTTTGGGTGTCACGAATTCCACCATGGAGGTTTTGGCATCGGTGCCCAGCGAGTACTGATATGCCAATGCGTCGGCATGGTTTGCGAACACGCATCGCGAGCGTGTCATGACGATAATATCCTTAGCGATGTTTTTGATGGAAGGATAGAGCATGGTCCTCGGGGTGAATCCGATGCTGCCGGAGCAAGCCACGAGCATATCGGAAAAGAGTAATGCAGCATCGGCGGGTTCTTTAAAAGGAAGTACCGCATTATAGGGTATGCCACGTTTTTCGAGGAAGGAATGCATATTGGGGGTCAGTGCCACCAAAGAGTTGTACTGTTGTTTTTTCAGAAAGTGTTGATGATGGTTCAGATTCATTGAGTAATTCCATTGATATTCTGAAAAAAGCA
>CALDIA010000154.1 GCA_937901455.1 uncultured Bacteroidales bacterium | reverse complement strand
AAGGCAATATCCAGACATCCTATATGGCAACATGATCAAGGTGGATGCCGACGGACGGGTGATAGGGAAAAGCCGCGAGGTGGAATATTCGCTACGACAATACTATTCCGCAACCATGAACCACGACTGCTGCTACATTAGACGCTCGTTGTTCGAAAAGTACGGCTACTACGACGAGTTGCTGAAGATCGTAAGCGACTGGAAGTGGTTCCTGCAAGCGATTGGGTTAGGGGATGTGCGGCCGGTTTATGCCGACATTGACGTGACCTTGTTTGACACGAATGGCATTTCGGAGACCAACCTCGACCTGCGCAACGCGGAACGCCGCCAAGTGCTGGAAGAAGTCATGCCGTCGGCAATTCTTGCCGATTACGATAAGCACGCGTTTGACATGGAGCAGATGAGCCGTCTGCGTCGCCACAAGTGGGCTTATAGGCTGACTTGGTTCGTCGAGCGTTGCCTGTTCAAGTTCGAGAAATGGAGAAGAAAATGAGATTTTCCGTCATCATACCGCTCTATAACAAGGCTCCGTATGCGGCCAAGGCCATCGGGAGCGTATTGGCTCAAACTTTCACCGACTATGAGTTGATTGTCGTCGATGACGGCAGCAAGGACGATTCGGCTGAGATTGCGGCCAAGGCCATCGAAGGCAGGGAGAATTGCTACTTGATACGGCAGGAGAACGCCGGCGTGAGCGTGGCCCGCAACAACGGCGTGGCGGCTTCGCAAGGCGAGTACCTTTGTTTCCTCGATGCCGACGACTGGTGGGACGCCCGTTTCTTGGTGGAAATGGCGAAACTTATCGCCGAGTTCCCCGACGCAGGCATTTACGGAACGGGTTATACCATCGTGAACGAAACCAAGCGCAAGACGCGGGTGGCCAACATTGGAGTGGAGGAGGGCTTTGAGAAAGGTTATATCAACTATTGCGAGGCGTATTACAAAACGATGTATATGCCCCTGACGTCGATTTCAGTGGCGATTCCACGGCCTGTTTTTGATGCAATGGGAGGATTTCCCAAGGGCATCAAGCTGGGTGAGGATTTCCTGCTTTGGATACGCATTGCCTTGAAACACAAAGTGGCCTTTTTGAACAAACCTTTGGCCTATTACAACCAAGATGTGGATGTGGCCAACAGGGGAGGGGGGAAGTTGCATAAGCCTGAGGAACACATGCTGTGGAATCTGGACTTCCTTTCGGAGGAGGAGAGAATAAATCCTGACTATAAGCAGTTGGTTGACAACCTGCGGACGTATGGCCTGCTGCCGTATTATCTTTCCAAGGAATATCATGAGGCGACCAAACAGGAGTTGGACAAGGTGGATTGGAGCAGGCAACCTATAAAAGTTGTCAAATTGTACAAGCAGCCGTTGTTTGTGTTGCGTTGCAGACAAGGACTCCTAAAGTTTGGTTCTGTAGTCAAGCATTGTTTTCCAAATTCTTGAAATCTATAATCATTATGAAGCCTTTTAAGAAACTAAGAAGAAATCGTCGCTTATTAATGGCTTATTATGTTGACAGCCAGTATTATAATAATCCAAGAATCAAATTGCATAATTGGGTCGGAAATCCAACGCCTCAAGATTTTTGGATTCCGCGTTTCCTGGAACATAAAGAATTGACGATGGGGAAAAGGATCAGCATATTTTCTGTTTTCGGATTGCGATACATGATGAGAATAGACAGAGGGGATGTCAAGATTTTTGTGGCGCGGGAGAATGTGCATCGTTCGAATTGGAGTGAGTATGATGATCTCTGCTTGGGAGAAAAGTGCTTGGACCTGAGTGTGGGTTTTGACTACCACATAGATGATGAACGATATATCCGCTTGCCTCTGTGGGTCATGTGGCTTTTCCAACCTGATGTCACTTATAAAGGGATAAAGGACTTTTGCGACAGGGTAAACAATCCGGACAACAGTTCGTATGCAGACAGGAAGTTCTGCTCATTTATTACAAGTCACTGTGATATTGGACGAACGGAATTGTTTGAGGAAATCAATTCCATTGGCAAAATTGATTCGGCGGGAAGATTTATGCACAATTGCGACGACCTTCAGCAACTTTATGATGACGACAAATTGAAGTTCTTAAAGCGTTACAGGTTCAACCTTTGTCCGGAAAATTCAGATTGTGAAGGATATTGTACTGAAAAAGTCTTTGAGGCAATCAGCAGTGGCTGTGTCCCTATCTATTGGGGGAGCGAGAATAAGCCGGAGCCGAATGTCTTGAATCCGGACGCCATTTGTTTTGTCAAAGTTGGGGAGAAGAATCCAAGGGAAACATTAGACAAGATCAAGCGTCTCAATGAGAATGAGAAAGACTACGACGAGTTTTCGCACCAACCTCGATTGTTGCCGGATGCACCGGATGTGATTATGCAATATATCATTGATTTTGAAAATAAATTAAGATATATAATAAAAAACTCATAATCAAACAATTATAACAAAGAAAATTGCGATTATTTGTCCGTATTTCGGCAAATGGCCCTATTGGATTGATTTGTATTTTCAATCGTGCAAGTTTAACAAGGGTGTTGACTTTTGTTTTTCACGGATTGTGAGATCAAGGAGGCCTACAAAGCGGAAAACATGCGTTTTTTTCAACTGTCGTTTCAGGAATATTGCTAAAAAGTGAGTGACAGACTCGGGATAAGTTTTTGTCCAGATAATCCCTATAAATTGTGCGATTTGAGACCTTTTTATGGATATGTGCATAAGGATTTGTTGGAGACCTATGATTTTTGGGGGTTTGGCGATTTGGATTTGCTTTGGGGAGATATTAAGAAGTTTTGTGCAGACAAGATCTTGGACCGCAAAGACGTGTTTTCGACACATGCAGATAGGGTTTCCGGACATTTCGCACTGATCGTAATACAGCGCACTACAGGGAATTGTGTTTCCGGATTCCATCGTGGCAAAACAAACTTGAAGACAGAGGGCATTATGCTTTGGACGAGATTGATTATAGCGTTTTGCTTTATGGAAAAATCGTAAGGGTTTTGTGGAAGATTCACAGTAGATTATTGAAGATGAATGGCATAGATGAATGGAAAGTCTATCAACGGATTCTTAAGGTTGCAAATGCTTTGTTCAAGCCAAAAAAGTTGTATTTCAAGGAACAGGATACAACACCGTTCCCAGATGCAATTGATAGAAAGGCAGTACGATTCCGCTATGAACATGGAAAGCTGACCAATGAGATTTCTAACAAAGAGGTCATGTATCTCCACTTCCTCTTCTTAAAGAAAAAGTGGAACGAAAGTAATTATTGTGTGTCTAATGACTCTTTTTCGATTGTTTTCACTACTGAAGGGATTTTTTCTAACGAGAACAAATGATACCCAAGACAATACATTACTGCTGGTTCGGACGTGGCGAGATGCCCGAAATGGCCAAGAGATGCATCGCCTCGTGGCACGAGTTCATGCCCGACTGGGAATACAAGTTGTGGAACGAGGACAACTTCGACGTGAACCAAGTGCCTTATGTCAAGGAGGCCTACGAAGCTAAAAAGGTTTTCCCCTTGTCGACCTATCATTCCACGAAAGGTGTTACGAGGAAGATATGGATGGCCAATGTGTCGCCGAATATGTTCTCCTGCCCGTTGCAAATGAAACATGGATTGAAGACGATATGCGTATCATACAAATAGGCCCTTATCCTCAATCACCCGATTTTATTCGTGGTGGCATCGAGGCTTCGATATACGGTCTGGCACAAGAGCAAGGCCGAACTGATGACGTGCATGTGTTTGACGTCCCTCGTATTGGTGGGGAATATGGTGTGAGTCATGACGGCAGGGTGACGGTGCATCGATTTTGCAATGAAGGGCAATGGCAAATTTCCACATCGAAACAGGTGAAAACAATGGTGTCGGATATTTGCGCATTGCGCCCTGATGTTTGTCATATACACGGAACTGGCTTGTTCTCTTGGTTGATTTATAGGAAACTAAGGGAGGAATCAAAAGTTGTCGTTACCATACACGGTTTGGTCTTGGTTGAAAAGCGGAATCTGCTTAAGCAAGGATTCTCATGGAAGCGTTGCTTTCAGTGCCTTTATCAAGGTGCGGTGGAGAAGCGTTTCCTGTATGAACTTCCTTTCGCCATTGTGGATACGGAATATGTTCGTGACATGGTGGATCATTATCCGATTCGGAAGAAACCCCAAATGCAGGTGGTTCCGCAAGGAATCAACGAGTTGTATTTCTCTATGGAATGCTCGAAAGATTCAAATGTTTTATTGTCGGTTGGCGCGATAGGGGAGAGGAAAGGCCATTTGCTGACTTTGGAGGCTTTTGAGTTGTTGAGGCAAAACGGGTGTGATGCCAGGTTGGTGATAGCGGGGACGGTTGCAAGCCGCTCTTATTTCGAAAGATTGAAACAAGCCATTAATAGGTCAAGGTTCAAGGAAGACATACAATTGTTGCCGGATTTAGCTGAAAAGGAATTGCAGGAATTGTATAGGGCGGCTCATGTGTTTGTTTTGCATACACAGGAAGAAAGCCAGGGCATCGTTTTTGCCGAAGCTATGGCGATGGGCTTGCCTGTCGTTTCGACCAAGGTTGGTGGCGTGCCATTTGTTGTCGAAGATGGATTGTCGGGCAAATTGTGTGATTACGGCGATGTCGGTGCCTTTGCAAGCAATATGGAGCTTTTGCTGACAGATTCAAGATTGTGGTTGTCCATGTCGGAACAGGCTCTGAAAACCGCGCAGAGTTATCATTGGACACGAATCAAAGACCAAATAATGAGAGTTTATCATTAATGATATACTGAGGAGTAAACCGATATAGGAATGATGCCTGTTTTTGCGTAAAATTAGTTATTTAACAGATTATGCTGAATTATTTTCCAAGATATTTCTCTACGCGAGCCATCGCTTGCTATTTCATCACCCTGGTGTTGGTGAGCGCTATTTTCATGAGCCATGCCATGCCTTTCGAGTTCATGCTGTTTGGCGCGGTGGCGGTATGCGTGTTCTTCTATTTCTCCAATCGCCTTACCATGGATTGGC
>CALDIA010000153.1 GCA_937901455.1 uncultured Bacteroidales bacterium | reverse complement strand
CCGCCATGGCCAAGGGCGTGCTCTGCTTCTTCTTCGACATCTGCTACGGGGAGGATGAGGAATCCGACACCAAGTCTGGCGTCTATTCCCAAAAAGACCTTGGCATCCCGCAATGGACCTACTGGGATCTTGCATTGACCGAACCCGTCTATTACCCGCATAGCTTCACCCTGTATGAAGACACCATCCTCCAGAGAGTGACATTCCGAAAATCCGACTTCCCAATGACGGACGTGAATCAACATGCTGAGGAAGTGCTGCTTTACGAGGACAGTACGGGCATGTACTATTGGGACAATATCCTGCAGGAACCCAGGGTGTTGTACGACTACCCCGCAGCGAACAGCATCACCATAAGTGGCGGGGCGGCTATCACTATGGTGGCAGCATACAATGCCCAGGGACAGCTAATGACAGCGGTGCCCGTCCCGCATCAGGTCACCTACAGCATGAGCGTCACCAAGTGGCGCAAAGGCATCTATTTCCTCCATATGGAGACGGAAACTGGAACAACGGTCCTCAAGATGGTGAAGCTGTGACAGGATAGCAAGATACGGGAGATACTCCATAATCCTACAATCAGTTACTGTCTGTTGTATTTGCTACCAAGGCGGGTGAAAATGCCTAAAGATTTTCTCACTCGCTTTTTCGTTAACAATCTTTGATAAGAAATCCTGACATGGCAATCAAAAAAAATCGACAAAAACATCAACGTGTCGGATAATTCACTATTTTTGCGGTCGCTTTGGACTCAAGGTTATCAACATGCATGACAACCTATCCACAAGAAACGATAGACTGAAATTTCAAATTATCAATATTGTCATATTAAATATCAACTTATAATCCCACAGCATTTATGAAAGACATTTTCGAAAGAATCAAAGAATCGTCCGGTGGTCCGATCGGGCAATACCGTGAAAAGATAGACGGATATTTCGCATTCCCGAAATTGGAAGGCGAGTTGGGCCCTCACATGCGTTTCAACGGGAAGGACGTGCTTTGTTGGAGTATCAATAACTACTTAGGATTAGCCAATCATCCTGAAATCCGCAAGGCTGACGCGGAAGGTGCCGCTCGTTGGGGCATGGCCTACCCGATGGGCAGCCGCATGATGACTGGTCAGACCGCCCTCCACGAGCAATTAGAGAGAGAGTTAGCTGAGTTTGAGCACAAAGAGGCTGCTTTCGAATTCAACTTCGGCTATCAGGGCATTATGTCCACCATTGACTCTTTGGTATCCCCTCATGATGTCATTGTGTATGACGCAGAGGCCCATGCCTGTCTGCGCGATGGTATCCGCATGCACATCGGAAAGAAAATCAAATTCCGCCACAACGACATCCAAGATTGTGACAAAGTGCTGGCCAAGGCATGCAAGATGGCTGACGAACAGGACGGCGGCGTGCTGCTGATCACGGAGGGCGTATTCGGAATGACGGGAGCTCTTGGCATTTTGGACCAGATTGCGGCCCTCAAGAAGAAATATCAGTTCCGCATCCTCATTGACGATGCCCATGGCTTCGGTGTGATGGGCCCTCACGGCAGAGGAACCTCCGAGCATTTCGGCGTGATGGACGACATTGATGTCTATATCGGCGCCTACGCTAAATCCATGGCTACAGTCGGTGGCTTCGTGGCCTCCGAGAAGAGCATCATCAGTTTCCTGCGCTACAACATGCGCTCCCAAATGTATGCCAAAGCGCTCCCGATGCCCATTGTGGTAGGCTGTCTGAAACGTTTGGAGATTATCCGCAGCGAGGAAGGCGACCAACTCAGAGCTCATTTGTGGAAAGTCACCCGCGCCTTGCAAAAAGGATTCCGCGACCTCGGCTACGAAATTGGACCAGCTGAGGCATGTGTCACCCCCGTACATTTGTACTGTGGTGTGGACCAGGCTGCCAACATTGCTGTTGACCTCCGCGAAAACTACAACATCTTCTGCTCCATCGTCACCTACCCCGTCATACCTCCTGGAATGCTCATCTTCCGCATCATCCCCACTGCGGCTCACAGCATGGAGGACGTGAATTACACCCTGGATGCTTTCCGCGACATCAAAGAGCGGCTGGCTAAAGGCGAGTACGACAAGCCCATGCCTGACATGGCGCTTATCAAGTAGTTAAGAATTATTAGTTAAGAGTTATATGAGCAAATACAAACTTAAATGTACCAAGTGCGGCAAAGTCATTCCCGACTTTGCCACTTGGTTTGAGATGAACCAGGAGTGTTCCTGCGGTTGCAAGCGCGCCGAAGTCGTGTATTCTGCCGACTACCATAAGATCAAGGAGTTGACCAAACCTGAGCACAAGCCCGAAAACTTCTACCATTACTTCGACTTCCTGCCGGTGACGGACCCCAAGAACATCGTTTCCTTTGGTGAGGGTGCCATCCCGATTGAGGAGTGGAATTTTTTAGAAAAATTAGCAAAGGAGAAATATGGTATCGACTGCCGGGTGATGGTCTATCGCAACGACCTGAACGGTGGTAGCAACACCTTCAAGGACATTGCCGCCTCATTGGCCGCCTCTCTCTTCAAAGAAAATGGTGTAAAGGAGTTCTGTGTAGCCTCCACGGGCAACACGGCCACCGCTTACGCACGCTATTTGGCCAAGGCGGGAATCAAGTTCACCGTCTTTATGCCTTCCGATGCTTGTGAGGACACTGTCAGAGCCATCAAATCCTACGGTCAGACGGTAGTGGTATGCAACGGCAACTACGGATTTGCCAAGAAAGAGGCCAATGACTTCCACGAGAAGAAACACGTGCTCATCTCCACGGGCAACATCGATCCCATCCGTGTGGAGGCCAAGAAGACGATGGTTTTCGAGTACTTGCGCCAATTGGGCAAGATGCCCGATGTGTATATGCAGGCTGTGGCTGGCGGAACTGGTCCCATCGCACTGGACAAGGGCATCCGTGACCTGCAGACCACCTTCCCGGAGACCAAGTTGCCCCGTATGCTGCTCATTCAGCAAGACACCTGCGACCCGATGGTCCAGGGCTGGAACAAAGCCGTCAAGGCCGGTTTTCCGGAAGGTTACGAAAAAGACTATCCCATCATTGCAGACCCCAAGACTTTCGTCTCCATCCTCACAGCTGGCAACCCAGGCATGTACCCCATCGTGGCGCCCATCGTGCGTAAGAGCGGCGGTAGCTTCCTGCAAGTGAAAGAGAGCGAGCTGGCACACTACGGCAAAATTGTCAAGGATGAGCGCGGCATCTACCTCGGGCCTGCCTCCATCGTATGCTTCGCCGGCTTCTACAAGGCCTTGGAAGAAGAACAGATTCGCAACGGCGACACCGTGCTCCTCAACACCGGCGAAGGCGCTGACAGAGCCACATTCTTTAAAAAGATGGTGGACGATATCCATTAAGAGTTTGACGGTATCAGTTGAATAAAAGTATTTACTATGGGTATTCCTTAAAGGGGATGCCCATTTGTTTTTTTTCGTATTTTTGCCGCCACTAACACGGATTGCCTAACAGAAGAGAAGATTTGATTATGAATGACTATACTGATAAAGTAATATGGATTACGGGCACTTCCTCGGGAATGGGCAAGGAGACTGCCTTTCGCTTTGCGGAGGCTGGCGCGCGGCTCATCCTTACCGCTTTGGAACCTGACCTTTTGGAGCAGGTGCGCGAAGAGTGCCTGCAACGTGGTGCGGCGACAGTTGTCAACCTGCCCTTCGACCTCTCCCAGACCGACACTCTTCCCCAGTTGGCAGAAGATGCCTGGAACGCCTTCGGGCGGATTGACGTCTTTTACAACAATGCTGGCATCAGTCAGCGCGGCACAACCGTGGAGACCGACCTCACGGTCATCCGCAAGGTGATGGACATCGACTTTTACGCCCCTGTCATCCTGACGAAAGCTGTACTGCCCAAGATGATTGCGCAGGGTGGCGGACAATTGGCAGTCACTACCAGCATTGCCGGACTCTTTGGCTTTCCCTTACGCTGCGCCTACTCGTCGGCCAAACACGCCCTTTACGGTTTCTTCGAGACCGTGGCAGCGGAGAACTGGCAGCACCACATCCGCGTGACCATCCTCACCCCTGGACGCGTGCAGACCAACATATCCGTCAACGCTCTGGAGAAGGACGGCCAGCGGCATGGCAAGATGGATGCCGGACAGGCAGGTGGCATCACTGCGGAGAAGGCCTCCCAAATCATCTTCAAGGCTATCGCCAAGGAAAAACGCGAACAGTTGGTGGGCAGCGGAGAATTGATCATGGCCCATATCAAGCGCTTCTTTCCAGGGCTATGCGCCAAGTTAGCCCGCAAAATCAAACCTATGTAACAGTAAGATACATTATGACAAAACATTTTTTTGAATACTTTAACGACATATTCCCCACACGCTGGAACGAGCCCGCACTCACTGACTACAACGGTGATGTGGAATATACATTTGCCGATGTGGCTGCACAGGTACAACGCATTGGCAACTACTTTCGGACCATTGGCATACAGCCAGGCGACAAGATTGCCATCTGCGGACGCAACTGCGCCAACTGGGCCGTCGCCTATCTTGCCATCGCAGCTTACGGCGGCATTATCGTCTCCATCTTACAAGACTTCCATGGCGACGACATCAAAGAGCTCCTCAACCACTCCGACTCCAAAGTCATCTTTATCGGACCATACGTATTGAAAAGTATTCTGGAAGAGAAAGCCTACAAAAACATCTTGGTGGATGAGTCTCCTATTCGGGAGATGCTACCGCAGCTACAAGCCATCATATCGTTGAATGATTTTGCCACCATTTATTCTTCTGCCAAGACCGAGTCGTTGGCCGACTTTGACATTCCCACAGTGGATCCCGAGCAGTTCTCTTTCCCAGTGCGAAACATCGACAACCAGCTCCTGATCAACTATACATCAGGCTCCATGGGAGCGCCCAAAGGGGTCATGTTATCGTACAGAAGCCTTTCTTCCAACATAGAGGCCGGCCTGAAGTTCCTGCCCAACAAGCCAGGCTGGAAGGTGGTCTCCATGTTACCTTTGGCACATATGTATGGCCAGTTGGCCGAATTTCTATATCCTTTGGCCAATGGTTGCCACATTTTCTTCCTAACCAAGACCCCCACCCCATCGCTACTCATGAAAGCCTTTTCGGAGGCTCATCCCTACGAAGTTGTCACAGTGCCCTTGGTCATCGAGAAGATCTACAAAAGAAGTCTGGCGCCAGTGTTGGATAAAAAGGCCATCCAGAACATCATGCGTATTCCCTTTTTCAACAAAATCATCAAAAAGGTCATCAAGAATAAGTTAATGAAGGCCTTCGGTGGGGAATTGAAGTATTTCATGGTGGGTGGTGCGGCATTGAATGAGGATGTGGAACGCAATCTGCTGAATGTAGGCTTCCCCTTGGTGGTGGGCTACGGCATGACCGAGTGCGGTCCGCTGATCGGAGGCTGCTACATCAAGGAGTTTGTACCACGCTCCAGCGGGCACATCCTGCCCAACAACGAAATCCGCATTGACTCCGCCGACCCCTATCATGAGGTAGGCGAAATACAGATTCGCGGCGAGCATGTCATGATGGGCTACTACAAGAATGAAGAAGCCACCAAAGCAGCCTTTACCGAAGATGGCTGGCTCAAAACCGGTGACTTGGGTGTGATTGACAAGAATAACAACATCTTCATCAAAGGCCGCAACAAAAATATGATCTTGGGTGCTTCCGGACAGAATATCTATCCTGAAGAGATTGAGGACAAGCTCAACAACATGGAAGGTGTGGTAGAATCGGTCGTGGTGGAGCGCGAAGGCAAGCTCGTGGCGCTTGTGTTCCCCGACTATGCCAAGGATGGCGACCTGGAATTCGACTCCAGAATTATAGCTCTGATGAAAGAAAACCTCCAGAAAATCAACAAACTACTGCCAAAATACAGTCAGATTTCCAAAATCGAACTACAAAAAGACGAATTTGACAAGACTCCCAAAAAGAGCATTAAGCGATTCAAATACAAATAAAAAAAGGTCTATGACAAACAATTTTTCACCCGTAGAACAATATTTCTACAAAAAGAAAAGTAATTTATTCCCTACAAAAATTCCATATATCACTGTAGAGAACTTTCCTACATTAGGCTTACTGACAGCCTTGAGATTCTTGGAGTGGGTGGCCGACAATCCGGCAGGGGTCATCAGTCTGCCCACAGGCAAAACTCCCGAATACTTCATCACGTGGGTTAAGCGGATACTTTCCGAATGGGACACTCCTGAGGGAAAGACATTCCGGGAGCAGCATGGCTTGCATTTGACGCAGAAACCAGACTTGTCGGGCCTGCATTTTGTGCAGATTGACGAATTCTACCCCATCAGTCCCAAGCAGCACAACAGCTTTTACAACTACGTGCAGAAGTTCTATGTGGAAGGCTTCGGCTTGGATGCGTCCAAGGGCATCTTCATCAACTGCGACGAGATACCCTTAGCTGAAGGCAAGAGCTATGAGGAGATTTTTCCCGACTACAAGGTTGATCTCTCCTTGCGCTATCGGGAGGCCAAAACTCCCGAGGAACTCCTGCAACAGCGTTCCATCTTCCTGATTGACGAGTGGTGCAGCAAATACGAACAAAAGGTTCAGGATATGGGCGGCATCGGCTTCTTCTTGGGTGGCATCGGTCCAGACGGACACATTGCCTTCAATGTTCGGGGCAGCGACTTCCATTCCACCACGCGCCTGACAGCCACCAATTTTGAAACGCAGGCGGCTTCGGCAGGCGACTTGGGCGGCATTGAGGTATCGCGCTTCCGACCCGTCATCACCATCGGACTTCACACCATCAGTTTCAAGCAAGATGCAGTAGCCATCATCTTTGCAGCTGGCGAAGCCAAAGCAGAAATGGTGCGACTTGCTTTGGAAGAGGAGCCCTCCAACCGCTATCCTGCCTCCGTACTGGCCAGTATGCCCAATGCACGGTTTTACCTCACTAATGGTGCAGCATCTATGCTCCAGGATTCCATCCATCAATATTATACTGAAACCCCTTGGAACCAGGAAAAGAGCGACCGCGCCATCATCAATCTATGCAAAACGGTGGACAAGTTCAGCGACAAACTCGTGGAGGCGGACTTGCAGGGCGACCCATACTGCAAAATGATTCCAGGGGTGTCTTTAAACTCCATCCAAGATTCCATCCAATCCATTGAGAAAAAAATTGCTAAAGGCATGGAGCCGGTACACGGCAAAGTAATCTACAATACCGCCCCTCACCATGACGACATCCTGCTTGGCATGTTGCCGTACCTACAGCACATTTCCAATGACCCGTCCAACGAGATGCATTGTTCCATTATGACCTCCGGCTTTAACGCCGTCACCAACCGCTTTTTGATCTTACACCTCAGCAACACCCTCCGTTTACTGCGCAAAGGATTGATACAGATGGTTTACTATCCCAACTTCTTCACCGAAGGCTACAAAATGAAACGTGTGAAGGATGTTTATCACTCCCTCATCAAGATTGCTTCGTTGCAGAAATCAGAATTCATGAGAGGTTTTGCTCATCGGTTGGTGCGCGATATTGTGGAAATTTGGGGCGTGAGCTCTGTGGAATCGCTGGACCAAAAATTGGTGGAACTGATAGAGTTCACGAAAAGATGCTATGATGGGGAAAAGATGCCACCTGACATCCAGAAGTTGAAAGGCATGGTACGAGAGTTCGAAGAAGAGCTTGTGTGGGCCCATTTTGGTATGACCGAGGATCGGGTGCACCACTTGCGGTTAGGATTTTACAAAGGCGACATATTCACCGAGAACCCCAACCGTGAGCGCGATGTGATGCCTATCCTGGAAGAACTGCGCACCATCAAACCCGACATCATATCCTTGGCTTTCGATCCGGAGGGTAGCGGCCCCGACACGCACTACAAAGTGCTACAAGCCATTGCCGATGCCATCCGTCTGTGGAGGAAAGAATACGACACCTCCAACTTGAAAATCTGGGGATATCGGAACGTGTGGTATAAATACAACCCTGCAGAAGCCACGCACATAATCCCCGTTTCACTAAACGACATGAGTGCCTTCAACAGTGCTTTTGAACATTGCTATCTCAGCCAAGTGAACGCTTCATTCCCAAGCTACAAGTTAGATGGCAAGTTCAGCACGCTGGCTCAAACCATTTGGGTGGAACAGTTGCGCCAAGTACAGTTGTTGTTAGGCAAACCCTATTTCTTTGAGAATGCCAACCCCATACTGCGCGCTGCCCATGGCTTGATGTTTCTCCGTGAAATGACAGTTGAGGAATTTCTGGCCAATGCCCGCGAACTGGAAAAATCAATGCAGGGATTCTAACGAAGTGCCTACTGTTTTATTTGATTAAAGAGATATGAAGACATATCTCTTTTTTTTACGATTTCTACTTAAATTCCAGATGAGAATGCGGTGGCATTTACTTCTGGAATCTTACAGGACTATTTACAGAAGTATCAGTCGGACAATTCTCCTATTGGCCAGCAGTATTCCAATATCCTCTGAATAGTTGCGCGGGCATCTCCTCCAAATTTTAGGGGGAGAAACCTCGGACAAGATTACAACCTGTTGAAATCATGATATATACACCCTTCAAATTATTTTTTATAATAGTGGTGACAGGGAATTAAAAAAAGTGTATTTTTGCAGCCTCAACCGTTCGGGGTGTGGCGCAGTTGGCTTAGCGCACTTGCATGGGGTGCAAGGGGTCGTCCGTTCGAGTCGGATCACCCCGACGAACACTAAAAAAGGGAAGCATTTTTCAATGCTCCCCTTTTTCTTTATCAGGCGTTCGGTTAACGCCTGATAATCATCTTCTTTTGGACGGTTTGACCATCGGTCAACTTGATCTTGACAACATACTGTCCGGCCGGATAATCGTGGAATTCGAGGTGTACATGGGTATCGCTCTCCGCATCGACCGCCATCATCAGCTGGCCGAGGGCATTATACACATACACCTGCTCCATCTGCTCACCCGTGATGTTCACATAGGTGATTGCCGGATTCGGGAAGAGAGTGAACTCGGGTATTGATTCATCATAGTCAACTATACCGGTATTGTTCTGGACGAACAGGGTGAGATAGATGACACTGTCGCAGCCATTGATGGTGTAGTTCTGAACCTCATACTCGAAGACACCTGTGTCAACTGGCATCAAGGTGAGGCCGTAGCCGACATACTCATGCATCCGCGTGGCGGTGTCCAAGACATGGATCTCATACGACGGCGTGGTGGTCAGCGTGAGCACACAGACACTATCGCAACCGTTCACAGTCTGGAGAGAATCGTAATAGACTCCAGCGGCAACATAGATATGGCCATGCCAATCATAGGAGTCGTTGTCGCAGATGGTGGCGTCTTCCGTAATCAGATACGTTCTGCCTACCGTCAGCGTCAAGGTCACGGTGCTGTCGCAGCCGAGTGCGCTGGCAAGTACTCTCTGCAGCTGATAGGTGCCGTATGATCCCGGAATCGTGTCGAAACCGTATTGGGTATAGTGTTCACCCTCGCAAATCGTATCATAGAGCGTAGTCTCTGGCGATGGATTCACTGTCAAGGTCATGGTCACCACCGAGTCGCAACCGTTCACCGTCTGCAACGTAGCCGTCTGGGTGCCCGCGGCAGTAAAGGTCGTGCCATTCCAAGTGTACGGCAACTCGCTCTGACAAATGGTCCGGCTTTCCGTAACGGTGTAGGTCGGATTCACCGTCAAGGTCATGGTCACCACAGAGTCGCAACCGTTCACCGTCTGCAACGTAGCCGTCTGGGTGCCCGCGGCAGTGAAGGTGACACCGTTCCATGCGTACGGCAGTTCGCTCTGGCAGACCGCCATCGCATCGGTGACGTTGTAGGTCGGATTCACCGTCAAGGTCATCGTCACCACGGAGTCGCAACTGTTCACCGTCTGCAAGGTAGCCGTCTGGGTACCCGCAGCAGTGAAGGTGACACCGTTCCATGCGTACGGCAGTTCGCTCTGGCATACAGTGCGGCTGTCAGTGACGTTGTAGGTCGGATTCACCGCCAAGGTCATAGTCACGATGGAGTCGCAACCGGCAACAGACTGCAAGGTGGCGGTCTGAGTGCCCGCATTGGTGAAGGTCTTGCCGTTCCATACGTAGGGCAGCTCGCTCTGGCAAATGGTGCGGCTATCGGAAGAGATATAAGCGGTATTGACAGCCAAGGTCATGGTAACGATGGAGTCGCAGCCAGTAACAGACTGCAAGGTAGCTGTCTGGATACCCGCAGCAGTGAAGGTGACACCGTTCCATGCGTATGGCAGCGCACTCTGGCATACAGTTCTGCTGTCGGTGACATTGTAGGTCGGGTTGACATGCAAGGTCATCGTCACCACAGAGTCGCAACCGTTCACCGTTTGCAAGGTGGCTGTCTGCGTGCCCGCGGCAGTGAAGGTCTTGCCATTCCAAGTATATGGCAGTTCGCTCTGGCAGATGGTACGGCTGTCGGTAACATTGTAGGTCGGGTTGACATGCAACGTCATGGTCACCACAGAGTCGCAACCGGCAACAGACTGCAAGGTGGCCGTCTGCGTGCCCGCATTGGTGAAGGTCTTGCCGTTCCAGACATATGGCAACTCGCTCACACAGACGGATCTTTCCTCGGTGATATTGAAAGCATTGTTGACGCTCAGTATCATCGTCACAACAGAGTCGCAACCGGCAACCGTCTGCAAGGTGACCGTCTGGGTGCCCGCAGCGGTGAAGGTCTTGCCGTTCCATGTGTATGGCAACGCAACAGGGCATATGGTTCTTGTCTCGGTAACGTTGTAGGTCGGGTTGACAAGCAGCGTCATGGTGACCACAGAGTCGCAACCAGCCACAGACTGCAGGGTAGCCGTTTGGGTGCCCGCAGCAGTGAAGGTCTTGCCGTTCCAAGTATATGGCAGCTCGCTCTGGCAGATGGTGCGACTGTCGGTAACGTTATAGGTCGGGTTGACATGCAAGGTCATGGTGACCACAGAGTCGCAACCGGCAACCGTCTGCAAGGTGACCGTCTGGGTGCCCGCATTGGTGAAGGTCTTGCCGTTCCACGTGTATGGCAGCGCGCTCTGGCAGATGGTGCGGCTGTCGGTGACATTGTAGGTCGGGTTAGAGACAATGGTGATGGAATTGGAAGGTTGGTCACCCGTGCTCGTCGTGATCGTGACGGTGTAAGTACCGGCCGTCAAGGTCACTTGAGCCCCTGTGGTCCCGGAATTCCAAGTATAGGTGCCTGGCACATTGGAGCTGGCCGTGATGGTCGTGCTTCCGCCTTCACACACACTCGTATTGCCCGCAAAGGAGATGTAGGTTGGGACAACGTGGGCCTGAGTGGTGAACGTGACCACTTCGCTCCATTCGCTCTCTCCAATACCCTCGCAGAAACCGCGCACCTTCACCTGATAGGTTGTGTTGGATGTCAGGTTGTTGAAATTATACGTGGTTCCCGTGACACCCTCTATGAGGGTCTCGTTAAGCATGATATCCCAAGGGCCGTTTTCAGACTGCCAACTTAGAGAGGCTGATTCCGTAGCGATGTTGGTAACCATGAGATTCGTAGGCACCTCACATACAGGAATCACGGTCACCTCCACATCGTCCAAGAACCAGCGCACCCAGTTTGTTGTAGATGTTACGCCCTGTTTGCGAAATACAATATAGGATTGGGCAGGGGCATCGGTCATTTGCACCACCTTTTGTCTGTATTCGGTGGAATCCCATTCGGCATAGTCGTAGGTTGCAACAGGCACAAACGTGTTGATATCGGCAAGATTGGTCATGTAGCCTACCGAGAAGGTGCCATTGCCCTCGTTAGGTTGTTGTAGCCAGAAGGAGACTTGCAAGGTATTGGTTGGGGTGCTAAACTCAGGCATTGCGACATAGGAATTGATATAGGAAAACTCCAAACTATAATTTCTACCTTCTGTGTGATTACGACTGCTGACGGAGTTTCTATAAGCCTCACCAGCAAGAAGTGTCCAGCAATAGAAAGGCGCTACATCTTCAAAGTCGTAATAGTAAGGTACCACGGTATTTGTTCCGCATTCGGTGACAAAATAGATGCTCGGGGACGGGTCGCTGGTAGATCCGCCACTGCATACTCCTTCGAGATAGCACTCGTAAGAGGTGCCGGAACACAAGCCCGTCAGGGTGTATGGATTAGAGGTTACATTCGGCACTACAGTATATGCACTATCCGAAGAGGTCTTGTAATAGATATTCAAGGAACTGTGGTTGCCCTGCGGGGTCCAACTGATGGTAGCGGAGGTGGAGGTGACATTGGAGACGGACGGTTGGGCGGTGATGCAACCGGGAGCCATCGTAACTTCCACATCGTCTAACTCCCAATCATAGCTGCTGTTACAGTCAACACGGAATGCGATGTACGATCCGTCGGGAGCCCCGTCAAAGTACACAATCTTCTGCTGCAAGCATGTCGAAGACCATTCCTCAGCATTATAGGTGGCCACCGGCACAAAGGTGGCGGTATCTACATTCAGACTGGTGATATAGCCCACCTCAAAAGTACCATAGTAACTGTAACTATTCCATGGACTGAGCCAGAAGGCGAGCTGTAGATTACGAATCTCTTGATTGAAATGCGGGAGTGTCACCGTCCCTTCGCTTCCATATATCCACAAATAAGTAGGACTTTCGGAGGTGTTAGGATGTATGAGGGTGTTGTTGTCGTTGCGTCCGTAGCGGGGCACAGAGATGAAATTCCAGCAGTTGAGCGGCGCCGCAGTCTCAAAGTCATAATTGTAAGGAACAGTAGTTTGATCACCACACCCAGTGAAGAATGATGCTATATCGGACGGATTACTAATGGAACTGCCTCCACAGACGGCTGTCACATAGAATTGGTATTCAGTAATCGACTCCAGACCCGTAAGGGTATAAGGGTTAGAGACATTGTTTACCACAGAATAAAGGCTGTCGGTGTTTTTCTTGTAGTATAGGTTCCAGGCTGTCTCACTGCCACGGGCGGTCCAGTTCAGCGTGGCTGAACTACCCGTGATGCCGGTGGCGGCAAGCTGGTTTGGAACCTTGCAACTCGGAGCCACACCCACCTCCACATCATCCACATACCAACGATAATCATCGCTGTATCCATTAGTCCGTAAGGCTATGCAGGCTCCGGTTGGCGCATTGGTGAAGTACTCGACCTTCTGCATGAAAGATCCAGAGGTCCAGTCGCTGTAATTGTAGGTGTTAACAACCACAAAGGTGGAGGTATCCGTGGGATCGGTCATGTAACCCACATCAAAGGTTCCGGAGTAACTATAGGTGTAGTAGTAAGGACGGATTTGGAAGGTAAGCTCCAGATTACTAATCTCTTGGTTGAATTGAGGCAAGGTAACAACACCTTTATACGTACGTAAGAAGTGATTGTCTGGGAGATCAGTGAGGTAGCCAATCTTGCAAGCACTTCCAGAAACAGTGTTCCAGCAGTTGAGTGGCCCCGAAGTCTCAAAGTCATAACTGTAAGGAATAGTTTGAATACCACACTCGGTTAAGAATGATGCTACTTCGGACGGGGCGCTAATGGAACTGCCTCCGCATACGGCTGTCACATAGAATTGATATTCAGTATTCGCCTCCAGACCCGTAAGGGTATAGGGCTTGGCGGCCACGTTGGAGATGGTGGTATAGCTGCCATCCTCGACTTTCTTGTAGCAGAGGTTCCAGGCGGTCTCGCTGCCACGGGCGGTCCAGTTCAGGCGTGCAGAATTGCTGGTGATGTCCGCAACGGTCAGCTGGTATGGAGATCTGCAAGAGGAACTTACCGTCACCTCCACATCGTCAATACACCAAGAATCAACACTCCTTATGGCAATATGGGCACCCGCGGGCGCATCATTAAAATACTCTGTAATGTGATAGTAGGTATAAGTGGGCCATGCGCTGCTGTTGTATGTGGAGACCGGCACAAAGGTGGCAGGATCCGACAGGTCGGTGATGTAACCTACCTCAAGGTTACGACCAGAGCAATAGCTCATTGTCCAGAAGGAGAGTTGCAAGTTGTTGATGGACTGGTTGAAGGAGGGCAGTGCCATGAGGGTATTATAAAAATAGAGACAGAAGCCGTTGCCTCCGGGAGAATGGTCATAATAGTCGTAACGATAGTTGTTATCTGATTCAACAACCGTCCAACAAGTGTAAGGACCGGGGTCGGTAAAGTCATACGTGTATGGCAGGGAATAAGTCTCGCATTCGGTAATGAAGGAGCATACCGCCGAGGGATTGCTCAGGTTGTCGCTGTCGCACACGGCCTGCACACAGAAGAAATACTCTGTGCCGGCATCCAAGCCCGTAAGAGCATAGGTGTTGGAGGTAACGGACACCTCCGTATAGCCTGCATCCATGTTTTTCTTATAGTAAAGTTTCCAATTGGATTCGCCATTATAGGCTGTCCAACCCAAAGTGGCACTGTGAGCCGTGACTCCCGTGGCGGTGAGATGCTGAGGCATCTGGCAACTCGGAGCCTCCGTCACAGCCACATCGTCCACATACCAGTAAGCGTAACTGGCGTTGGCGTTATTGCGGAAAGCGATATGGGCATTGGCAGGCGCTCCCGTAAAGTTTTCGGTTTTCAAAAGATAAGAGTCGGAAGTCCAGTCATTATAGCTGTAGGTATTAACCACTACAAAGGTGGAAGTATCCGACAGGTCGGTCATATAGCCTACGTCAAAGGTTCCACAGTAACCGTTGGTGTAGGATTCCGGTCGGGTCCAGAAGGAGAGCTGCAGGTTGCTGATGGACTGTTCAAATGCCGGAAGCGCAACGATCCGGGGACTGACACTGGCGAATTGTAATGAATAGCTGCCTCCGGAGGTATGGTTATAACTACTAGTAGAGTAACGTGTGGCGGTGCCCGTTATCGGAGTCCAGCAGAAGAAGGTGCTGTTATCCTCAAAGGATTCTGCATACGGTATTGTGACTAATTGGCAAGATGTTGTGAAGCTTATGGTATCAGAGGCGTCACTCAACGAAGTGCCACAATTGGCCTTGACGTAGTAAATATAGCTGGTGCCTTCTTCCAAGCCGGTGAGGGTGTAGGGTTTGGCGGTCACGGTGGTGGTGGTGTAGCTGCTCTCGGAGCTCTTTTTGTAGTAGATGTTCCAGGAGGTTTCTTCGCCTCGGGCAGTCCAATTCAAAACGGCTGAATTGGTTGTTATGTTTTCCGCAGTCAGGTTGTTAGGAATTCTGCAGCCGTCATCCTCCGTGATGGTCACATAGTCCACATACCATGGCGCACTTCCCTGATGGCGGAAAGTTATGACTACATTATCGTTAGGTATGTAGGAATAGAAGTATTCGGTCTTGAAAATCCAACTGTTGCCTGTCCAGTTGTTGTATTGGTAGGTGCTGATAGGTACAAACGTGTTAGTGTCGGATGGATTGGTCATATATCCTATCTCAAAAGTGCCACACTCACTGTTGGCATAGCTGCTCGGACGGATATAGTAGGTGATTTTACATTCAGAGTAAGGCTGATCCACCCGTGGGAGGATAATCAGATCATTATTGGTTCCGGAAAAAGCCAAAGCATAGCCACCTTGATAAGTAGCTGCCGTGCTGCGCTGCACACCCGAAACAGGTATCCAGCAGGCAAACGTGTTATCATTTTCAAAAGTCTCCGTATATGGAGTTTGCAAGATATCGCATCCGGTGGTAAAGGTCTGGCAAGGCGACCATGTTGAAGGGGTGGTGCCGCAGTTGCCACGCACCTGCCAGATATAAGTGGTGCCATTGTCAAGGTTAACAAGTTGGTAATTGTTGTCCGTGATGTTGTCGGTGACAATCCACCCGGAGGGGATCTCCTCGAAGATGGTCACATCGTCAATGCCAATGCCATAACCATAGTCGTCACACATCTTGAAGGCTATCTGATAGTTGTCGGCAAGGCCAGCCAGCGGGATAGTGACCGACGTCCACGTTTCATGGGCCTCGGCCGTGTGGTACAGCATTTGCCAGGCGCCTCCGTTCACACGATAGAGGACATACAGGGAATCAATGTCTCCAGCCCAATCCCTGTTAATGAAAGAGAAAGACAGGGTGGCTTGTTGGGCGGCACTTAAGTCTATGACGGGAGAAACCAGATAAGTGGAATTGCCTCTGGACGTATGGGTGATGAGTGCATTGAACATGCCTGAACCAGTACCGGTAGCAGACTGTGCGTCACCTGTGCCGATACGCCAGCTGGCACTACCGGTCCCGGCCACGGAACTCCAGCCCTCCGGCATGGCGTAGTAGCTTTCAAAATCCTCGCTCAACCAGACCCGGGCCGGCTTGTAGCGCAAGGAATAACTGTCGGCGCCATTCCCCCAGGAAAGATCTGCTGCGGTGGCATAAGGCTGCGAGTAGTAATTGGCAGGGGCTTCACACGCATTGGGCGTGATGTCGAAACGAATGTCGGCTCGATAGGAATAACTGTTTTTATAGCCACTGAAAGAGGTTATACTGTTGATGCTGGGCTGGTAACTGTCGCTATAGTAACCAATGGCTTGACGTGATGTCCCCGTGCCAGTGCAGTAGAACTTATAATCACCCCCGGGTATCCGTTAGTAGTGTCAAGCATACAGACAACAAGGTTACCACCCGTATATTGGAAAGGCGTGTCAAGGGTGATGGTCACCCAGCCCCGACCTGTGGCGGAGAAGGTTCCGGCATACACATTGTCGGCCGCCGTCACAGACACCATGTCGGTAGAGGAAGAGAACGAGCTCTTGGATGTGTTTACCAAATACACCTTTATATTGTTCAGGGAAAAACTATTGGTATAGGCGTAATGGAAACTGAGGGCGTTGATGGTTCCGCCATTAGTCACCCCGATCTCCTCCGCCGTGTAGATCTGCTGGGTCAGCGAGTAGTTGTACCACATGTTTACAGGAAGAGAATTGTATGAGGTTGTCGCTTGACCGATACCCTCTGAGGGAAAGAACTCTATCGAGATGTTGGATCGAGAAGGGCCGATGTCTTTGAAGCCGGAATAAGAAGAGAGATTGTTTGGATCCGGGTCATAGGAGTCGCTATAATAGACCAACACGGAACTGTCCTTTATCGTGGAATAAAAATTGCGGGGGTCATAATCTGGCGTGTTTTCATGCATGGCCACCATCAGATTGCTGATGCCGTCGTATTCAAAGGGCACGTCCAGGAGAATGGTGTTTTGGCCATGTTGGAAAGTGTACATGCCGTCAAAGACGACATCATTGGCGGTTACCGCTTCGTAGTCCGAAGTGTAGAAAAATTTGCTTTTTGTTGTATTCTTCAGATATACGGTGACATGATTGGTTTGGGGGTCGTCAGAGTCCATGTTGAAGCTAATGCTCTTGACGGTGCCTCCCGCCGGTTTCCCAACCTCCGCAGCCGTATATAGCTGTTCCGTAAACGAATAGTTATAGTATGTAAAATATGGAGAAAAGTTGGATAATATTGTACCATCACCTATAGCCACAGCATCGTTGTTGCTTTCGTTCGGTATGATGCCAAGCTGTATGTTGGCGCGATAGGAAGCGCGTCCGGAGGAGCCAGCCCAAGAAGACAGATTGTAGGGGTCTGGGTCTTGGGTATTACTATATTGACAGATCGTGCTGTTACTTTTAAAAGTATAATAAAAATATCGGTAACTGTAACCCGAAGTGTTCTCATGCATGGCCACCATCAGGTTGCTGGTGCCATCATACTCAAAGGGAACCGTCAAGGTTATGGTGTTCCAGCCTTCTGAAAGTTCCCAGTCTCCATCGTACACAACATCGCTGGCAGTTACCGTCTCATAATCGGTTGCGCTGGAGAAGGTACTCCTGCTGACATTTTTCATGTAGAGGGTGATATGGTTGGTCTGTGTTGTTGACGATTGCATCTTGAAACTGACAGTCTGAATTGTGCCGCCAGCGGGTTGTGCTATCTCCTCAGCCGTATAAATTTGCTCCATAAACGAATAGCCATAACCAGATATGAATGGGGTTGAGGAGATAACCCCTGTGCCATTTCCAATGGAGACCGACTGTGACGCAGGGGTAATGTTGAGGCGGATATTGGCACGGTTTTGGTAACGACTGCGTACCAATTGGTCATCATTATCATGATTAGCAGGATTGGCAACATCCGGCACTACATCATCGCTATAATAAGACAATGTCCTATAAGATCCGCTCGTTTGCGTAGTATAGAACCTATAAATATCGCCAGGATATGATATGCTATCGGAAGGATCGTAAAAACAGACAAGCAGATTGCGCCCATCGTACACGAAAGGCTGTTGCAGGGTGAGCGTCAGCCAGCCGTTTCCGGTGGCGGTGAGAGCGCCATCGTAAACCAAGTCATGCGCAGTCATGGGCACCATATCGGTATCATTGTCAAAAGTGCTTTTGTCTGTGTTGAGCATATAGACTTGAATGTGGTCCAACGTGAAAGATCCCGTGTAGGCATAATGGAAACTGATCGAGTGGATTGTTCCACCACCCTCCATTCCGATCTCCTCCGCCGTGTAAATTTGCTGTGTCAACGAGTACTCCCAGTACATGTTTACGGGTGTAGAATAATGGGATGTGGTGCCATAACCTATAGTGATAGTGGTTTGGGCTTTCAATGCATTGGGGACAAGACCCATGCAAAAGATCATCAAATAGAGTAAAGCTTTTTTCATACGGATATTTTTTAGTTATACTTTTCAGCGTGTAAAAACTCAACGGGCAAAAGTGAAAAAAATTCAAATCCGCGCAATGAGTAAATTTACTCATTTTTTAAGGAGGTTATATACAGGATGGCATCTATGTGTCGTTATCCGATGGCATCTTGTGGGGCTCCTCCATTTCGCAGCGGGCAAGTCACGGGTATCATGGCACACACCCCCTAAGGCGACAGCACATCGTCCGTCACCACGCCACTCCGCCACGCCTCGGAGAGGCGTGGTCTCAACACCCCCAGACTAAACGCAGTGCAGCCTGGGGGTAAGTCTCGGGGATCTATTTCTCGATGCGGATACGGGCATCCACAGCGGTCACATAGCGCGGGTTGCCGAGCAGCGGGTTGAGGTCCATCTCCACGATCTCGGGAGCGGCCTGCACCAAAGCGCTCACACGGGCTATCTGGTCGGCATACAAATCCATGTTCACTGGTTCCTGCCCGCGAACACCTTGCAAGATCTTGTATCCACGAAGTTTCTTAAGCATCTCCTTGGCCTCGTCAGCGGTGATAGGTGCCAAAGCCGACTGCACATCCTTAAGCACTTCAATGAAGATACCACCCAGACCAAAGAATATCTGGTGCCCGAACTTCTCATCGCGGATAGCGCCAATATAGACATCTGTACCATCCAACATCGGGTACATCTCCACGGCGTAAGTATCTTGAATAGCCATCAGGCGGTCGAACTCCTTGCTGACGGTGTCCAAGTCTTTCACATTAAGGGTTACGCCTCCCACGTCAGACTTGTGCAGCGGGCCGACAACTTTCATCACCAAGGGCACATCCTTGGAACAGCCCACCTCCTGGGCGAAGGCAAGAGCATCCCCTTTATTGTCCACCTCCACGGATTTCTTGCGACTGATACCGGCAGCATCCAGCAACTCGTTATAGTCGGCAATCTCGAGATAGCCGCTTTGGCAGCGGTCGATGGTCTTGCGTATGCGAGCCACATCCACCGCGGGTTGCTCCACCCCTTCGGGTTGCGGCTTAGGGGTATTAACCACCTTAGCCAACGCATTGCCAAACACGCACTCTTCTGGAAAATTAACATGATGTTTATTTGTGATAAAGTCTTGAATCTCATCTTTCACATTGATGATGGAAGGCAGAATCGGGAAGATCGGTTTCTTGCAGGTCTTCATCTTCTGGTCGAGGACATCGTACACCTCCCAGTTGGCAAAGAGACCCGGTGAACCGAAGATGACGCACATGGCATCGATATTGTCGAAATCGTTCTCACAAGCATCGATGATATGACCCAGCTGTTCAGCAGTACCCGTGGCGAGGAAATCGATGGGATTGCCCACGGAAGAGCCTCCAAACAATTTGGAGAGTAGCGCATCGGCGGCAGGTCCTTCTATATGGGGCACCTCCAATCCATTGTTAGAGAGCACGTCGGTCAGCATCACGGCCGGACCGCCGGCGTGGGTTATGACGGCAATGTTCTTCCCTTTTATTTCAGGATAGGTGAAGATGCCGCACACGGTGGTCAGTTCCTGACGGTTGTGGCAACGTACGATACCCGCTTTGCGGAATAGGGCTTCCACAGCCTCATCGGAAGTGGCCAGCGCTCCTGTGTGGGAGGAGGCGGCGCGACTGCCGGCGGCTGAACTGCCCGCCTTAATGGCGGCAATGCGACAACCCTTGTGGATCAGTGAGCGGGAATGCTTCAGCAGTTTCTGCGGGTTGGACACCTTCTCCATGTAGAGCATGATGATACGGGAACTCTTCTCCGAATCGAATGTGACATCCAAATGCTCAAGAACCTCCTCGATACCCATCTGAGCAGAATTGCCAACCGCCCACACACTACTGAATGTCAATCCATTAGACATCCCATATTCCTTAATAAATACGGCTGTGGCACCAGAACCTGTAATAAACTCCACGCCTTTCGGGTCGAGGGTCGGGATCGGGGCATCGAAAGCGCCACAATAGTTGGTATTGAGAAAACCCGTACAATTGGGGCCTATCAGCGAACCGTTCACACTGTTGATGGTGTCCACAATCTGTTTTTCCAGACGTGCACCCTCCTCATTTTCCTCGCCGAAACCGGCAGAGACGATAATAAAGCCGCCTGTTTCTTTCTCTTTGGCGAGCACATCCACAGTATGGGGGCAGAACTTTGCGGCGATGGCCAGTATGGCGCAGTCCACCTGTGGCAAATCCTCCACTTGCTTGTAGCAATGGATACCCTGCACCTCATCTTCTTTAGGATTAACGGCATACACGGTACCCTTGAAGTTACTTTGCAAAAGGTTTTTCAACACTTTGCCACCAGGTTTCTGGACATTGGAAGAAGCACCGACTACTACGATGCTTTGGGGATTGATAAGTTTTTGATTAATCATATTATAACGAAAATTAGTTTTGGCTATTAGAAAGCGAGCACAGCGGCTTTCAGATCTTCAATCTTTTGGGCAAGTTGTGCTTTCATCGGTTCCAGTTCATTGCGTTTGGCGACCCGCCCGACCACGCTAAAGTAGAACTTGATTTTAGGCTCCGTACCCGATGGGCGGACAGTGACCTTGCTGCCATCGCGCAGGAAGAACTGCAACACATTGGAGACGGGCAGGTTCAGCGGACCATTGGTATCGTAGCGATAGTCGTAATACTTCTGAAGCAGGATGTCATGCATCTTGATCACCTCAATGCCGGCAATGGACTGGGGCGGGTTCTGTCGAAAGTTGTCCATCATTTTCTGGATCTCCTGTAGCCCATCCTGTCCTTTCTTGGTCAAGGAAACCAACCCTTCGCGGTAGAGGCCATACTTACGGTAAATATCGTCCAGCACTTCGGTGAGCAGCCGATGATTGTCGCGATGGGTCACCATATAGCAAGCGGCCATCTCAGCAATCAAGCAGCAGGCTGACACGGCATCCTTATCGCGCACGAAGTCGCCAACCAGGTAACCATAGCTCTCCTCGCCACCCACGAGATAGGTGCCGTTTCCTTCGAGCTTACGAATAGTTTCGGCAATATACTTGAAGCCGGTGAGCACCTCGCGACATTCAATGTTATAGCTCAGTGCCATATCGCACAAAAGGTCGGTGGTCACAATCGTCTTTACGATATAGGGATTGCGGATATCATTCCCCGGCTTAAGTCTATGTTCCAGCACATAGTTGACGAGCAGGGTGGCAGTCTGGTTGCCATTTAAAAGTTGCATCTTCCCCTCAGCATTGCGCACAGCGATGCCCACGCGGTCAGCATCCGGGTCAGTGGCCAGCACGAGGTCGGCCTGAATACGCTCGGCGTATTCCAATGACATCTTCAAGGCTTCAGCTTCCTCGGGATTAGGGTACACTACCGTGGGGAAGGTCCCGTCAGGAATGGCCTGTTCCTCAACTACCGTAACATTATTGAAGCCGAATCGTTTCAACGCTTTAGGCACCAAGGCAATACCGGTTCCATGCAAGGGAGTATATACGATCTTCAGATTCTTTGCTCTTTCAGATTTTGGAAGATGGATTGAGAGACTACGCACCTGTTTCAGGTAAATGTCGTCGATCTTCTTGCCAATTTTAGTCACCAGTTTAGCGTCACGTTTCCAAAGGATCTTGGAGATGTCGTCCACTGCCTTCACATGGTTCATCACCTGTTTGTCTTGCGGGGGTACCAGTTGGCCGCCATCCTTCCAATAGACCTTGTAGCCGTTATATTCTTTCGGATTGTGGGATGCGGTAATCATGACACCGGCATCGCACTGTAGTTCTCTAACGGCAAACGACAGCTCGGGGGTTGGGCGAATATCGTCAAACAGATAGGTCATGATGCCATTGGCAGAAAAGATGTCTGCGGAGATTTTAGCGAAATCAGCGCTTTTTATCCGCGAATCGTAAGAGATAACAATTTTGGGGAGTTCTTCCACTGTTTCCTTTAGGAAATTGGCAATACCTTGGGCCGCAGCACCTACGGTGTATTTGTTCATGCGGTTTGTGCCGACACCAATGATGCCGCGCATACCGCCAGTCCCAAATTCCAAGTCACAATAGAAGGCATCTTCAAGTGTTTTAGTGTCTTCTTTTTGCAAACGTTTAATTTCTCTTTTGGTCTCAGCATCATATGGTCCAGACAACCATTGAGCTATCCGTTTAGCAGTTAATTCATCCATAATGATAAGATTTAAGAATCAAGAGGGCAAAAATAACAATTTCGATTGAAAAAATCAACTCTAAAATGAGCTTAAACTAAACGCTATGCATTCCAATAAGATGCACATCGTTATGTATATGAAAGTTAGGAGAAATTTTTCATATTAATTAAAAAAGAACATGACAAGACGACATATCCCAAAAAATAGTATCTTTGCAGCATGCTTATGGAGAATGCTGAAAATCCAAAACAGAGTAGGCAGAACCAATAAAATTAGAAATATGGCTTACAAAATCGATCAAATTGAAGGTATTGGCCAGGCTTATGCGGATAAATTAAGCGAGGTTGGCATCAATACGACAGAAGAATTGCTCACTAAATGTGCAAAACCAGCAGGGCGTGCCGCATTGGCAGAGGCCACAGGTATCAGTCCTAAGTTGATTTTAAAATGGGCTAACCATGCCGACCTTTTCCGCATCAAGGGTGTAGCCGGCCAATTCGCCGAATTACTCGAAGCTTCTGGCGTGGACACTGTCAAGGAGTTCCGCCATCGTGTGGCCGCCAATCTCCAGCCTAAGATGGTCGAGGTCAACAACGCAAAGAACCTCTGCAACCGCGTGCCTTCTGTCGCTGAATTGGAAAAGATGATTGACCAGGCCAAGGAACTTGACCCCATGATGGAATACTAACATCTTGCGTCAAAGTTTACAAAAAACGGTCTTGCAACCGCCAACAAGGGAGGGGCTTCTATCGCCCCTTTCCTTTTTTAGATAAGAGACAAACATATAACTAACTAATAATCAAATATCAAAAATAAAAACAGACTATTGTTGAATTTTTGAAAAAAAAGTGTACTTTTGCCGCTCTAAATTATAGCATAAAAAATCAACAACAAACAACGTAAGAAATGGCAAATCATAAGTCATCCATCAAAAGAATTAGAGCAAACGAGAGAAAGAGACAGGCGAACCGTTATTATTCCAAGACCATGCGTAACGCATTGAAGAACATTCGTTCCATCACGGATAAGGACGAAGCCACTCAGAAGCTTTCCGCTATGACATCCATGATTGACAAACTTGCCAAGAAGGGTATGATTCATAAGAATAAAGCTGCCAACCTCAAGTCTGGTTTGATGAAGAAAATCAACGCTCTCTAATCGAACAACGAAGGCTTTAAGGCCTTCTTTTTTTTACCTGCTTCTTCATGGATCTCTTTCAATTTTCAGTTCCGATACAGATTCGCATGAGCGACTTGGACCCTTTTGCGCACGTCAACAACGGGGCGCAGTGCCATTATTTTGACTTCGGCCGCAGCAACTATTTGGAACACGTATTGGACACTGTCATTGACTGGACCACCTTTGATTTGGTGTTGGTGCACGTGGGTATGGACTTCAAAGACAGCATCACCTTTCACGACCAATTAGTTTGCGAATCGAAGGTCACTGTTATTGGGAACAAGAGTTTTCGCATGGAGCAGCAGTTACGCGACACCCGTACGAATAGAGTCAAGACCACATGCGAGTGTGTGCTGGCGGGCATCGACCGCGCCACTATGAAAGGGATTGTTATCCCCGAGGAGTACAAACAGCGCTTCCGCACCTTTGAGCATTTACATGATTAGCAAGAAACAAATTTCCCGTATCCGCAAGCTGCATCAGAAGAAATTCCGTGATGCGGAAGGTCTCTTTTTGGTGGAAGGATGCAAAAGTGTGGAGACGCTCCTTGCTTCTGGCTTTGAGGTCGTGGAAATTTTGGCCACTGAAGCTTGTTTGGCTCGCAATCCCATATTGTCGAGGAAAGGGCCCGTCACGGTGGGTTTATCCACCGAGCTGGAATGCATCAGCTGCATGAGCACATCGCCAGAGATCTTGGCCATTGCGCGACAGAAGCAGCCCACCCTGCCCTCTCCAACCGACAGACAGCCGCTGCTCATCTTAGACCACATCTCCGACCCGGGCAACATGGGCACCATCATCCGCACCGCCGACTGGTTTGACATCCGACACATTGTTTGCTCTCCCGATTGTGTGGAATTTTATAATCCTAAGACCATTCAGGCCACAATGGGTTCCTTCTGTTTTGTGGAGCTGAGTTACACACCCTTGGTGCCTTTTCTAAAAGAAGCAGCCGACACCCGTCGTGTCATTGGTACATTCATGAATGGCCATCCGCTGTCCGAATTCGTACCCAGGCATGATGACATCCTCATTATTGGCAATGAGTCCAACGGCATCACACCTGAGGTAGCCGCCCTCGTTACAGAGCGTGTCACCATCTCAAAAGTCAACCCTGGTCGGCCATCTGCAGAATCCCTCAACGCCGCCGTTGCCGCCGCCATCACCATGAACCATATTTTCAGTCGATAACCCCTCCCTTTACGACTGTTTCTTTCAACACATGTCGTCAGACGCCCATACTACCTGCCTTTCTGCCTGAGAGATGTTGTTTTGTTATGCTTATACACCGCATATACCTGAAAGAAAAAGGATAAACATATAATTATATTTAATTTTACATTTAAAAAACATTCAGTGTCTCTATTGTTTTATTATTTTTGCACCCTTAAAAAAAGTGGTCGTAATAGCGATGAAACCGTATCGTGTCTTAATATTCATCTTTTTGATAATCTTTGCATTAGGTGCAATATGTTACTTCTTTCCCAAAGAAGGTGTGAAGGTCGGGACTGCGGAATTGCGCTTCCCAACCATAGAGAATGTGCTGGTAGGGGACACGACCCTCAAAGACATCGACAGTCTGGTGCCCGAGGTGGACTCTGTGGAGTTGGCACATTTGAACAGTATCAGGGACACTTTAGAACAATATCGGGAGGTCATCACAGAGGGAGTGGGGCATTTTTATCTTCCCAACGATGACGTCACCTTTTTCGATCCGCTATTCCGTAAATTGGCCAGTGCCAAGTCTATGGGTGAGGTAGTGCGCATTCTGCACTATGGGGACTCACAGATTGAGATGGATCGTATTTCGGACAACATACGGCGTTTCTTCCAGCGCACTTTTGGCGGTGGTGGTCCCGGTTTGGTACCTGTCATCCAATCAATACCCTCCTTCTCAGTGAGTCAATATGCTTCTGGCGACCTCATTCTGCACACCTCCTATGGAGAGGGTGCGCGGGCCAACGGCAACTACGGCCTCATGTGCAAATGTTATCAGCTTGCCGGGGCGGCCACCTTCAATGCGGTAGCATCCAAGCACAAGGACACAGACGGGCGCGTCAAGAAATTCTCGACGGTCACCATGCTCTACAACGACCGCAACGGCAACCTGACTGCCACCCTCAGCGACCGCAACGGTTCCTTCCGCGACACGCTTTTCTCAGAGCAAACGGGGGTGCACACATTCCGATGGCAGATGGACAGTGCCACCTCTTCGCTGCGCATTGCCATGCGGGGCAATGCCGACATCTACGGTATTTTTCTCGACAACGGTCCGGGTGTAGCAGTGGACAACATCCCATTGCGCGCCTCCTCTGGCAACCAATTCTCGCTCATCACTGACACCTTGCTGCGGGCCTGTTATCGCGAAGCCAATGTTGGGATGATCATTCTACAGTTCGGTGGCAACTCCGTGCCCATTATCTACAACGACAAATCCCTGAACAAATACTTGGTCAGCATAGAACATCAAATACGTTACGTGCGAAGGGCATGCCCTAATGCCACATTATTGTTCATCGGCCCCTCAGACATGAGCAAGAGCAGTGGCGGTTCCATGCGCACTTACCCTATGCTGCCGAGACTGATTGACAGTTTGCGGACCATTGCATTGCGCAACAATGCGGCATATTGGGACATATACGAAGTCATGGGCGGTGAAAACTCCATGGTTTCCTGGGTGCGAAACGGTCTGGCTGGACCCGACTATGTGCACTTCACCCCTGCAGGAGCCCGAAAGGTGGGCAACATACTGGCCGATAACTTCGCCACCATGTACGAATTTTACCGCACACGCAAGAACCTAACTCCAGAACAATACGAAACGCTATGGAACGAATCCGTGCAATAGTTTTTTTGTTCTTTTTTCTCAGTCTGGCGGCCTATTGTTTCGGGCAGGTTGACATCACTGCGGAGGACTCTATCCCGCAGATTCCCCTCGTCACCGACACCATACTGACAGTTGACACCACGAATGTCATTATCAGCGACACCGACCTTGTAGAGGACAGTGGCGTGGAGAACCCATACATACGCTACGACCTGAACCATTTGGATTGGGGAAAAGACAGTATGAGTCTGGTGCGATTCTTTGAGAAACTGTCAGGAGTCATGGAGCGCAAGGAGGGTCACCTCCACATATTGCACATCGGGGCCTCTCATGTGCAGGCAGGTACTATGACACATAGGTTTCGCTCGCGGCTTTTAGACGCCTATGGAGCACCTCCCGCAGCCCGGGGGTTCATCTTCCCCTACTCTGCCGCCACCAACTGCAATAATCCAGCCGACTATAAGATCAGCAAGAGGGCCACTTTCAACCTTATTCGCAATGTCTATCAGAGCTACACCTTCCCCTTGGGCGGCAGTGGCATTGCTGTTTGGTGTTCCGACACCGCCAACAGCATCTCCGTCAAAATGAACGCCCCGGACTACGACTTCTACGCCGACACCATCATCCTCCTGGGCGCTGCACACGGATGGCCCATCGATCCAATCCTGCAATACGACACCATCTATCATTTCCCCGATTCCGAAGATCTGGCACACGACCGTTACTTCTACTACCTTGATGAGCCTGTCACAGACTTCACCATCCATTTCCCGTGTAGCCCTAAAGACACTTTCGAGGTGGAAGGCATCCTGTTGCGCAACGGACGCGCGGGAATCACCGTCTCCTCCATCGGCGTTAACGGAGCGCAGGTAACCTCCTATCTGCGATGCAAGAACTTTGTCCGCGACATGGAGCTCATCAAACCCGACTTGGTCATTTTTGGCATCGGGGTGAATGACGCTTACGGGAGCACCTTCGACTCCTTAGCCTTCAAGCGAAATTATCTGGAATTGGTGGCACGCATACGGGAGGCAAACCCCGACTGCGCCTTCATTTTCCTGTCAAACAACGACACTTGGAAAAAGGGTAAGAAAGGCAAATACTATGTAAACCCCACAGGCCCAGCAGTTAGCGAGGTCATGCACCGACTTGCCGACTTGACTGGTGGAGCCGTGTGGGACCAGTTTCATATCATGGGCGGATTGCGCTCCATGGACACTTGGCGCAAAAAGGGTTTGGCACAGAAAGACTATGTACACTTCACGGCGGCAGGCTATCAGCAACTCGGCGACCTCCTCTTCGAGGCTTTCATCAACGAAATAAAGCAATATTAAAATGACGTGGGAAAACCTCAAGATATTTCTGTATAACATTTTCTCTTTTGACCAAGCGCACCCGCTGTTGTTCACACAATTCAACTTCTGGGCATTCTTCGCCCTTGTGTTCGCTCTATTCACGATTTTTCACCGCAAACGACTGCTCCGCAACTCCTTCCTCTTCTTCGCCAGTGTCTTCTTTTACTACAAGACCAGCGGACTCTTTGTGCTCATCTTGATTTTTGATGTACTATACAATTATGTCATTGGCATACAGATAGACAAATCTCCGCGACAGTGGGCGCGCAAGACATACATGATTATCGGTGTGGTGCTCAATCTTGCCATCCTCTGCTATTTCAAATACGCCTACTTCTTCACAGACGCCTACAACACCATCGTCAACAGTCATTATGAAGTCATCAATTGGCTGGCTCAATGGACCAACGACCTGACCAACAGCAACTACTTTGATGCATCAAAGATACTATTGCCTGTGGGCATATCCTTTTTCACCTTCCAAAATATCAGCTATGTGGTGGATGTCTATCGCCGGAAGGTGGCGCACGTTAGCAACATCTTGGACTTTGGGTTCTATGTCACCTTCTTCCCACAGTTAGTGGCAGGCCCCATTGTACGTGCCGACAGCTTCGTGCCGCAACTATACAAACCCTACTCCCTCAGTAAGCGCCAATTCGGCATCGCTGTCTTCTGGATCCTAAACGGATTAGCCAAAAAGCTGATCATGAGCGACTACTTGGCAGTCAACTTTGTGGACAGGGTCTTCAATAATCCCTCCTTGTTCACACCTTTTGAAAATCTCTCGGCACTCTTCATCTACTCGTTGCAAGTGTATGCCGACTTCTCCGGTTATACCGACATTGCCATTGGCGTGGCCATGCTGATGGGTTTCCATCTGCCCAAGAACTTCAACTCGCCCTACAAGGCTACCAACCCAGGCAACTTCTGGAAACGATGGCACATATCACTCTCCAACTGGTTAAAAGACTATCTCTACATCCCATTAGGCGGTAACCGCAACGCCACCTTTGGCACCTACTTCTGCATTCTCTTTATTGCTTTTGTCATCATCATGCTCACTAAGAGTATGGTCATCACCTCCATCATCATCACCTTGGCCGTGGTGCTGACCATCATATCCTTAGCCTCCAAAAAAGCAAGATTGGTCATCAGCACTAACCTTAACAATATGAATACGATGTTGTTGGGAGGTTTGTGGCATGGCGCTTCCTGGAATTTCATGATTTGGGGTGGACTCAACGGGTTGGGCATCATCGGCTACAAGATCTGGCGTCACTGTCACAACTTGGTGAAACCGCTCATCATCGGTGGCATCTTTGCCATCTTCATGATTTGCAACCACTTCTTCCCTGCACCCATCTTACGTATTGCATGCGTATGGACAGGTGTGATGACTGCAGGCACACTGATTAAGTCGATCTATACGCTCCTCTTCCCTAAACGGGATGTGCCTTGGCTGGACAAAGTATGGGGCATCGCGCAGACCTTCGTTTTTATCACCTTCACGCGTCTTTTCTTCCGGTCTGGCTCCAATCTTGATCCAGCGTTGGCCAACGAGACTGCCTGGAACACAGCCAAGAGCATGGTCAACAGCATCGGTAGTTCCTGGAATGTGAGTGTGATCCCCGATATATTGTACAATTATCGCACGGTTTTCATTCTCTTCATTATTGGGATGGTCATCCACTGGCTCCCCGACCGTTGGAAGCGCTGGTATCGGATGAACTTCGCCCTATTGCCCGTATGGGTCATCGGAATCATCGTTGTTGTTGTCATTTTTGTCCTATACCAGTTCGTTACAGCAGACTTGCAACCGTTCATCTATTTCCAATTCTGATTTTCCCTCTTCTATGCCATTATGTTATGCAACTCAATGTATATGACGACTGTATAGTCATCATTCGTCCATTATGGCCTTTCCCTTTCAAGACAATTATTCCATACGACCAAGTAGAACATATCAGGGATTTGGATTTGGGCAAAAGTTTCGTTACCTATGACGCAATGGACCTGTTCCTTTACATAAAAGGCAAGAAAAGGCCCATAACAATTCCGATGCCGTCCTCCAAGGAACAACGCGCAAGATTCAAGGAAGTGATTGCCACAAATGGAATCAGTGCGGAATGGGGAATTTATGAATAGATTGCCACTGGTTTTATAGGTGAAGCATATTTTTATCTTAACTGCATCGACTTTGATTCTATGCCCTAATTGTGGTATGTATGCGGACACGCATGGACAGGGACAACACACATCATCTGTATAATCTGTGTTCGTATTGTTTTTTTTTTGGGGGGGGGTAATATTGCCACGAGCCCAGCCGTCAACTGGATTCCACAATATCACTTTGATTCAAGCATTTTGGCAAAGTTATCATCCGCCATGGCATCACTCATTGTTATGTACGAATGTCTGTTGATCCCAGTTAAACAACTCTCCACTCGCCTGGTTGGAGTTCGCCCAGACTAAGGTCGCCGATTTGGACGCGAATGAGCCGCAGGGTCGGGAAGCCGACGGCGGCGGTCATATGGCGGACTTGGCGGTTTTTGCCTTCGGTGAGGGTGAGGCGGACCCAGCTGGTGGGGATGTTGGCACGATAGCGGATAGGCGGCACGCGCTCCCAGAGGTTTTCTGGCGGCAGGGTTCGTTCGGCCTTGCAGGGACGGGTGCGGTAGCCCTTGATGACGACCCCTTTCCGCAGCTGTTGAAGGGCTTCGTCGGTGATTTCGCCATCCACTTGGGCAAGGTAGGTGCGCGGGTGGGCATTCTTTGGGTCCAGCAACTGCTTGATCAGCCGACCGTCGTCCGTCAGCAGCAGGGCGCCCTCGCTGTCGTGGTCGAGCCGTCCCGCGGCATAGACGCCCTGCGGAAATCCGAACTCGTTGAGGGCCCGGTGCCCCGCCTCAGGGGTGAACTGGCTCAGCACGCCGTAGGGTTTGTTAAAGAGGATGACCATGATGGATTCTTTTTGGGTGGCAAAGATAGGATTTTTTGGGGGAATCCGTTTCTGCAGCCAACATGTTCCGAAAAATGCTACTTTTGCAACCTTATTTGCCATAAAAGTATCGTGTTATGCCGAATTCCAAAAACGCGGACATCCGCATCAAGGTCATCGATCGCTGTCAGAGTGATAAAAACAAGAACAAGGCTATGAGTCAAAAAGAAGCACAAATTGAGCAACAGTTCATCGAACAATTACAAGAACTGAATTACGTTTATCGCAACGACATCCGTAACTCAGAATCTCTTCGGAATAACTTTCGTGAGAAATTTGAACGCCTTAACTTCGTACATCTCTCTGACCACGAATTCGAGAGACTCCTCGGTGAAATCATCACGCCCGATGTTTTCAAAGCGTCACAGTTGCTACGCGAAAAACAGACGTTCATTCGCGACGACGGCACTCCGCTCAACTATACGCTTGTCAATATCAAGGACTGGTGTAAAAACACTTACGAAGTGTGCAATCAGCTTCGCATCAACACTGAAGACAGCAATCACCGTTATGATGTGGTTATCCTCATCAACGGCCTTCCGCTTGTACAAATCGAGCTCAAAGATGTGGTCATCTCCCCCGTCAAGGCCATTGAGCAGATAGCCAAATACAAAAAAGATCGTGGCAATGGTTACACCAACACGATTATGTGCTTCATGCAACTGTTTGTGGTGAGCAATGGGGCTTCCAGCACGCTTTATTTCGCCAACAACAACGACGACTTTTTCAAATTCGATGCAGACGAGCAATACCTTCCGGTTTGTCGGGCGGCCACCCGTGAGGGACACAAGGTTTTGGATCTCCATTCCTTCACATCCATTATGTTGCCAAAATGTACACTTGGTCGTCTTATCAGCCGATACATGGTTCTCGTGCAAAGCACCCGGCAGATGATGGTGATGCGCCCCTATCAGATATACGCAGTGGAAAGTATTCTTCAGTGTGTGGACAATGACTCCGGCAATGGTTACATTTGGCATACCACGGGTTCCGGGAAAACCTTAACCTCATTTAAGGCCTCTACTCTTTTGAAGGGGAACGGCGACATTGCAAAGTGCATCTTTGTGGTGGACCGCAAGGATCTGGACACCCAGACACGCGAGGAGTTCAACAAATTCCAGGAAGGCTGTGTGGAGCAGAATGTCAATACCGGTGCATTGGTCAACCGCCTGTGTTCTGAAGACTATGCCGACAAGGTGATTGTCACCACTATTCAGAAGCTTGGCCTTGCGCTGGATCCTAACAACCGTCAGAATTACGTCGAACGCCTTCGCAAGCTCCAAAACAAACGAATTGTCTTTATTTTCGACGAATGCCACCGGAGTCAGTTTGGCGAGAACCGTCGCGTCATTGAAGAGTTCTTCCCACACGCTCAAATGTTCGGCTTCACAGGAACGCCTATCTTCGAAGACAATAGCTACTACACAAAAGTGGATGGGACCACGGCTTCCTACGTCACCACAAAAGATGTCTTCCAGAAACAACTCCACCAATATACCATCACCAATGCCATTGACGACAAGAACGTTCTTCAATTCCATATCGATTACTACCATGCTGAAAATGGAGACCATGTTGTCACGCCTACCCGCGAGGCCATTGTTGAGAACATTTTGAAAAAACACGATGCCGCCACTAACCATCGCCGGTTCAATGCGATATTTGCCACTGATTCCATTGATTCCGCCATCGAATATCATCGTATCTTCGAGCGCAAGCAGGATCTGCTTTTGGTCACCGATCCCGATTACAAACCGCTCAACATTGCTTGTGTCTTCACTCCTCCGGCCGAAGGCAACAAAGACATTGAGCAGCTGCAAGAAGACCTCGAACAGGAAAAGTGGGATCTCCAAACGAATCCTTCCGGCAAAAAATCGGCGCTCAGCAGTATCATTACGCAATACAACATCCGGTTTGGCACGAATCACTCCGTGAACAATTTTGACGACTACTACCGTGATGTGCAAAAGCGAATCAAGGATCAAAAGTACCCTAACTCCGTCGTGTCGCGAGACAAGAAAATCGACATCGTCATTGTGGTGGATATGCTGCTCACCGGTTTCGACTCCAAATACCTCAACACCCTCTATGTGGACAAGGATCTCAAGCACCATTCGCTTATCCAGGCATTTTCCAGAACCAACCGCATTCTCAATGCCACCAAACCTTACGGCAACATCATTTGCTACAGGGACCTGCGCGATCGTGTGGATGAAGCCATCACACTTTTCTCCGGCACCGATGTGGAAGCCGAGAGGAGAATCTGGCTCGTGGCCCCCGCATCCGAAGTCATCCAGGAGTATCACAATGCCGTACAAGCACTTGTATCCACGATGAACGGGCACAATCTTGACTGCACACCTGCTGAGGTGGGCAATTTGGCCGGCACGGAGGCCAAGATGGACTTCATCGAAGCCTTCAAGAAGGTTCAGGCGCTCAAGACACGGCTCGACCAATACACCGATCTTACGCCCGAACAGCGGCAGGCCATTCAAAAAGACCTCGACGACGACACCCTGCGTGCTTTCCGCGGCGCATATTTGGAAACCGCCAAAGAGATAAAGGCGAATCTTGCCCAAAGCCCCAATCCCGAAGATTCCAAGTATAAGGATTACGACTTCGAACTCGTACTCTTCGCCTCCACGGTGATCGATTACGATTACATTATGCACTTGATTTCCCTCTACACGCGTCCCACGCACAAGCAAAAGATGACCAAGGAGCAATTGCTCTCCATTCTCACCTCCAGCACGGAAGTGGCGGACGAGAAAGAGTATATCGCCGCCTATATCGACTCGTTGCCTCTCGGCACTGCCATGTCCGACCAGGAGGTGAAAGAAGGATATCAGGCCTTTAAGGAGAAAATGATTAATGAGACGTTTGCCGCTATGGCCGAGAATTACGGTATTGACAAGGAAAGCCTGCTTGCCTTCATCACCGAGACCATCCGCTTTGCGCGCATTGACGAAGACAAACTGAACGAACTCTTTGCCCCCATGGGTTGGAAAGCGCGCAAGGCAGCGAAAGAGAGCCTTATGAATGAACTTGCCCCGCATTTCAACCGACTCGCTTCAGGACGCAAGATTGAAGGGTTTAGCGCTTACGTGACGGACTAAAACTACACTGAAAACATAACAAAAAGAAAATGAAACAATTAGCAATCGATGACGTGAATAATCTTGAAAAGTTGTGAAAAAGCTATTAAACCAGTGATTTTCAACAATATACATAATTTTCATTAACAAACAATAAGGAAATTTACAAGGTGACAATTGGGAAAATAAGGAAGTTTAAAGAGATAGAATTGAGAAAATAAGGAATTTAATTGTATCTTTGCAGAAAATTTTCGAAGTATGTTAGTAGAAGAATTAGCCAAGATCATAGCCGACCAGCGCGAGGAGATCATGTCTGAGGACATGAGTTCCTTCTGTGAACGCCTCGAAGCTTCCCAACTGTCGCCAAACAGCAGTTTGGCACAAGTAGTCATCGGTGTCAGACGAAGCGGGAAATCCACGCTTTGCACAAAATTCTTGCTTGACAATGCCGTCGAGTGTGCGTTTGTGAATTTTGATGACGAGCGGCTGGCGGCACTACAAACCGAGGATTTAAACAAACTCCTGGAAGCCATTTACATTGTCTATGGCGATATAAACGCTATGTTTTTTGATGAAATCCAGAATGTGGAATCGTGGCCTTTGTTTGTCAACCGACTGCTTAGACAAAGGAAACGCATTTTCCTTACGGGATCCAATTCCAAGTTGCTGTCAAATGAATTGATGACACATCTGACAGGCCGCCACAACAAGGTGGAACTATATCCCTTCTCGTTTGCTGAGTTTTGCCGAATCAATGCAGTTGACACCACTTCCATCACAACCAAGGCCATTGGCTTGCGACAAAATGCCCTGCACAGGTATCTGACGACAGGTGGTTTTCCCGAATTGCAGAAAGAAGAGAATCCCAAAAACTATATCGACGGGTTGTTCAACGCCATTATCCGCAACGACATCACGCGGCGTTTCAAGATCCGGCAGGAAGAAGTGTTGAGAAAAATGGCTGCCTACTTGGCCGACAATTTCGCACAGGAGTTTTCAGCGACATCCGTCAGCAAGATGTTTGGCATATCCAACCATACCGCCGACAAGTATTTCGGCTATTTGAAAGAGGCCTTTTTGTTTGTAGGGGTAAAAAAGTTCTCATATAAGGCCATCGAGCGGGTTCGCAACGAGAAATGCTATGTGGTGGATGTGGCGATGGCAAGCGATCGCAACGACACCTTCTCGCTCGAAAACTTGGGATGGCGTTTGGAGAATGTAGTGTGCATCGAACTACTGCGCCGTTATCACCACCAGTACGCCGAAGTGTTCTACTACAAGGAAAAGTCTTTTGAGGTGGATTTTTTAGTGGCCAAAAACGGCATGGTACAAGAGCTGATACAGGTGAGCTACCAGATAACTTCCGAGAAAACACGCCAGCGCGAAATCAATGGCTTGGTGCAAGGCGCCAAGAAATTCAATTGCCGGAAACTCACCCTGATTACCTTCAATACCGAAGAGGTGGTTGAAAAAGATAACGAAACCATCCACGTAGTGCCTGCCACCCAATGGCTGACATCAATGAGCAATTAGGAATTAGAAATTAGAAATTAGAAATTAGGAATTAGAAATTAGGAATTAGGAATGAACAACGAAACGAAAAAGGGAAAATTGGTTCCCGAACTCCGGTTCCCGGGATTTGATGGGGAGTGGGAGGTGAAACGAATAGAAGACTCTTTTCAAGAAAGAGTAGAAAAAAACAGAGGAGATCTTCCTTTGTTAAGCCTCGGAGAAGAGGGGCTCATGTTACAGAGTGAAAGCCAAAGGAAAGACAATTCTAATTCAGATAAATCGAAGTACTTGCGAGTTGCAATTGGTGACATTGCGTATAATACAATGAGAATGTGGCAAGGTAGATGTGTACATTGCGATATTGAAGGAATTGTTAGTCCTGCTTATACTGTATGCAAACCAAACGAAGGAGTTGATTCTTTATTTCATTACTATTTGTTCAAGACGAATCAAATGATTGCTATTTTCCACCAGCATTCTCAAGGATTGGTAAATGACACCTTAAATCTTAAATATGAAGCATTTTCCAAAATCAAATATCTTCTCCCCTCTCTCCCCGAGCAGCAGAAGATCGCCGAGTGTCTGAGCAGTGTGGACGACCTCATCCGGGCGGAGGCGGACCGGCTGCAGGCGCTCAAGGACCACAAAAAAGGCCTGATGCAGCAACTCTTCCCGCAGGAAGGGGAGACCACGCCAAAACTCCGCTTCCCGGGGTTTGAAGGGGAATGGGAAGTGAAGAAGTTGGGAGATGTTTTTACCAGACTAATGGAAAAGAATACAGAAAATAATAAAAATGTTCTTACAATTTCTGCTCAATTCGGATTGATAAACCAGTTGGAATTCTTTAAGAAGTCAGTCGCTGCATCAGACGTGACAGGTTACTATTTGTTACATAGAGGTGATTTCGCATACAATAAGAGTAGTTCACAAGGGAAGCCCGTTGGAGCTATCAAGCCTCTCAAATTATACGACAAAGGGGTTGTGTCTACACTTTATATTTGCTTCCGATGCAAGGATTCGAAAGCTGTTGATTATTGGGAACAATACTTTGATGCTGGCATATTAGATAAAGAGATTATGTCTATAGCTCAAGAAGGAGCAAGAAATCATGGCCTTTTGAATGTTCCTACAAATGACTTTTTTGGTCTGCCAGTCCTGAAACCTACACCTTCAGAGCAACAAAAAATCGCCTCCTGTCTTTCGTCCTTGGACGAGGGGATTGCCGCGCAGCAGCGGAAGGTGGAAGCGCTCAAGGAACACAAGAAAGGGCTGATGCAGAAACTGTTCCCGCAATTTGCAATGAGCAATGAGCAATGAGGAGAAGAATAAATTTCAAATTGCATTATGGTGTGCATATTTAAAATAATTTTGTATTTTTGCACACCAAAGCAAACAATGAAAGAACATCAAGAAAAGTATGGAAAAGACTTTTGCACAACGGCTTATAAACGCACGTAAAATCCGTGGATACTCTCAGAGAGAGCTCTGTTCGCGCTTGGATGGAAGAATCTCAAGCAATGCCATCGCCAAATACGAAACAGGCAAGATGCTTCCGTCAAGCCAGAACTTGATTGCCATCGCTGAGGCCTTGGATTTCGATGTGGACTACTTCTTCCGACCATTCACGGTAAACATAGACCCCAACAGTTTCGAGTTTCGCAAACGGTCAAGCCTTCCCGTCAAGAAAGAGACCTCCATCAAAGAGAGCATTGCCCTTTCCATCGAGAAATACCAGGAAATTGAGGCCATCACCCACGAGAGTGTGCGGTTTGGCTTGTCATATAGCGATATACTCCTGCGAACTGACAACGATGCGAGGTCGCTTGGTGCTCGTTTTCGTCAGGATCTGAATTTGGGGATTGACTGCCTCTCCACCCCTATCGAGGTGCTGGAAAGTAACGGGGTGAAGGTAATCGAAATCGATTCTGACCCGAAGTTCGACGGCAGTTGTGTGCGAAACCTTGGTTTGCCGGTGATTGTATTGAACCGAAATTTGATTTCAGAGCGTAGAAGACTGACCCTTTTCCACGAGTTGGCACATCTGATACTGGCTTTTGACGAGGATGCCGATGTGGAACGTCTGTGTAACGTGTTTGCCAATGAGGTGCTGTTGCCCTCAGCGGTCTTGAAATCATTGTTAGGCGAGCACAGAAAGAACCTGTCCTGGAAGGAGCTGAAACTTATCCAAAATGGTTTTGGTATTTCCGTGGATGCCATTCTAGTCAAAGCCAAACAGATAGGGATTATCACGGAAAGTGTTCACAGATCGCTGTGCATTGACATGAACCGCAACACAGAACTGAAAAAGCGTGTGCAGGAAAGCGTCTATCCCAAAGAAGTGTCGTCGCGTTTCGAACGGCTGGTCTATAAAGCGTTAGCCGACAGCATGATTTCCATATCGAAGGCCGCCAGTCTGCTCGGCACCTCCGTTGATGAAGTAAATGCTCAAACTGCCCTTGCATAATGGAAATAGTAGTAAGCGACACTCAGATACTCATTGATATGGATGCTGCAGGACTGCTTGAAATGGTGGTGGTTTCGTCAGTTCATTTCCACACCGTGGACTATGTTATTGCTGAGCTGCATAGGTCTCCATACGAACGACCTATTGTTGACCGAATGGTAGAGGAAGGACATTTGGCGGTATTCTCATTCGAAGGGAAAGAAGCCTCTGACCTTTTCTCTTATTATGGTAAGTTCGCGAGCAAGTCCAACTTGACAATTACGGACTGTGCAGTCTTGAAGTACGCTAAAGACAACAACTACCGAATGCTCACCGGTGACCGCAAGCTACGCAACCATGCCGAAGATGAAGGTGTGATGGTGTCGGGCATCCTTTATCTCGCCGATCATTTTGTCAAGGAAGGGCTTTTGACTGGTATGGAAATGGCCTCTCGTCTCGAACACTTGCTGGATATCAATCCCAGACTGCCGAAAACAATCTTCATGGATTGGATAAAACGTGTTCGGGAATGAACACAGTATGTAAGAATTGTATTAAAAAAATCATAAACAGCGAAATTCAAAACGCAATATGGAAAACAACGAAACCAACCGTCTCAACGCACAGGAAAAACAGAAACTCTTTGCCGCACTCTGGAATGTGGCCGACACCCTCCGTGGCGCCATGACCGCCGACAACTTCCGCGACTATATGCTCTCGCTGCTCTTTCTGCGCTACCTTTCGGAAAACTATGAGAAAGAGGCCCGGAAGATTCTCGGCAGTGATTTCCCGGACACCAAGAATCCGCTCAAGACCTGGTGTGACGAGAATGCTGCTGATGTGGCTGATTTCCAGGCCGAGATGCAGCGCAGTCTGCACTACATCATCGACCCCAAATATCTGTGGAACAACATCTACGAACTGGCCCGCACGCAAAGTCAAGATCTTCTTGACACGCTTCAGGATGCGTTCAAATACATTGAGAACGAATCTTTCGAGAGTTCTTTGCAAGGCCTGTTCTCTGAAATCAACCTCGCCTCCGAAAAGCTCGGCAAGGATTACACCTCCCGGAATGCCATGCTCTGCAAGGTCATCTCCACGTTGGAGGGGAATCTCGTCACTTTCAGCAAAGACTACGACATTTTGGGCGATGCCTACGAGTACCTCATAGGGCAGTTTGCCGCCAATGCCGGTCAGAAAGCGGGCGAATTCTACACGCCGCAACAGATATCCAGCATCCTCTCGCGTATCGTCATCCTTGACAGTCAGGATCCTGCTACCGGTCCCAAGAAGAGTCTCAACAGCGTGCTCGACTTTGCCTGCGGTTCCGGTTCCCTGCTGCTGAATGTGAAGAAGCAGATGGAGGAAACCGGTGGTAAAATCGGTCGCATCTACGGCCAGGAGAAGAACATCACCACCTACAACCTTGCCCGTATGAACATGCTGTTGCACGGGGTAAAGGATTCCGAGTTCCAGATCTTCCACGGCGACACCCTCACCAACGACTGGCCGCTCCTGACGGAAGAAGACCCCTCCAAGCAGTTGCGCTTTGACGCGGTGGTGGCCAATCCGCCCTTCTCCCTCAGATGGGACCCCAAAGAGGAGACCTCGCAAGACCCGCGTTTTGCCAACTATGGCGTTGCGCCCAAGTCTGCGGCCGACTTCGCATTCTTGCTCCACGGCTTCCACTATCTCAGTGACTCGGGCACGATGGCCATCATCCTGCCTCACGGCGTGCTTTTCAGAGGCGGGTCGGAAGAGCGCATACGTACCAAGTTGCTCAAAGACAGCAATGTCGACTGCATTATCGGTTTGCCCTCCAACCTCTTCTTCTCCACCGGTATTCCCGTTTGCATCATTGTCCTTAAAAAATGCCGTCAGAATGATGATGTTCTCTTTATCAATGCTGCCGAGCTTTTTGAGAAAGGCAAAAAGCAGAACGTTCTCACCCCCGAGCACATCAAAACCATCGTGGAAACCTACCAGCGCCGTACGGAAACCCCGCGCCTGAGCCGGAAAGTCAGCTTAAAGGAGATCGAAGAAAACGGGTACAATCTGAACATCACCCGCTATGTGTCCCTCGCGCAGCAAGAACCGCCCGTTGATTTAAAGGCCGTACACACGCAATTGATCGACATCAACAACAAGTTGGTTGAGGCCAAAGCCAAACATAATGCGTTTTTGAAGGAGTTGGGGTTGGAAGAGGTAAAATAGAGCTGCCATCCGTGTCAGCGCCGCTGAACGGGAAAAGATTTCGTTGGAATGCCTCCGCAACATGTCCGTTTTTGCCGCCCGTGACAAAGTGAACACAAAGATACCAGACCTGGATTTGGCGAAAATTTGGTTAAAATCCCATCTGATGCCTGTGATTGAACCGGGTTCGAACTTGTTTGGATATGCGGAACGGAAAAATATGGAGAATGCCCTGTTGCATACCCACATAATAGATTTTATGCGCGAGGCAGATTTCAACATTTCCGATGTGACAACAGAGATTGTCAGCAACGCTGTCCCCGACGAACACATTAATTACATCCTAAACAATGAAGATATCCCCACACAGGAGAAAGAACGGATGATGAAAGAGCGTACCATAAAACAAAGAAGAACGCTCTTTGAGCACACCGTCATAGATAGTCTATCTTCAGAGAGATACACAATGAACCAATATCAGGAATCTGCGGGCTCTATTCGTACTTTTGGCGTGGCAACAGCTATTTACGAATGCATTAACAGCGAATCTTTTCTTGCCATTGATGAAATGGAATGCTCATTACATCCCCAGTTGGTAAAGTTCATCTTGTTGAATTTCCTGAGAAAACAATCCCGTTCTCAATTGCTTATCACTACCCATTACGACCCTCTGCTCAATGAGGTGACGAAGCAGAATGACCAGCGCATCTTTCGGAAAGACAGCGTATGGTTTACCGAAAAGCCCCCTTCCGGCCATACCGATGTCTATTCGTTGGCTGAATTCAGGGGCTTGAACCGCTTGTCCTCTATTCAAAAAGCTTATAATCAAGGAAACTTCGGAGCATTCCCACAAATCAACCTCTAACTTGTATTATTCATAGTACCCGCAAACAGAATGGAAACAAGCTCGTTGGATAGAAAAGGCAATAGTGAACAGTGATTAGTGAACAGTGATTTGAAACAAGGAGTATGAATAATAGAGGCTATGTGATGGTTGAAATAGGTTCACCATCCCTGAACCTATCCGTTATATCTTTGCCGCCGGAAATCAACAGTAATAATCAAAACAAAAACCTCTTATGAACACATTCATATACATCATTTTAGCTTTGGTGGCGGTTTGCACCGTCTGCACCGTCATCGTTATGGTCAAAGTCTTTTCCAGACAAGGAAGCACCTCGGATGTCTCTTCGAAAGACTTCGACCGCCTGGAAGGGAAAATCTCGGAAGAGAACAGAAGCGCCCGGCAGGAGCTGTCTGACAATATCGACAAGATCAGAAAAGAGCTGTCGGAGAACGTCGGACAGATGCGGATGGAAACGGTGGACAATATGGGAAAGATGCGCGAGGAGATTTCGGGCACGGTGGACAAATTACGTTCCGAATTCACTGAAAATGTCAGCCAATTGAGGAAGGAATCGTCGGAAACGTCCAAAAGCCAGCGAGAGGAGACACAGAAAGTGTTCACAGTCTTTCAAACTGTATTCGATGAAAATGTCTCTAAACTCAATTCATTCCAAAAGGAAGGCTTCGATGACATGGGGAAGCGTAACAAAACGTTCGTTGACACCATGGAGTCCAAACTTGAAAACCTGAAGGATACCACCAACACGACGCTGACAAAATCGTTCGAGCAATTCTTCAAAACATTCGATGCCAATACGGATAAATCGGTTGAGGCGCAGAATGCCGGATTTGAGAAGATGGAGAAACGGCAGTCGGATTTGATAAAGACTACGGAAACCAAACTTGACGCGCTGCGCTCCATCGTTGAGGAAAAGCTGACCACGATGTCCGAGAAGTTCCAGGAAGGGTTCGAGAAGAACACCGGAAAGATGGTGGAAGCCCAGAAAGAACGGTTTGCCGAAATGGACAAGCGGCAGTCGGACTTGATCCAAACGACTGAGAAACGGCTGGATGAGATGCGGGCGACCGTGGACGAGAAGCTGCAGAAGACTTTGAACGACCGACTCGGGCAGTCTTTCAAGCTGGTCAGCGAGCAACTCGAAAGCGTCCAAAAAGGGTTGGGCGAGATGAAGAGCCTCGCTTCCGATGTGGGAGGTTTGAAGAACGCGCTCACCAATGTCAAGGTGCGTGGCAATTTCGGGGAACTTCAACTCAAGGCACTGCTGGAACAGATGCTCTCTCCCGAGCAATACGATGAGAATGTGGCCACCGTGCGCGGCAGTTCGGAACGCGTGGAGTTCGCCATCAAGTTGCCCGGCAAGGATGATCCTCACGGGTCGGTGTATCTGCCTATCGATTCCAAGTTTCCCAAGGATGTCTATGACCAGTATGTGGATGCCATAGACACGGGAGACACTGCGACGATCAAATCGAAATCCAGTCAGTTCGAGAACACGGTAATGTCCATGGCAAAGGACATCAGTATCAAGTACATATCCGTTCCCGACACGACTAATTTCGCCATCATGTTTGTGCCCGTTGAGAACATCTACGCCGAAGTCATCCGTCGTTCGGGACTTACGCAGGAGCTGAGGGACAAATGGAACGTGCTCGTCACGGGACCGACCACCTTGGGCGCCTTGCTCAGTAGCCTGCAGATGGGATTCCGCACGTTGGCCATCGAAAAACGCAGTAACGATGTCTGGACCACCTTGGGTGCGGTCAAGACGGAGTTCTCCAAATTCGGCGACCTCCTTGAGAAGGCCAAGAAGAACATCGACTCCGCTTCCGCGACCATCGAGCAGCTTCAGGGCACCCGCACCAAAGCCATCAAACGGAAACTGAGGGAGGTCGAGGCTCTGCCGGCGGACCAGGCCGCCGCGCTGCTGCCGGGTGTGAGCGGGGAGGGTGTTGGGGATGAGGAATGTTCCTAAAACCAGACAAAAAACGTCCACGATTCTATTGGAAACCCATTCCTGTTAAAACAAACATAGAGACGCAATGCATAAAAAACATAGAGATGCAATGTATAAAAAACGTAGAGACGCAATGCATTGCGTCTCTACAGGTGGCGGAGAGAGAGGGATTCGAACCCCCGGAGGTGTTACCCTCAACGGTTTTCAAGACCGCCGCATTCGACCGCTCTGCCATCTCTCCTTTGCAGGCGCAAAAGTACATTTTTTTTTCAAGCTTACAAAAGCAACCATGAAAATAATCACAGAATATTAATAATCAAATATTTACATCTTAATCTTATGTACTTCGCCATGCTCTGTGATTTGCAGGGAGTCAACTAATTGGAAACAATTCCGAAGCAATTCGGGGGTCAAGGCTACATTTACGGCATCATGAGCCAAAATGTGTCCCGCCCGCATAAGCAGAGCCGTACGCGCATACTGAATAGCCATGGAAAAGTCGTGAATAACAATCACCACTGTGGTGCCCACCTCGCCATTTAGCTGCGACAAGATGTCCATAATCTCGAACTGGTGGGATACGTCCAGGTTGGAGAGGGGTTCATCCAGCAGCATTATAGGTGCCTGCTGGGCCATGGCACGCGCAATAAGGGTACGCTGTAGTTCTCCCCCACTCAATGCACTTATGGAACGGTCGGCAAAATGCTCCACATGGCATCTGCTCATCATCTGCATCACAATATGTTCATCTTCCTCGGAGTACACTTGCCATCGTTTTTGATAGGGATTGCGTCCCATCATGACCATATCGTGAGCCGTCACATCAAAAATCGTATCCTGATGCTGCGGTACAAAGGCTATCTGGCGTGCCAATTCCATCGGCTTATAGGCTCGCACATCCCGCTGTCCCACCAAAACTTTCCCCGCTGAAACGGAAAGCAAACCGGCCATGCATCTCAACAATGTCGTCTTGCCTGAGCCATTTGGTCCAACCACTGCACAAAACTCGCCCTCTCTAATCATGGCCGACAAGTCCTGAAAAAGGGCTTGTTGTTGAAAATGGAAATCAATATGCCGTACGTCAATCGTATAGGACATCAGAACAGGCTTTCGATAAATTGGGGTTCAAGGATAAACACAGTCTTCTGCTGCGAAGGCGACACGGTGGGGCAATCGCACTGAAAGAGTTGTCGCACCAGTTCGGTCACTGACTCACGCGAGGTAAGTGGTGCATAACGACTACGATATTGTTTGGCCATACAGAGTGCAATATTCTGATAGTTATCGGAGCGATGAAGGAAAAGGTTACTTTTATAATCATCCAGCATATTGCTGATAATGTTTTGCAGGTCTCCTTCAGCCTCTTCATCGTTAGGGGTTCCATTCACCGCAAAATGGGTCATGTCGATCTTTTCAATATCATAACCAAGCAACAACAACTCCTTTTTGAGCGTTTCTGCCAGATCTCCTTGTGCGGGGGTCAATGTCACAGTGACAGGGAAAAGGCTCTGCTGCACCCTGATAGGAGTATCGCGCAGTGCCTTCATATTCCGATCAAACAAGATGCGCTCGCGGGCACTCACGATGTCCATCACCATAGAACGGTTGTTCAGTTGCAAGAACAGATATCGATTGTCAACTACAAAGTATGGAAAATCGTTGGGCACATCCGCCTCGATGGATATTGACGAAGGTGTCTCCACCATAAGGGTAGCTTCAAGCTGTTCGGGTTCCTGATGCGCAATATGCTCTGTCTTTAGACCTTCCAAGAAAGCGTTCCAACTATCTGGATTAAGCCGCTCGTTCCACTGGTACGGTTTGCTGTCGCGCTGTGTCTGACCACGATACTGAGGAACCGTATCAAAGGGGTTATAGTTGGGATTATGCTCGATGGTGGGCAATACGATTGGTCTGTCGGCTGGTTTTTGTGGCATTTGCTCAAAGATAGGATCCACATCAAAGTCAATCTGGGGCGATAGCGACATCTTACCCAAACTCTTCTTAACAGCCGCCAGAATAAAACCAAACAGCAACTTATCGTCCTGCAACTTCACCTCCACTTTCGTAGGACTCACATTGATATCCACGCATTCAGGATTGATATCGATATAGATGAAATAGGCGGGGCGATAGCCTTGTGGGATCAGTTGGGCATATGCCTGCTCTACAGCATAGTTCAACAGTGGATGGCGAACATAACGATGGTTGATGAACATATACTGTTCACTTTTCTTCTTTTTAGCATTCTCTGGCTTGGCGATAAACCCATGCACATCCATAATGTCGGTTTCCTGCTCCACAGGGTAGAGTTTGTCTCTAAAACCATTGCCAAAAATACCAATGATGCGCTGTTTGAAGTTGGCAGCTGGAAGCTGATAGATCTGTTTGCCGTTATGGAAAAGTGTGAATGACAAGTCGTAGTGAATAAGCGCCACGCGAAAGAATTCTTCCTCGACATGGGTCATTTCCACATTGTCTGACTTGAGAAAGTTGCGGCGAGCGGGCACATTGAAGAACAGGTTTTTGACTGAGATGGAAGTGCCGTCTTGTGTGGTGCAATACTCGTGCTTTTTAACCTCGGCACCTTCAATCTGCACGAGAGTGCCCATCGTTTCATCTGGCTGCTTGGTTTTGAGTTCCACATGGGCTATGGAGGCTATGGAGGCGAGTGCCTCGCCGCGGAAGCCCTTGGTAGTTATATGATACAGCTCATCGGCAGCCCGCAGTTTGGAAGTGGCGTGACGTTCAAAGCAAAGGCGGGCATCATTGAAAGACATACCTTTGCCATTGTCGATAACCTGTATGAGTGTCCTGCCGGCATCTTTCACAATTAATTGGATATAATCTCCGCCAGCATCCACGGCATTTTCCAGCAATTCCTTCACCACAGAGGCGGGCCGCTGAATCACTTCTCCAGCCGCAATCTGATTGGCTACCGCATCGGGCAACAACTTTATAATATCAGCCATACTATAAAAATCGTATGTTTATGCAAAAAACTTAAAAAACACAATCGCCAGCAAAAGAGCGAAAAAAACCATCGTTATAATAGGCAACCAAGAAAACTTGCTATCGGATGCATTATGGCGACGTTTGCTGCTCCATTCCCGATGCAACTTATTAGCAAAATCGGTCTGATGGTCACCCGTCGATTGTTCCTTATCCGGATCATAAAAGCGGGGCTTGTAGTTGAACTCCCGCTGCTCCTGTTTATCGTTAAGTAAAAATCCCATAACATCAAATTTTAGAGAGTGCAAATGTACATAAATTTCAAATATTGGTGTGTCTCCTAAATATTTTTGTCGCGATGGGAGAGACATCAACCTATCGATGCTGAAAATAGCGCCTTCCCATTCTCAAAGCAAACATCTACCGATCATTAGCAGAAAAAACATTTGCAACTGTGCATCCCCAATATTTTTTTAGTACTTTTGCCAATTATTATGACTAATTAAAAACTCTTGCAATGAAAAATATCACCAGAATCCTATTTGTATGGGCACTCTTGTCCACCCTTTTGTCCCTTCAGGCACAGGTTTCCGATCTGGACACAAAATATGCAACGGAGCTGCTGAAACCCGGCACCCCCGCGCCCGACTTCCAGCTCCAAACCCCCGATGGCAAAACAATAAAATTCAGCGATTTTGCCAAAGGAAAGTATGTGGTCATCGACTTCTGGGCCTCTTGGTGCCCCGACTGCCGTAAAGACCTGCCCGAGGTTATCCGGATGTACAACAAATGGCACGGAATGGGCGTGGAGTTCCTCGGCATCTCCTTCGATACCGACAAGGAGAAATGGACGGACTACATCGCCCAATCTGGTGTCCCCTACCCTCAGGTAAGCGAATTGAAACGGATGAACCAGTCGGAGGTGGCCAAGGCCTACGGCGTACGCTGGATTCCCTCCCTCTACCTCATCGGACCGGACGGCAAAGTGCTGGTGAGCACGGTATTGTCGTATAAGATTGAGAATATGCTGTACAAGAATTTCGTGGAAAGTGTTGCACTCCCATTTTTTGGAAAATATGACACGATTGCCATTGACGGCAGCAAGGGAAAGTTATGGGCCCGATTGTACAAGCCAGAACTGAAGGCAGGACAACGATGCGATCTAGTCATCCTGTGCCACGGACTGAACTGCGACCATGATTTCTCACTAATGCGGCGTATCGCCTACTATCTGGAAAACGACTTCGCAGTTCTGGAATTCGACTTCAACGGGCACGGTAAGAGTGAAGGCAAGTTTGTGGAGATGACCATTCCGAACGAAATTGAGGATTTGGAGCAGGTGTTAGCCTACGCACAAGACCTGCGTTTTGTGGACAACATCGCCCTGGTGGGCCACTCGCAGGGCGCGGTGGTGGCCGCAATGGTTGCGGGCAAGCACCCCGATGACATCAAGGCCGTGGTGCTCTTGGCACCGGCCTCCTCTGTGCGCGATGACGTGGTGCGCGGCAACTTGTTCGGCATCGACTTCGACCCCCTTGACATGCCCGACAGTCTCGTGCTCAATAATGGCATCTCCCTCGGATACAGATACCTAAAGACAGCCTCCACCCTGCCCATCTTTGAAACAGCGGCCAACTACCATGGCAACATCTGCATCATTCACGGCAACGATGACCGCTTGGTGCCCTACACTTGCAGCGAACATTTCCACCAGACTTGGAGCAACAGCGAGTACCACCTGCTTAACTACTACGACCACAACTTCACTGTCTGCCCGTACCGTCCAGCGGAGATCACAACGGAATACCTGCTTAGGGTGATGCGATAACATCTTTATGTCACCTCCCTCCCCCATTAGATAAACAAAAGGGCCGCAAATTTTGCGGCCCTTTTTGGTGTGTATCTATAAGGGAATTATTCCATATCGGCTCTTGCCACAGCGTCTTTGTAATATTTCTGATTAACGAAGACATCTTCCTTGTACGGGTTGATGTGACGCTTCTTGGACTGGGCGATGATGTAGCACAGGGCGATGGCATTGGTAACAAGTGCCAGGGCACTGATCACGGTCATCATGGTCGGATTGCCAGCCACTGTCTCCACGGTAGTGCCCACAGCGGCGGCCTCACCGCCAGCAGCAGCATAGATCTCCGTGATGGTGTCGATGCCGTTGGGATACTGAACGGGAAGCACAGCCCACTTAAAGGCCTGGAAACCGTCTTTGAAGGTTTCTTGGAAGAGCGGGAACACCTGGGCGAACATGCACCAGATAGCCAACGTGTTGGCGCGGTTCTGGATCCAGCCGCCACGGTTCCAGCAAAGGGCCGCGATGGTCGGGGCGAGCAGTAAGGCAATACCGCAGTACCAGCTGTGCGTCGGCAGGCAGTTGTAAGTGTAGGCGAAATTCCAGATGTCATAGACCACGATGAAGACCCAGGTCATATCGGCCCAGATCATGTCTTTCTTGTCTTTGGACGGGAACACGTTCCACCAGGCGGTCATACAGAAGATGTTCAGAATGCCAGCGAGACCATTCATAACATTGTGCCAGCCGCCATAGAGCCATACACCCTCGGAAGAGAGCCACCACTTGTTCCAACCCATGACCGCGCTCTCAAAATCGGAAACCACCGCAATCAGGATATTGATGGCCACGATGATGAACGGGAACGGTTTGAACCAATGCTTGGCACCGATACCCCATTTGTACTTGATCATCATGAAGCCGATACAGCCGGTGAGCGCTGCATAGAGCTTGGCATAGTGGAACCAGCCGTTCATATAGACGTGTGTCTGGTTGTTCACCGCCCAGTCGGCACCAGCACGCGCACCGATGGCGATGGCCACGAAATAGACCGTCAGGATGACGGGGATGACGAAAAAAGTGATGATGCCACCGGCTTTGGTACGGCGGGCGAACTCGTTGAACAGAATGAGACCCACGAGAACGACGAGCAGCATCCCCCACTGGGCTAGGGCGTTAGCCCCATAAACTTGGAAAAACATAATTTAAGTGTTTTTGATGAATTAATTTACTGTTATCTGTCGCCATCAAAACCTGCTCTGTCAGCCCGAAGAGGCTGTCGGCAATCGTTTTTTCAGGCAGTCAGTGTTCTGAATCTCTTGCCTACTTTTAAGCACGAACAAACCGGTGCTCTTTTGCGCAGTACCATACTGCCCATGCCGCGGTAACAATCAGCGACATTGGTACACCTATGGTTAACATCTCGCGAAGCATGACTGCTCCGCCCCCTTCTGTCTCTAATGCAGTGAAAAATGGGAACATCCAAGTCAGCTCACCGTTGATCACATGGTCAACTATAAGCATAAGAGAACCTCCCCAAAGCATCTTCTCTAACATGGGAAGATTGCGCGACAGGAAGGTTTCTTGTCTGTTGTCTTTCGACTTTTGACTTTCTATTCTTCTGCGATATGCAGAGGTGGCTATCGCCTGTGTCAGTGGTACTATAAAACAAGCCATTGTTTTGAGGTTTATCAAATTATATGCAAAGGTGCAATTTTTTTCTAAAAGAGCAAAAGATAATCAATTTTTTTCTGTTTCGCCTGATTCTTTTCAAATGACAAGCCGCGTTCCCGCCTCGCCTGTTATCAGCCGTCTGCTCTCAACTCCTTAATCTCCACTTCTCTGCCTTGCAAAAGCCATGTGTCTTTGCTGCCGCAGTGGGGACACGTCTTCCCGTGGGCGACGGTGGGGTAGTCCTTGCCGCAGCCGTCACAATGCGTGACGGCGGGGATGATGTTGATTTTGAGTTCTGCTCCTTTAAGAAGTTCCTCCTTGTCGGCGGCCCAGCGCCAGCAGTCGGTGAGCAGATGCGGCACCACGGTTGACACCTCACCGATGTCCATCACCACGCTGTTCACGTGCCCAACGTGGTTTTCCTCGGACACCTGCTTGACATCCCGGATGATATAGAAGACTATTCCCAGTTCGTGCATATTCACTTCGTGTTGATTACTTCGTGTTTTTTACTTCGTGTTGATTACTTCGTGTTGATTACTTCGTGTTGGTTACTTCGCGTTGGTTTTGTTGTTATCATAGTTGCGAAGTCTGGACATGAATGAGGCAATTTTTATGGACAGGTCGGTGCAGCGTTCGCGTAATGATCCGGCTATTTCAGCATTTGTATATTCTAAATCTTCTGCCACGTACAACATACTTTTCTCTTCCCCACAAGATCCATAGGATGTATTCAGGTAACTTAAAAGTTGTCTGTTGTCTTTTGCATTTTTACTTCTGTCAAAACCCTCTGCGATGTTGTTCATTATGGAAATCACGCCTCGCTGAATCTGATTGTTGAAGCCATAATCCTTACTTGTAGCAAACTGAGCATAAATATCTTTGACAAGTTCCCTTGCCAATTGCCAAACCACTAAGTCTTCAAAATCATATATCTTCATAACATTAACCAACTAACATTAACCAACTAACACGCAGTAACCAACATGAAATAACTAACAGCGAAGCTAACCAACATGAAAAAACCAACATTCACTTCTTGAAGACGATTTTCGCGGTACGTTTGAGCATATAAGGCAGGATGGCTCCGAACTTGTTTTCGGAGACCACCATTTGGCTCGCCTCGGGATGGTCGCGATATAGATGGATGGCATCGAAACCGCACTTGGTGGTGCAGATGCCGCAGCCGATGCACCGGTTCTCATCGACCACCGAAGCGCCGCAGCTCAGGCAGCGGGCGGTCTCTTCGCGCACCTGTTCCTCGGTGAGCGTGGCGGTGTATTCGCTGAAGGGACTCTCCTTGGCTTCGACGCGCTCCACCTGACGGGAGGCGTTGTCATAGCTCTCCACCACGATGTCGTCCTTGTCAAGCTCGATGAAGTCGCGGCGGTTGCGCCCGATGGTCAGATGGCCGTGTTGCACGAAACAGTGCAGGCTCTCGGCGGCTTCCTTGCCTGCGGCGATGGCGTCGATAGCAAACTTGGGCCCCGTGTAGCAGTCGCCGCCCACAAAGATGTCGGGTTCGGCGGTCTGGTAGGTCAGCTTGTCGGCCACGGGATACACGCCACGGAGCAGTTCCACCTTGGTGTCCATCAGCAGGTCACCCAACATCACAGTCTGGCCGATGGCGAAGATAACCAAGTCGGCATCCAACGTAATCGTCTCATCCTCATTGTATTGCGGAGAGAAACGCTGGTCTTTGTCATACACGGATGTGCATTTCTTGAAGACGATGCCCGTGACTTTGTCTTCGCCGAACACCTCTTTCGGACCCCAGCCGGGATTGATGGTCACGCCGTCCTCACGGGCCTCGCGGCGTTCCTCAAGCGAGGCGGGCATGATGTCTTCGGTCTCCAACGAGAGCATGGTCACCGATGAGGCGCCGCTCCGTTTGGCCACCCTTGCCGCATCGATGGCGACGTTGCCGCCACCCACCACAACCACCTTGCCTTCAACCTTGACCT
>CALDIA010000152.1 GCA_937901455.1 uncultured Bacteroidales bacterium | reverse complement strand
CCCAAGAGCGCAGGTTGCTCAACGATGAGGAGAAAGCGCAAGCAAGAGAGAAACTGACAACGACTAAACCGATAGAAGCAAAGGTAAGTGTAATCAAAGCAGACAACGAAACATCTGCACGCAAGGCAGCCGAGCAATGGGCAGAAAAGAACATACCCGGACCGCTACATTACCAAACGGAAGCAGGAGATGTTATAATTGACCAGACAAGCGTAAAGAACTCATTGGCGCATGGATATAATCAAGCAAAGTTAGATGCCATACCTACATTGCCGAAGGGATTCGAGGGGGCAACCTATCTTGGCAGTTTGGATGAGATAGACGGAAGCGACCGTAATAAAACCGTCAACCACTACTTTGCATACCCGATTAACTATAATGGGGGCTTATGCTATGTGTTCTGCCGTGCCAAAGCGGACACCAACAAGAACCGGCTGTATGTGCATGAAGTGTTCGTTGCAGACAAAATAGAAAGCAATGCCCTTCAAACTGCTGCTGGGAAAAGTTCCGAGCCACACAGAGGCATTGCTTTGTATCGGGACATCTTGTCTGATGTTCTGAATGCAAAAGTACAACAAAATTCCGAACCCGCAAGCGAAAGCGAAAATAATTTTTCGGAGGGCGAGCAGGCCGAATCGCAGATTCGTTTTTCGATAGTCAGCGACCCGGCGAAGATTATGGAGCTGCAAAGCGGGAAGAAGGTAAAGGTGTACCGCGCCATGCAGATGCGCGACGGGAAGCTCTACCCGCCTATGGCGGGCAGGGTGAACGGCAAGTGGCAGACCCCAATCCAACTCGGAGCGTGGGAGCAGGCCGACGAGCATCCCGAACTCGTTGACGGGAAAGGCAGGTTCAAGCTCGACAAGGGCAACGGCAGTTCCGTTGGCGCGGCGTATAACCCCTATATCCACACCTCGCGCAGCCCGCTAAACGACCAGTTCTCCTCCGCTTGGAGCCGTCCTGAGCTTGTCACCGTCGAGGTGGAAGTCCCCGAGAGCGAGCTGACCAGCGGCTACAAGGCGGAGAAGGCCAAGGATGCCGTGGGCGAGGTGGAATGGAAGAGCGGTCCCGTGAGCGGGAAGCTTGCCAAGAAAGGCAACCCGCGCAGGGTCATCCTTTCGAGATACGACAAGCCTGTCCGTGTGGTTCCCGTCGAGGAAGTGGCGCGGAGCATAGCCGAGATGCTGAAAGGCACTGGGCTTTCCGTTCCGTTCAACACGGTTACGCCCGAACTCCGCGACGCGCTTGTGGCGCAAGGCGTGGAGATAGGCAGGCCGCAGAAGGGCAACGCCGGTGACGCTTCTATGGAAGCCTACAACGAGTGGAGCGGCGGAGTAAGGTTCAGTATCGCCTCCGACCCTCACCTGACCGAAGAGGCAAAGGCGGAGATGCAGTCCATAAAGGACAAGGCTGTTGCCGACGGCACGTTCATGAAAGCCCCCAACGGCAAGCCCACCAAACTCAACGAGCGGCAATGGCTGCAAGCGAGGACGGAGGCTTTCAAGAAGTGGTTCGGAGATTGGGAGAAACATTTTCGTATCGGGAAACTGCGCGAGAGCGAGCCTGTCTCCATAAGCGCAGAAGACTACTCCGGCAAATATGAATTGAATGCAGATGCCGCGCAACAATGGATTCTGCAAAACCTGCGTGGAGAGTACGTTAATAGCGATACGGGGGATAGGATAACCATTTCTCGTGCCGGTGCGGAGGAAGTCACATCGCATAGCCGTTATGAACAAGCGCATTTGAAGAGTATTGCCAAGATACCTGAACTAATTGAAAATGCCATATTCATCACGGAAGAGCCTAATACGAAGGGCAATAAGAAGTACGATAGTTACCGCTATTATGTGGTAGGTGTCAATATCGATGGTGAGGATTATACGGCAAAGGTAGTTGTCGGTGTAAAGCAGGGGAAGAAATACTACGACCATAGGCTGACCCAAATAGAAAAGACAAAGCTGATTGATTTAATAAACCAACCAGCTTCGGGCTTTACAACAGAGGGGAACGCATCTTTACCTCCTTATTCCGAGCGCAAAGATACGAAACTGTTTTCAATCCTGCAAGACAATTCCTCAAAAATTCTCGATGAGAACGGCGAGCCGATGGAGGTTTGGCATGAGACAGATTGGAATGTCTTGCAATCAGATAATGCCGTGTTTGATAAAGATAAAAGTAATTATGATGGTGTTTTCTTCTTCTCCAAACACCCAAGTAGGTTGGGCTATGAACATGGGCAGAATAGAATAGCAGTATTTCTGAATGTTCGTAATCCTAAAATAAGTGAGACGGATTATTATAATGGAGATGTCTATTATAACGAAGCAGATAATGATGGTGGTATAAATATTTACCACCATAGGATTGATGATTCTTCCGTAGATGGTTATGTTATTGGAGTTAAAACCCCCAACCAAATCAAGTCTGCCACAGACAACAACGGCTCTTTCAGCGAGAACGACGACATCCGCTTCTCCATTGCCAACCGCAACCAAGAAATCTTCGTGAGCAACGCCGCCCGTGCCGTTGAGGGCATCAGGCAGGAGAAGGCCACAGGTGATAACGGCGAGGTTAGTACAGCATCATGGTCCTTCCGTGGATGTCGCCTATGATGTTGTAGGTGGGCATATATGCTGAATAACGTTCACTTCACGTTTATTATTGTAGTGTCGATTTGAAGCATTTCACCGTCCAATGAGAAATGAATCACTTCGTTGGTAGAGAGTTCGCAAAATGCTTTCATGGCTTGGAGTATTAAGTTGAACGAGGCATCGCTTCCCGAGCACTCGATGCAAGGAATGGGTATTTCATAGTAATTGGTTTTCAGTATGATTTTATGTTCGGCCAGACGAGTATCAATAGTGAGTTTTGCATTGCTTCTCATCTTTACCGTTGATAGAACTTTGAGCAGCTCCTTGCGGCTGCATACGAATGATAGTTTCCTTCTTGAATTAGATTTTGTTTCCATAAGGCATTGTCGTTTTTGATGTGCAAAGGAAACACGTCTCGAAAAACCTTGCAAGAAAAATCGGTTTGCAAGGCTTGCAATTTGGATGATGTCAGCTTCTATTGTATTTTTGCACCGTAAACAACATCAATAGAGTGTTGGAAAGAGATGCAAACATTCAAAATATTTTGCTATGGAAAAAGAACAATATTTGGATAACACAGAATTATTGGAGCAGAACCATCAACTTAGAGAAAGTTTTCTGAATCAACAGCAGGAGCTTTTAAAGAAAAAGTGGTCTTGGCTCCAATTCCTAGTAACGACAATGACTGTGGTTCTTGGAATTCTTATTTCATTTGGCCTTCCCGAAAAAGAGGATTCGTTGTCCGTAGATGTTTGTTTTGTGTCAGGAGTGGTGTTTTTATCATTGGCTATAATTTGTCTGATAGCCTGTTTATATAGAGAAATAAACCTCAACATTCGTGGAATTCGCAAGATTGCAGAAGAAGCGAAAAAAGCCCTTGATAAACATTGTCGTGTAAAGGATATAGTGGTACATCAAAAAACAGTGTATAAAGTTTTTGAAGTTGTCGGATACATCTGTTTCGGGCTGTCATTGGTTTCGTTATGTGCATATATAATAGTGTCCTTGTTAATTAATCAGTTGTAAAAAAAGGATGTTGTTTCTGATGTAAGTGTTATGTCTACAGCAAGCATCTCGTGAAAACAATGTAAAAAAGTTTGGAAATGAAAAAGTGGAGAAGCGAAACATTATTTGAAAAGATAATAATTGGTATTTGTTCCCTAATAGGTATGGCTGCTCCGTACTTGGGAATTGTTTCATTTTCTGCGATATTTGGTGATGGGTTTACAATAGAGACAGCATTGTTTTTTTCTTTGTTTTTATTGAGCCTCTTGTCAATCCATTATGTTGCAAAGGCTATTGATATTACAGGCGGTTTGGAAAGAAGGAAAAACAGCCTTGATATGATGGAACAGAATGCTGAAATCAAGAAAAAAGATGCGGAAAAGTATTATGAATCCAAAAAAGTAACTGCAGATAGATTGTTTGATAAAAGAATTGCCGAAGCGGAGGCTTTTGAAGAAAAGAAAAAGAAACAGGCCGATTTGTATGAAAGTTTGCGTAAAGAATCGGCAGATAAATACTGGGAGAAAACTCGTGAGAAAATAGACCTTTACAAGAAGCAGAAAGAGGAAGAAATAGATGAGTATAAAGAGAAGTTTGATGAGGAAGTGGAGGAATGGAGAATGAGCGATAATACACTTAGGAGCATACGATTCCAAGAGTTACAGGAATACAAAAATAAACTTGGCATTGCTGACGATTTTCTAATTAAGTCAGTAATAAAGAAAGAGTTTCCTTTTACTTATTCTGCGACAATGAGCGCAGATTTTGAGGCCGCTTTACTGGAAGAGGAAGAAAAGAGGTTAATATGGAAGCCTCAGCCAGCGAGAACAGCGGCAGAAACGGTTAGTGAGGTGAAAAGGAAGTTTCGGCAAAGCCAAAGCGAATGTAAGATCATGCTATACAAGTATGAGTTCCTTTTAACAACGTTTCCTGAACTACGCAAATATGTGGACGATGAGAAAGGGCTACTTTCACTTGCTGGAGCGGAGAGTTTCGGCGATTTTGCGGATAATTATGACAGAGCGCGCGACTTCCTTTCGGATGAAGAATACAAGCAATTGTCTGTAACACAACGAAACCAACTCGCTCTTGACCATTATAATGCGAGGCCAAAAAGCAATTGGGTTATTGGAACTGAATATGAGATGTATTGCGAACATTTATTGAGGCAACAAGGCTATGTCACAATTGACTATGGTGTAAGAAAACGGTTGGAGGATCTCGGTCGAGATATAATAGCGAAACGAGGTGACACAACATATATTATCCAATGCAAACGATGGTCATTGTCAAAGGAAATTCACGAGAATGTAATCTGCCAATTATATGGAACCACTATTGAATATAACATACAAATGCAAGCGCAAAAAAATAACCCAACTTTATTTGATGAAGATTTGGTTGTTATACCTGTATTGGTTACAACAACAAGTCTTTCTCCTACAGCAAAAGCGTTTGCAGACAAGCTTGGCGTTCAAGTTTCTATAAAAGCCATGGGCAAATACCCTCAAATCAAATGTAACATCAACAACGGAAACAAAATTTATCACCTTCCATTCGACCAACAATACTATACAACTCGTATTGAAAAACCAGGTGAGAAATACGCGTGGACGGTTGAAGAAGCTGAAAAAAGCGGTTTTAGAAGGGCATTTAGGTGGCAAGGAAATTAGAATGAGCTATTTCTGTTTAGTTATTTCTCATCTCCATCCCTCTCAAAACCTCATCCAATTTAAAACAAATCGTCAAGGACGACGCGATTTCCAATGTGTTCCGGGTAAGCGTTGCGTTGCAGGAAAAACGGCATGACGAAAGTGGAAACGATGCCTCCCGAAAAGGCGGTCTCTTGCGTGAAGCGGGCCATGCGGTTTTTTCATCGGTTTGGAAACGAATCTCGAACTCAAGTTCCAAAACGAATCGTTTTTCATCGATTTGGAAAGCGAGTTTTAATGCGGACGGGGATTGCCATTTTTATATGGGATGGTGAGAAAACAGATAAACGAAGCCAAAAAACACTTGGACTCTCCTGACTAATTGCGTTAATTTCACTATTTTTGTCGCCATGAAACGAAATCTGTCCATAGGATTTGCCTTTTTCTTGGGCTTGATGCTGCTGGCCTGCCATCCCATGTCGCGTGATGCGAAGCAAATCGCCCAAGATGCCTTGGAAAGCGCTTGTATTCAGTTGGATTCAGGCAACAAGGCGGAGGCCATGCGCTTGTTCAAAGAGGCGGAGCGTTACGGCCTTATGGCGAATCAAACGCTGACAGTGGCTCATGCACAGTATCATATTGCACAATGCTTAGGCTACTATGCTGACAAAGAAGAAATTGTTTCGTTGCTGAAAGCTGCCGCAGAAGGCTTTGGCGAAGACTATGCCGACCGCGCCGAAGCATTGAGAGAGTTGGGCGATTTCTATCAGTTCCACAAGCAATTTGATAGTGCAGCGTATTATCTGGATCAGGCCATGACCTATGCCGACCAAAGCGAATCAACAGAAGCAAAACGCAATGTCTTGTCTGCTTTTCATACCTTTTATTTCAATGCAGGGGATTACGATAAGTCGGCAGATTATCTCAACTGGTTTTGGCAAGCCTCAATCCAGGATGGTGACAGCAATCTGCTCATGTACTACTATCACGATATGGGGAATATCTATTCTGAGTCTGGCGACTTGGATTCTGCGGATTATTATTTCAGCCGTTTGGAGGAACTTGTGTCCCAAACCGAGCCTAACGAGGATACTTGGTTTTATTACGGTGTCCTGTCCGATTATGCCGAAGAGCGCGGCGATTATGAAACCGCTTGCAAATATGGATGTTTGTACGAAGAAGGCAGCAAACTAAAAGAAATCGAGCAACAGGAGAACAATCTTGCACTTATCAGCCATAAATACGATAGCGAGGTGATGCGGAACGAATTGAACCGTAACATCATCATCAAGCAGCGCATCATTGTCATCATCAGTTTGGTAGCGACTTTGGTTTTGGCAGCGTTGTTGGTTTCGCAAATCCGTTTGGCACGGAGGCGCAAACGCGAGGCCGAAATCAGTGCCGAATTGTTCCACTTCAAGCAGCAGAACAAAGACTTGGCGCAAAAGCACGTCGAGCATGAGCAAATCCAGCAGGATTATGCCGACCGGCTTTCGGAGGCCTTGATGAAGGAACAGCGTATCATGTTGTTGTTAGACAATTATCTGAACAGCAACAAGAAAGCCAATCTGCTTAACGAGTTGGCGACTTCCGTCTATGGCGACAAAGACCATTGGGAAGCCATGCTTGAAGTGATAGACCAACTCTATCCCGACCTGATGGCAACCCTTCAGCAGAAATACCCCGACTTGAACGAGGACGAGCGAAAGTCCTACATCCTTTCCTATTTCAAACTTTCGCGGCAAGAGGAAGCGGATTACCTTGGAACCACCGTCAATATGGTGGACAAGCTGCGCGGAAGACGGAGGAAAAAGATGGAGGAAGGGTAAAAAACTTTGGACTATTTCCAAAAAATGTTTGGAATGGGTATTAAACTATTGTATTAGTTTTCAGTGTTTTACATTGTTTTATAACTCGGAATTGTTTGGAATGCATGTTCAACCGCTTGACAAAGTCGGTAGTTTTGCAGCATCATTTCAAAAACAAACCTATGTGTAAAACAATGTATCAATCAAAACACAAATCACTATTTATTCACCATCTTAAAATCAAAAGCAATGAAGAAAGTCATTTATCTGCTTGGCATCATGCTCCTGATGGCAGGAGCGGCCAAGGCGCAAGACGAAAAAGTCCGGATGGGCGCTGAAATTAAATTTGAAAAAGTCGTCCACGACTATGGCGATGTGCCTTTCAATGGCAACGGCGAATGCGAGTTCCGCTTCACCAACACGGGCACGGAACCGCTGCTGGTGCAAAAACCCAAGTCGAGTTGCGGCTGCACTATCCCTTCATGGCCCAACGAGCCCATTTTGCCAGGCGAGTCAGAAGTCATCAAGGTGACCTACCGCACCAACCGTCCCGGCATCATCAACAAGACGGTTACCGTAACCTCCAACGCCGTCAACAATCCCACAGTTGTGCTTCGCATCAAGGGCCGAGTGCTTGACCAAACCACCGAAGTCCTCCCCGAGAAGACAAACAACATCGGCATGGGTTCTCCCGTCAACAACAACTGATCTGAAGTAATAACAATGAAACGCTATAATTTTGCGCCATGTCACAAAACGGCGTTCTCGTGCGTCTTAATAGACGCGAGACTGCGGAACGCGCGACTACGGGACATGGGCTGTTTGGCGTTCCCGCAGTTTTTTTGGCCTATCCCCGGAAAACAGGCTGGTGATGACATCCTCTATCGTCCGCAGGATTATATCGGCGTGGCTGATGGCGTGACCCAAGCCGAGTTGAATTTCGGAAATTTGGTAATCGGGGCACCCTTGGGAACCCATGTGCTTTGTCCCGTTGACGGGAAGATCTCCAGTGCCTTGTTGGGCTACCGCAACAGTTGGAGTTGCTCTTTGATTTGTTTTGCACAACAAACAGGCAACTATGAGCAAGATTCCTTGCTTTTCCTTGAGTGGGACAACATGACACAGGAGAAAATCCATAACACAAGCCTGCATGTCGGAGTGCAGACTTCCGATGGAAAAACCGTCTGGATTGACGGCATTCGTCCCACACGGCTCTTCAAAACGGGTGAAAAAATCCATCGAGGCGACACTTTGGGCATGGTGGGTTACGTTTATAAAAGAATCAAGCAGCCAAGCATAAGCGTCAGTATTTCGAAGAACTCCAAAGCCGACGACCCGATGACGCCTTTCGGGCTGAAAACAACCTTCATTCCACCCAAGGCGAACAACAAGACCCAACTGACGCACGAGGAAGCGCAAGTTGACATTGACAGCATGATGTTGGCCCTCGAAGATGCCTTCCCTGGGTTGTACGACTACACGCCGAAAGAGGAGCTCGATTCCTATATTAAGGATAGAATGGCCGCGATGGGCGAAACCATTGCCATTGGTGATTTTGAGGTGTTGGTGCTCAAGTTGATAGGGAAAATCCACGACAGCCACACGGCCATCATTTCAGAGCGGAAAGTTCAGCGTGGTGCAAGTGGGATGCGAAGAGAAGCATTTCGAATATGAGAAACGCTCTGACACAGTGGTTTATCTCGCCCTCCATACTTTTGAGTTAGACGATTTGGAGCAGGATGAGTTAAGGGGAATTATCGCCGACCTTATCGCCGACAGCATCCCCAACCTGATTCTCGACCTTCGTTTCAACCATGGCGGACCGTCAGCCTCGGTTGAAGGCATTTATGCCTATCTTGCCCAGAAACCTTTTTGCACAAGCGTTCGTAGAATCGTGAATAAGAAAGGCGGTTTTCAATGCTTCGGCAGTTGCCCGGTGGATGCCGACCAAGAGGATTTCTATCCTGATTATGCACCGCTTCCCAATGGTGAAGGCTTTGTGAAAGACGCGCCGGAATGGAGAAGTCCCGATTCCTTGGTCAACTATAAGGGGCGGCTTTATGTGCTCACCAACGAGACCTCGTTTTCGGCCTCCACATGCTTTGCGGGCTGGGTGAAGAAGCAGAATCGTGGTGTCGTCGTGGGGCGCGAGACTGGCTCTGCGTACCATCAGATGAAAGCCGAGAATTTCACGCAATACCAGTTGCCGAACTCCGAAATCGCCATACAGATTCCGATGATCAAAGTGGTGTTTGACACCATGGTAAACGAACGTTTCCCATACGGACGTGGCGTGCTTCCCGACTATCCCGTCAACTTAACGCCCGAGGAGCTTTCCTTCGCCCACGGCGACTCCATCCTGAACTATACCCAGCACCTCATCCGCGAGGGCAAGTACATCTATTATGTGGAGCCAGAAGAGGAATCAATTGTTACCGTTGATGAATCAAAAGGCGGTTTCCCGTGGCTTTGGGTTGTTGGAGGATTGGCTTTGGTGGGGGTCGGAATGCTTCTTGTTCGGAAAAGGAGCTAATACAAAAAAAACCTGCATCTAAAGGGACGGTTCGGAGGAGAAACAAAGGTTAGTGCTTCAGGCACCCCACGGGAACAACCAAAACGCCATCTTTTGGCTTATAAATAACTGAAATACAATAAATAAAACAATTTCAATGTGGCAGTTGGCGAGTTTTTGATGTGACAGTTGGCGAGTTTTTGATGTGGCAGTTGGCGAGAATGTGGCGGCGTTTTTGTCGTAGGAAGAATCCCGTGTCATAGAATATGCAGTTTGGTTTTCAATGGTCACTTATTCCCATTCTATAGCGGTCCGCATGGCTAACATGATAGCCTCGCCCACCAAAGCCATGTTGGCAAGCAGGT
>CALDIA010000151.1 GCA_937901455.1 uncultured Bacteroidales bacterium | reverse complement strand
GTTTAAAACCAGGTATTATTACGATCTGTGGGGCAGGATGACGAAACGGATCCATCCCGATGCCGGCGAAACCACCTATACCTACGATCCCGCAGGCAATATCACCCAAGAAACCAATCCCCTTGGCCAGATCAGTTATGGCTACGACTACACTAGAATCATATCTAAACAATACAGTTATTTCTCCAGCAACAATGTCACATATTCCTACGGCACCAGCGGCACAGAGACAGGCCGTCCCGTCCGCATTGTGGATGGAAGCGGAATGTACGAGTGCACTTATGACAACCTCGGCAATGTCACCGACGAGACACGCACCATTGCCCTGCCACAACACGGCGAGGTATACCGGTTCAGAATGCATTACCAGTATGACAGCTGGGGACGTATGCTCACGATGACCTACCCCGACAATGAGAAGATAACCTACACATACCAGTGGGGCGGAGACCTCTACGCCATGCACGGCAACAAGAACGGCGATGCAAGAACCTACATCAAGGGAACGCTCTACAACAATTACGGGCAGAAAAACTATGTGGAATATGGCAACACAACAAGTGCCCATTACACCTACGATGCACTGCACCGGCTTGCCAACCTCAAGTGCCGCGACTATAGCGGAGCCCTGATGCAAGACATCGACTACACCTTTGACAACGCAAGCAATGTTACGGGCATCGTCAACAATGCCGGTGTTGTGAACACGCTTGGAGGTGCATACGAGAACACCTACAAATACGATGTGTTGCACAGACTTGATGAGTCGTATGGCGGAGGTGCCATAGGAAACTACAACACCTATATCACGTATTCGCCATCGGGCAGACTGATAGGGAAAACCCGCGAGAACAACTCGGTAACGCTGTCGGCCTCGGTAGAAATGGCCTATGGCTACTGCGACGACTACCAGCCCCACGCCGTGAAGCGTATGTTTGACTACAAGAAAGGAATGCTTTATGATATGCGCTGGGACAAAGCAGGAAACCTCGGACAGGTATCCATCGCCAACCCCGATGCCGTGTTCGAGGCCGGACGCTTCCTTTTCTGGACGGAAGACAACAGAATGCACGCTGCTGTGGACGACAGATACTACAGCTACTATGCCTACGACCACAGCGGGGAACGCCGTTTGAAATTGACAGGCGACAACAAGCTGCTGGATGTCAACGCTGACTTTATGGCCACCTATACAATACTGAACGAGCCGACCCTCTATCCCTCGGCCTATATGGTGCTGACCAACAAGGGGTACACCAAGCATTACTATGCCGGCACGGAGCGCGTCGCCGCACGTCTTGGCGGCGGTGGCTTGGATGCCCTGTATCACGCTATCGGCAACAATAACACGATTCAAACTAAGGCCAATTTACTGTTTGACCAGAGTCTCGAACAAGTGAACAACCGTATTCTTTATGAGAACGACCTTGACTGCATAATGCATAATGATTTTGCGAAAGAAGAGTTTGGCCATTGGCTTGACGGCATCCCCAACCAGATGCAGGCAGGAGTCGAGCTCAATCACGACCAGTTCAAAGATATGGTCAACTCAATGTTGGACGACATCAATCACGGCCAGGAGAAAGAGGTGTATTTCTACCACTCCGACCACCTCGGCAGTGCCAGTTGGATAACCGACTTCAGCGGTGTGGCGGTACAGCACATCCAGTACCTGCCCTACGGCGAGCCATACATCAACCAGCATCCGTTTGGCTACAGCGAGCGGTTCACTTTCACCGGCAAAGAACGCGACGAGGAAACCGGCTACGGCTACTTCGTCGCCCGCTACATGGACCACGAGCTGATGACGATGTGGTTGAGTGTCGACCCGATGGCGGACAAGTACCCATCTATCAGTCCCTATGCCTACTGCGCATGGAACCCCGTAAAGCTGGTGGATCCGGACGGGAGAGATGTGTGGGAAATAAACAAAAGTGGAGAGTTGATTTGGAAAGAACGTTCGGCTACTGATAAAATCATTTCTTCCGATGGATCATTTGTTAATGTGAAAAACGGGGTTCTCAGAAGAGGTACAGATAATACGCCAGGATTATCATACACAAAAGAAGAATTAGGACACTTTCGCTTAGAATTTGGAGATGACTCAAAAAATGTAACAGAAGTTTTTGAATTTTTGGCAGACAATGCAAATGTAGAATTTAGCCTTATAGGTCTGGCAAATGATCCCTCTGACGAAAATGCCAATAGGTTCATTCTTATTACCTCATTTGAAAATGATGGAGATAGTTATGGTTCAATATTAGCATGTTCTGCATCATCAGATAATAAGATGAGATCTCATTCTCATAACCATCCGGGTAAAAATGCATCAATAGTACCCTCATCCATTTTAAATAATGGAACACTATTGGTGCCTTTTGCCGGTATTCAAAGAGGAGATGATCAAAGATTTGCAAGTTATGTTCAGAAAGGATCACCTTCTTGTACATTTAATATCTACCATAGTTCGAAAGGAGGAGAATATCGCCCATATGCCATAAACACACCAGGAATCCATGATTATAAATATGTTCCATCCAGGGTTAATAAAAAAGGAGGTCAATATGTTTTTGCACAATAGAAACTCTAAATTTAAATCGATTTTCTTTTTTTTATCATTGTCCTTGTTCTTTTGTAGCACTTTGTATAGTCAGGATATAATCCAATCAAGGAATCAGGATAACAAATTCTTCCGTTTTCTAGATCTCTTCCAGTCAATACCGAATGTCGATTCACTACCAGTTATTCATCGCATTGAATACTCAACATACCAAAGTAAACTAATTGACACATCCTTTTATCCATTTGTTTGTTTGATTCCTTTTTCCCATTCCTATGCAACGTTTAAAGTAGAATGTATTGATGGATTCTTGGTTTGTGTTCAGCATGTATTATCATCAGAGTTGTCTGATTTTCAATTTATAGAACTATTATCATTCAACAAACAAGGATGTCTATTGGAAAGGGTGGTGATACCATATCTAAAAAAAGGATGTATTTCCAGTCCATATGAAGATTCTTATGAGGCCATATTGAGCGTATCTACCACAGAGGTGTTCGTGATTGGAAAAAAATACAAGGAAGGCACAGATGAGGAAAAATTCGAAAAACATCATTTTCAAATCAACACTGATGCCACCCTATTGCCTATTCCTCATAAATAAGTAGTAGGAGCTACCTCTT
>CALDIA010000150.1 GCA_937901455.1 uncultured Bacteroidales bacterium | reverse complement strand
CCGCCGCCGGCACACAGAGCGCCACCCTGACAAGCATCAGCGGCTGCGACTCCACCGTCGCCATGACGCTGACCGTCAACCCCGCCTACAACGTCACCGAGGCGCGGACCGTCTGCGAGGGAGAACTGCCCTACGCCTGGAACGGCGTCACCTTCACCGCCGCCGGCACACAGAGCGCCACCCTGACAAGCATCAGCGGCTGCGACTCCACCGTCGCCATGACGCTGGTGGTTCTAATTACTGTAGAGGGCTTTGATACCTTGAGCCTTCACATCTCAAACATCCCCTATGAGATACCGGGCACCAATATTATCATCACTGAGGAAACGCCAAATTTCTCCTTCTATCAATATCTATTGGAAAGCCCTGGGGGATGTGATAGTTTGGTCAATCTTTGGGTTTCCATTGTGGGCGTTGGCATAGAAGACATGGAAGAGAATCTGCTCATATACCCCAATCCAGCATCTAACACTTTGTACATAAAGCAACTGAATATTGACGAAATTAGGATATACAACATGGCCGGGCAAGTGGTTCTAACCACAACTGGCAACGGACAAGAGGTACAGGCCATCTCAATGGCCAATCTGTCTGACGGACCCTATCTGCTAACTGTGAGAAGCAAAAAAGGCAATATCATCAGAAAAATATTTAACATCATCAAATAGCAACCTTAACATGAAAAAGATTATCCTCATCGCATTAACATTATTGGCAAATATGCACATATTTGGGCAGTCCCAAGAAGAATTCTCAGCAATGCTAACCGAATTGAATGGAGACTCCATGCAGGCCACCATAGCCGCGTTGCAGCAATATCAACGATGTGTCTATTTCGGAAATCGGGATGCTGCGCAATATTTGGTTGACAAGATGCAGCAGATAGGTTTGCAGAATGTCAAAATCGACTCCTTTTATCTTTGGGAGAACAATGTTCATTATTATAATGTTCGAGGATCCATTTTCGGAAGCGCAGCACCTGATTCGATTGTTTTAGTGGGTGCGCATTACGACAAGTTGACCTTGGGTACCGATGGCGACACGCTACTGACCCTTTCGGGTGGGGTTGACAACAATGCTGCTGGCGTGGCGCTCATTTTGGAAGTGGCCCGTGTATTGAAAGCGCATCAGTTTGCCCCGCGCACCACCGTGGAGTTCATCGCTTTGGATGCATATGAGATGGAAATGCTGGGGAGTTTTATGGATGCGGCAGAGCGGACACCCCATCAAGAGATCGTAAAGTTGATGCTCAACAACGACCGGGTTGCCTATGACCCGCAAAATCTGCACATGATGACCATATTGTGGTATGAGAATTCCATGCAGGAACGGTCAGATGCCACCTTGATGATGGAGAACTTCTCTCAACTGTTGCCCATCATGATGGATGTGGCTGGCAATCTTCCCGAAAGTCAGGCTGGCGATGCCTACCCATACGCCTCGTACGGATACCCTGCCGTTTTTTTCCGCGAATCCACTCTGTCGCCTTACCATCATACCCTTGAGGACCAGTTGGAAAACTGTAACTTGGACAACGTGGTGGAACTGGCCAAAGTCAACTTAGCTATGATCATACACTATGCCTTTCACGACGTCTTCTCTTTGTCTGACGGCATCGCATCACATCAAAAAACAAACTTAGAGGTATCCCCAAATCCGACAACGGGCGCCATTCGTATCAAGCTGGCAGAAGATTCCGACCACGAGATATTGGTCAAGGTGTTCGACATCCAAGGCCAGCTATTGTCTTGCCAAACGATTGTCTCCTCCAGTCCCATCATTTCCATGGAGGCACTTCCAGCAGGACTTTATCTATTAAAAGCGTATGATGGGGACAAGATGATTGGAATCTCGAAAATTGTGAGACAATAATGAAAAGGACAGCACTGATCGGATTCTTCCTGTTGGCCTTCTGGCCGGCGCTGCGTGCTCAGGACAGCAACTTTGTGCGGCAACAAATCAACCAGCTGACCTCCCGAGCCATGTATGGTCGCGGCTACGCCTATCATGGCGACAGCATCGCGGCAGCCTATCTCATAGAACAGCTGGCTCAAAACAACCTGCAGCCTTTGGAGGCTAACTACCTGCAGCCTTACAGTTTTCCTGTCCATGCCATGGAGGGCCCGGTATCTGTCAAGGTCAACGGCACGGCCCTGCGCGGATGGGAAGACTATGTGATTGCTCCATTCTCGCCCAGCGCGCGAGGAACATTCCTCCTCTACCCTATGGATTATCGCATATTGCTGGACCAACAGCGCCAGGAGCTTTTCTTCCAACAGAACAAAAAGGCCAAAGACGGACTCATCTATATTGATATCACACAATGTACGGATGAGGACACGCTGCGTATTTTAAACCGCCTCTTCAACATGCTCAATCGCTTCAAGAAAGCCTTTCCCTGCCGCGGCTTTGTGGTGGGAGTGGATGAGATGTCGCCCTGGACTGTCGGCTTGGGTTACCAGCCTTCCGAATACTTGCTGCTTTACATGAAACGCCATATCGTCTCTGACAAGAGAAACAAACTCTACCTCTCATACAACAACGAGATACGGATGCATCACACGCAGAACATCTGCGCCATGATTCCCGGCCATTCAATCCCTGACAGCATGGTGGTCTTGACGGCACACTACGACCACATAGGTATGATGGGGGATGACGTCATGTTCCCCGGCTGCCACGACAACGCCTCCGGCACGGCGGCAGCTCTCGACATCGCGCGACATTTTCAGGCACACCCACTGCCCTATACCTTCGTGTTACTGATATTCAGCGCAGAAGAGGCCGGACTATTAGGGTCAACCTACTTTGTATCCCATCCGCTTATCGACTTGGGAAAAATCAAGATGGTAGTGAACTTGGACCTGCTATGCGGTGGGGACGATGGCATTATGGTGGTTAATGCCAAAAGTTTCCAAACACAACCTTTCTACGACTCTTTGATGCAAGAAAACGAGCGGCGTCAATGGGTCAAGGAGGTGAAAGCGCGCGACAATGCCGCTAACAGCGACCACTTCCCTTTCACGGAGAAGGGGGTGCCTGCCATCTTCATCTACACCTTAGGAGGCCGGTATGGCGGTTACCACAACCCTTACGACACTGCCGAGCGTGCATCTCTGTCAGCCTACCCGGGTATCGCCAACTTGATTATCAACACCTTGGAAGAAACCTTCGGCAACCCTCGGTAACAGACAGCCTTTTTCAGTATCAACAAGACCCAGCCATCGCCTTTTCTGGAGTGTACAACTATGCTCTCAGGCAATATAGTGCATGAGTTCCCTTTCTCACATCATCACTAAGCAGTAGGATTCTGCACACAGAAACCTTTAACAAATAGTAGTTATTAACAATTATTGTTCATTATTTTTTTCGCAATTACTAAAAATCATATTGAAAAAAAAATACTTTTGCGCGTTGTTAATGTGTAGTGTGTACATAGTACATTGTCAAAAAACAATTAATTGAAAATTAACGAATTATAATTGATATATGAAAAAGTTTTTATTTATCATTAGCTTGTGTGGGTTGCTCTCATCAATGACAGCCCAAACTGAACCGTTTACCCATGCGTTTCCTGTAGCGGGTTCAACCGAAAACAACACGTATGTGGCTCTTGGTTTGCCTTTCTATGAGCAAATCTCCGAAGGCAATGTGGAGGTGGATTTTGGCGTGGCTCACGCCTTGCTGATCACAACCGCAATTGAAGACGAGACATGCCAGAATGTGGACTACACAGAAAATAGTCTCAATTTGGAGGCTCCATTGGAAGTGGGAACCCACGAGTATCCTAACCAATATGTGGTGAATGGCTCTCCAGAGAATTACGATCTGCGTGGAACTATCCTCCTCACTGTCTATCCGACGTATGATGTGTATGACACGATGATGTTCCATGGGGAACTCCCCACCATAGATGATGTCCAACTCGTAGAAGGCGACAATGTCTTCACGCTGGCGACCATCCATGACTGCGACAGTTTGATTCATCTTTACGCGTTACTTTGTCCCTACACTGTCAACGACGTGGACAATACAGAATATAACACCGTAGTGATGAACGAGCGTTATTGCTGGACACAAAGCAACCTGCAAACGGAGCACTTCGCTGACAACAGTGAAATCCCAGGCGCGTTTGTCTACACCTCCACGCTGAGTCCGGACGCTGCTGAAAACCTTCAGCTTTTCGGAAGACTCTACACTTGGTATTCAGCCATGAATATCAGTGAGGACGGCAGCGAATCTCCCGAAACCGATGAGAACGGTTTCACCCAAGGTATCTGTCCCGAGGGATGGCATGTTCCCACCGCCAAAGAGATGAACGCCCTCTTCTCATACCCCGCCGCCGACCTGAACAGCTTGGAAGAATGGTTCCAGCCCAACCACAACACCAACAGCACCAATTTCTCCTTGCTGCCTGCCGGCTACTACGACGCTTCCATTGACCGCTTCGAGAATTTACACACCTATACCTATTTGTGGAGCAGCGCCGACAACGCCTCTACCTCACCGCTGAAAGCCATGACGATGAAGGTTACGACCTATTGCGAAGAAAGTATGCTTTCCGATGAACCCACCACTAATGCCTATAGCGTGCGTTGTGTTAAAAATTACTAATACCGCTATCACATAATTAAGAAATATAAACAATAAAAAATAAACAACATGAAAAAACTTTTCACTATTCTTACGATGATGTTGCTCTCCTTGACAACCCTGTTTGCCCAGAGCAACGACAAAGTCAGCTATCAGGCTGTGGTCCGCAATAGTAATAACGAGTTGGTGGTCAACCAAGCTATGACCGTCACCATTTCTGTGGCCAACGAACAAGGTGGCGCCGCAGTCTATGAAGAAACCCACAATGTTACCACCAATACCAACGGCCTGATGTCGCTGCTCATCGGTGCTGGCACTGTAACCTCCGGCAACTGGAGTGATATCAACTGGAGCACTGCTTACGTAACCTCCAACATCTCCTACGACAATGAGAACATCACCCATGAGGTAGCTGTAAACGCAGTTCCTTACGCCCTTTATGCAGAACAAGCCAATATTTCTATCACGCATGAAGACCTGAACAACTTCATCGACACCGTGACGCTGCCGACCGCTTTGGATGTTTACGGCCACGTTCAGTCAATGAATCCCCAAATCAAAGAAGGTCTCAAACTCTGGGTTGCCCAGGTGGCCAAGAACAACCCGAACTATGTGTTGGATGTACTGAACTTTTACCTTGGCAACGGCAACAACGTCGCCGACGCTAACGTTCAACAACAAGTTAACGACGCCGTGCAGCAGTATGCCGCCAACAACAAGGAACTGGCCAAAGCCATTGTTTGCAACTATCTCTCTATAGGCACCGCCGATGATGTGAACGCACTCGTGGCGGCTCTCCTTAACAACACCAATGGTGGCAGAACACAATTCCAGAATATTTTGAATGCCTATATTGACAGCCGTATTCCTGCAACATCCAGTACCCAAGCACAGGAAACCTCTGACAAGTTTACAGTTACCACCGATGGCCAAACATCTTTCACCCTTACACAAACACCTAATACAAGCTATTTGGTTCGCATCTACCGAAATGGCATTTTGTTGGGTGATAATAATGGTTCTAATAGCATTATTACAGTAAACGGCACAACGGTAACTTATAACGCAGCTCAAAACGACGGAGATGCCTTGCAGGCTAACGACAAGATTATGTTCTACTATTTTTACTAAAAACATCCTCGTCTTATAATCCTGAACAGATAATACGTTTATGAAAAAGATACTTTTATTGGTATCGGTCTGTGTCCTGTGCATTACCGCACAGGCGCAGGTCGTTAAGGGAGTTACTCGTACAGGGCAGATAGGCACATACGGCGCGAATATACCCTTTGTGAACGCTAACGGACGAATTGTGACATTCCCCGCACTGACCTCTTCCGGACAGATGCTAAATGGAATGTTACCCTCTGTGACTACTTCCATGGAAATTACGGATCGAACCACCACTTCTGCCAAGGTAAGCGGCACTCTATTATCTAATGGTGCCGATGACAATACAGTATGCGGTATCTGCTATGGCACAGAAGCCAATCCGAATGTTATTCAAAATGCAAAGGTTGAGGGTACTGTGTCAGAAACGGGTACTTTTACGGTTGAGTTGACCGGTTTGCAGCCCAACACCACCTATCATGTCCGCGCATACGCCACCAACGCCATAGGCACTAACTATGGTGCAGATGTCACCTTCACCACGATTGGAGTGGCCACGGTGACCATCACGGGCAAGAGCGAGAGCAAGACCTACAACGGCAGCGAGCAGAGTGTGACTGGCTACACCGTAACCATACCCGATGGTGTGAACATTGCCGAGACGGAGATTTCCTACGCTGGTAACGCCTCCGCCACGGGTACCACTGTGGGCACCTATCCGCTGACATATGCTGCCAGCGACTTCAGCTGCTCCAACACCAACTACGATGTGACGTTCACCGTTACCGACGGCGCGCTGACCATCACCAAGGCTGCGGCCGAGGTGACGGCCAACAACGCCACCAAAGTATACGGCGAAAGCGACCCGAATCTCACCGCCACGGTAACGGGTACGATTAACAACGATGCCCTGAACTACACGCTGGCCCGCACCGAGGGCGAGGATGCCGGCACGTATGCCATCACGGTGACGTTGGGCGACAACCCGAACTATGATGTAACCGCCACCAACGGCACGTTCACCATCACCAAGGCTACGGCCACGGTGCAAGCTCCCGTCATCTACATTAACTACGGTGAGGCTGTGCCAACCTTCACTGCCACGGAAACAGGCGTATTAGGCGACGACCACCTAAACTACACATTGAATCTCCCCACCAGCTTTGAAAATCACGGCGGTACAGCTTGGGCCATAGCCGTGCAGTTGGGCGAGAACCCGAACTATGAGATTTCTGCCACCGACGGCCTCTTAACTATAAAACGGATTGCCGCCAGTATTACGGTTGTTAACAAATCGAAAGTGTATGGCGCTACCGATCCCGAACTCACCGCCACGGTGACGGGCACGATTAACGGCGATGAACTGAACTACACGCTGGCCCGCGCCACGGGCGAGAATGTGGGCGACTATGCCATTACCGTGACCAAAGGCATCAACAATGATTACGAAGTTACTGTTACCAACGGTACACTCACCATCACCCCGGCTGCTGCCACGGTGAAAGCCGATGACAAGACGAAGGTGGCTGGCGAAAGCGACCCGACCTTCACCGCTACGGTGACGGGCTTGAAGAACAACGATGCCGCTACCGTTATTACTTACACGTTTAGTCGCACCCAGGGCGAGACGGTGGGCAACTACACCATTACCCCGAGTGGCGATGCCACACAGGGCAACTACAACGTGACCTACCAAACCGGCACGCTGACCATTACGGAGCCTCCTTGTCCCACCTTGGGCACCACCACCTACACGCCCAACCCGGTGACCTCCTCTGCCACCACCATTACGCTCACCACACCGGTGAACAATGTTACCACCGGCGTGACGGTAAGCAACCCGCAGTACACGGCTACGATGGACAACACGCCTGTTACGGTGAGCAATGTGAGCTACAGCAACGGCACGATGACCGGCACTATTACCATTACCACGGCCATGGGCGGCAACGCCATTACGGTGACGCCCGCCATCACCACCGCCGGCTGCGAAAACCCCGGCACACTGACGGGCGATGCGGTGGAAATTTGCGTGCCGTATGCCACGAAGCCGAGTATTACAGCTGTATCGCATACACCAAGTAATCCTATGGGCAAATCAGATTTGTTTAACTACGAAGGTGTTACATTATCAGCAACGGTTTCAAATTATTCGGCAAGTCAGGTTGAATCACGGGGATTCCTGATTTCTACAAATCAAAGTGATATCCAATCATATGATAGTGATTTTGCTGTTGCGGGAGGAACTATTAGTAGTGATAATACTTTCAAAACAGCATCAAAATTGGGACTTTCCTATTGTGGCAAGAAATGGTATTATCGTGCATTTATAAAAATGAATGGTTGTGAGGATCCCGTATTATCTAGCATCAATAGTTTCCAAATGTGGGGTCCAGAAAGTGCTACTTCATCTTCTGTTGCCGGTCCTACTGTTTCGGCTACTCCCAATTCTGTAGCTGCAGGGCAGACTGTGACTTTAAATGCCACAGCCTATATGACTGTAGGTACAGGAAATTTAGGTACTCATCCTTTGGAAGAGTGGATGCATTATTCTGATTATTCCTGGTATCCCGGAGATTTAAGCATCACATATCAATTTTATATGCCTTATATTCTTGATTCATATGGTATTACGGAACAAAGTTGGACATATCGCTGGGAAGATGAAAATGGAACAGAGATTTATTCTGATCATACTTCTGGTACAACCACAGTTACTCCAACTCAAACCACTACTTATACTGCTTTCGGAGAGTTTTTGTATGGAGGAGAGGTTTGCCGTGTTTCCAAATCCGTCACTGTCACGGTGCAATAGCCGCATATCTTTTTTACGAAATCAACAGGTAATTTCCCGTTTGTCGCGAGGCAGGCGGGGAATTATTTAATGTAGAATGTAGAATGTAGAATGTAGAATGTAGAATGTAGAATGTAGAATGTAGAATAGAGAATAGAGAATAGAGAATGGAGGATGGAGGATGGAGAATGTGGTGGGGCAAGGTGTTGGGGAATAGCATTGTGTCAAGCCAATGGGCGAAGCTGCTGTAAGGAGCAATTCTCAACAACCCCACATACAGTATAGGCTGGGCATGGCGCGAGGGAATCATTCTCCCAACTATTATCTATTTTTCGTATCTTTGCGCCCTCTAATATAAAAAAACAACCTATGAGCAGAGGATTTGTGAAAGAAGGTGACCAGGAAGAGGTCCCGATGCTGACTCCGCGCGCATACCTGCCCGCTGGAGTGGAAAACTTTGTCACTTCCACTGGCATGCAGGCACTCAAGGATGAACGTGAAGCCTTACTCCAAGAACGCAAACAATACGAAGGCGTGGACAATAACGATGCACGCGTAAACAACAACTACCTGACGGCCAAACTCCAGCAGCTGGAAGAGCGCATCCGTACCGCCCGTGTGCTGAACTATGACCCAGCACGACAGAAGGAAGTGGCCTTCGGGGCTGTTATCCAGTATAAAAATCTGCAAAACGGACAGATTGCCCAGTACCGCATCGTAGGCGTTGACGAAGCCAACATCATGCAAGGCCGAATCTCCTTCATCTCCCCTCTCAGCAAGGTCCTCATGAACAAAAAGGTAGGCGACATTGTTTCTTTCAACACGCCAAAAGGAGAAGTCAACATGGAAATTCTCTCTATCCAATAGTTTGTACCATGATTGAAGAACTTCTACACCAGGAAAATTTACAGAAGGAAGAGATTATACGACTTTTGTCCACCACCGGGGAAGAGATGAAGCAATTGTTTGCCCGTTCCTTGGAGGTGAAACTGCAATATTTGGACAACAAGGTGCACCTGCGCGGATTGATAGAATATGGCAATCGTTGTTCCAAGTCGTGTCTATACTGCGGTGTGCGCGGCGGCAATCACAAGGTGCACCGCTACACTTTGACCGACGAGGAGGTGCTGGACTGCGCCCGACAGGCTATGGATCTGCATTACGGCTCCATTGCCCTCCAAAGCGGAGAACGCTCCGACAAGGCCTTTACCGACAAGATTACCGAGCTGGTACGAGAGATTAAGCGCATCAGCAATGGCCAATTAGGCATCACACTCTCCTTAGGCGAGCAGAGCGAGGAGGTGTACCGCCAATGGTTCGAGGCGGGCGCACACCGCTACCTGCTGCGCATCGAGGCTTCCAACGAAGAACTCTACTATAAGATCCACCCAAGGGATGAACATCACGACTTCCATAAGCGCCTGCACTGCATTGAAACGCTGTTGAAGATTGGCTACCAAACCGGCACGGGCGTGATGATAGGACTGCCTTTCCAGACGGTGGAAGACTTGGCCGACGACCTGCTCTTTTTCCGCCGGATGGATGTCGCGATGGTGGGCATGGGACCCTACATCCCGCATCAGGACACCCCACTCTACCAATACGCCAGCCAGATCCCGTCCGCAGATGAACGGCTCAATATGACCTTGAAGATGATTGCTGTGTTGCGATTGATGATGCCCGAGATCAACATGGTGGCGGCCACCGCCGACCAGACTCTCGACCCGTTGGGGCGCGAAAAAGCCATCATGGCCGGGGCCAATGTAATCATGCCCAACCTCACCCCCACTCAGTATCGCGAAGACTACCTCATCTATCCCGACAAAGCCTGCGTGAGCGATGCCCCTGACCAATGCCAAAGCTGCCTCGACATACGGATGCACGCCATACAGCATGAAATCCTTTACGATGCCTGGGGCGACTCGGTGGCCTTTACAAAAGGACGATAGGCAACTACGGGAGCTGTTTTAAATAGTATCTGGCATATTCTTTCGCATCCGCATCCCCATATTTCAGAATTTTATTGAGACATTTCTTCTCATTGGCGTAATCGCCCTTACTATGGTAGGTGTCGGCAAGGTTGCTCAAGACAACGACATCCTTCGGGGCTATCTGCTCCGCTTTTTTAAGCCATATGAGGGCATTGGCGTGGTCATTCAGCGCATTGTAGGTAACAGCAACAATGTTGAGGCTGAAAACATCTTTCGGATATAGTTGCGAAGTCTTGAGGGCAATATTGCGAATCCACCCCAGAATGACGGCATCTTGGTTGCGACTTTCCTCGCTGAGTTCACACTGGTCGAAGAGTTTTTTCTCATAATCCAGCATGCCATAGATGATGATGGTGTCGATGGGTTCCTTTGTGTCAGGATAGATCCAGCTATTGGAATGTTTCTCCGTGTAGTTGAGCACATTCATAATCTCGTCGACATAAGCATCCCAGCGGGAGTAGTCCCCTAATGCGAAAATCTTTCCGAAGCGCATATCGAGACGGTTAGGATGAGCAGCAATGCCCTTGTCAATGACTGCCAAAGCTGAATCAGAGAGATTTTTGTCATACGTTGTATAACCATAGAGGTATCCAGCTGGCTGCCCGGCACTGTCTGTTAGGGTGAATGATGTGGAAACATCGACATTTTTGGGTAATTCCTGTGAGGTGGCAATGACTTCCTGTTTTGATACATTGAAATAGTAGTTGAATTCGGCGATATAGCGTTCTGCACTCTCGTCATTGGAGGCCTGGATTTGGCGGATGAGCGTGGTCATCTGAACTGTGTCATTGTTGTTGATGGCCTTGTTGAATTGGTCGTAGATGGTCTGGCCGTAGGCTATGTTGCATAGCATGATGACGGCGAGTGTCAATTTTCTCATTTTCGAAGTGATTAATGTGGATAATGTTATGAATAAATATACCGATAAGATGCTTGTTACTAATGAATTAAGCCCCCACATGCGTTATCTATGGAGCAAAGATATATATTTTTTTGAAATCTACACTATACATCATTAATATTTTGCTTATAGGTCTGATGGCACTCATGAGTCAATGATAGATAGCCTATGGCAAGGCGAATACCTTTTGCATTGGGCACGTGTAGTGCCTTAAGGCAAATGACTTCCACGGAGTAATGAGGACAGCGCGGTGCGGGAAGTTAATGTCAGCATGTATATAATTCCCAAAAAAGTAGAGACGCAATACATTGCGTCTCTACAATATGTTGGGATAATATCAAACCCAATGATTATTTTCCGGCTTTGATAGCAGCTTGAGCAGCGGCCAAGCGGGCCACTGGCACGCGGAACGGAGAGCAGGACACGTAGTTGAGGCCGCTCTTGAAGAAGAACTCAACAGAGGCGGGGTCACCACCGTGCTCGCCGCAGACACCGCATTTGAGGTTGTTGCGGGTGCTGCGACCGCGTTCCACACCGAGCTTCACTAACTGGCCAACACCTTCCTGATCAAGGATATTGAACGGGTCAGCGGGGATAATCTTCTGGTCAACGTACTCGTGGACGATGGCATTCACGTCATCGCGGGAGAAACCGAAGGTCATCTGGGTGAGGTCGTTAGTTCCGAAGGAGAAGAACTGGGCCACCTCAGCGATCTTATCGGCCACGAGGGTAGCGCGCGGGATCTCGATCATCGTGCCGAAGAGGTATTCAATCTTCACGTTGAATTTGGCTTCCACCTCAGTCTTCACGCGGTCGGCGATAAGTTTCTGGTGCTTCAGCTCGTTGACGTTGATAGTCAGCGGCACCATAATCTCGAGGTGCGGGTCGTGACCTTCGTTCATCAACTCAGCGGTAGCTTGGAACAGGGCGCGGAACTGAGTCTCGGTGATTTCCGGATAGACAATGCCAAGACGCACGCCGCGAAGACCCATCATCGGGTTCACTTCATGCAGTGCGTCGATGCGTTTCTTGATTTCCTCGAAGGTGAGGCCGCGTTCTTTGGCGACTTCACGTTGTTTGTCTTCGGTTTGCGGCACGAACTCATGCAATGGAGGATCCATCAAACGGAAGGTGAGCGGTTTGCCGTCCATTACCTTCAACGTGCCCTTAGCGGCTTCCTTGATGTAAGGTTCCAGTTCGTTGAGGGCAGCCACGCGCTCCTCTTTTGTGTCGGAGAGGATCATGTTGCGCAGTTTCTCCAGAGGTTTCTCGCTATTCTTGCCGTAGAACATGTGTTCAATACGGAAGAGGCCGATGCCCTCAGCGCCGAAGTTAACGGCATTCTGAGCGTCCTCTGGTGTGTCGGCATTGGTGCGGACACCCATGGTACGATATTTGTCAACGAGTTTCATAAACTCCACAAAGAGCGGGTTCTCGGTAGCGTCAATCATCTTGACTTCTTCGCCATAGACCCAACCTTTGGAGCCGTTTAAGCTGAGGGTGTCGCCCTCCTTGAAGGTCTTTCCGTCAATGGTGACCGTGCGGGCATTCATGTCAATCTTGAGGGCATCGCACCCAACAATGCAACATTTACCCCATCCACGGGCCACGAGGGCAGCGTGAGAGGTCATACCGCCGCGGGCGGTCAGGATGCCAGTGGCGGCACGCATACCTTCCACATCTTCGGGGTTGGTTTCCTCGCGGACGAGGATATTTTTGATCTTCTTGGCGGTATAGTCCATGGAAGTCTCACTGTCAAAAGCGATCACTCCTACGGCACCGCCAGGACCTGCGGGCAGACCCTTGGCAAGGACGGTGTGATTTTTCTCGTCAGCAGCATCCAGAATCGGGTGCAGCAACTCGTCGAGTTGGGCAGGAGCCACGCGGAGCACCACTTCTTTCTCATCGATGAGGCCTTCGTGCAGCATGTCGAGAGCCATGGTCATGGCAGCGACACCCGTACGTTTGCCCACGCGGCATTGCAACATATAAAGCTTGCCTTCTTGAATGGTGAACTCAATGTCAAGCATGTCGTGATAGTTCTTCTCCAAGATGCTGCGGATGTCACAGAGCTCTTTGTAGGTCTCGGGCATCAGCTCCTGCATGGAGTGCATCATCTTGTTCTGCTCGTTCTTGGTCTCGTCGTTCAACGGGTTGGGGGTGCGGATACCGGCCACCACATCTTCGCCTTGGGCATTGATCAGCCATTCTCCATAGAACTGGTTGTCGCCGGTGGCGGGGTTACGGGTGAAAGCCACACCCGTGGCGGAGTTATCTCCCATGTTGCCGAACACCATGGCCTGCACGTTGACAGCGGTGCCCCAATCATCGGGAATACCCTCAATACGGCGGTAGGAGATGGCCTTTTTGCCATTCCAGCTCTTGAACACGGCTTTAATGCCGCCTTCGAGTTGAGCCTTGGCATCGTCAGGAAACTCAGTGCCGAGCACCTCTTTGATTTTGGCTTTGAAGGCGTTGGCGAGCTCAAGCAACTCGTCAGCAGTGATGTCGGTATCGCTCTTGTAGCCCTTGGAAGCCTTGAACTCATCCAGCATGTCATCGAGAATCTTGCGGATACCCTTGCCATCAGCTGGCTCAATGCCTTCCGCCTTCTCCATCACCACGTCAGCATACATCATGATCAGACGACGATAAGAGTCATATACAAATCGAGGGTTATTGGTCTTCTTGATCAAGCCGGGGAGCGTCTTGGAACTCAAGCCGATGTTGAGGACAGTGTCCATCATGCCTGGCATGGAGCTACGGGCGCCCGAACGGCAGGATACGAGTAACGGATTTTCGGCGTCATCATATTTCAATCCCATAATCGACTCCACATTCTTCATGCCTGCCCACACTTCGTCCATCAAACCAGCGGGAAGTTCGCAGTTGTTGGCATAATAGTCGGTGCAACATTCCGTGGTGATAGTCAGTCCGGCAGGTACCGGAAGACCCAAAAGACACATCTCAGCCAGGTTGGCACCTTTGCCACCCAACAGATTCTTCATGTCGGCTTTACCTTCGGCTGTCTTTCCTCCAAAGGTGTAAACATACTTTACGTTACTCATATTCAGTTGTTTAGGTTAAAAATGTATTATTATTTTTCAAAAGTGCAAAAGTAAAAAAAAATGCTTTCCCTTGAAAGCATTTTTTGTGATAAAATGTATGCCATTAGTTGTTAGCCATCAACGCCTAAATGACAACTTGTTTAAAATCTGGCCCCGATACCGACCTTGACAATCGAATCAAAACCGGCATTCAGTTCGAAGAGGCCATAAAATCCCTTGCCCACGTTCACGCCAAAGGCCGTGATATTCATGGCCGGAAGAAACTTGTTGCCTTTGCTATCATCCTTGCTGAACCCCTGTATGTTGGAGAAGAGATATCCCAAGCCTACATCCACGCCGGAATAAAGTCGCACCCAAGGACGGTTCAGGTATGTGAAACGCACGCTCGGCATAAATGTAAACAACAAATCATCGGAAATACTATGAATGGCCGTCTGTAGTGAGTCTGTATAACGTGTTATGCGACTGCCCTCCACCGTGAATTTTGCCCCTACCTGGCACCAAGGTTTCACTTGGCGATAGTAGTGCAGGTTATAAACTCCAAAATATCGGGAACTGTAGGTTTGGTGACTCATACTGCTACCCAAGGCATTAAAAAAATCCACAGTGCCCACAATAAAACCACCGAATATAGAAACAGGTCCCGCATCCACACCAATTTCATTGAGCAGGTCGCTGTGAGGCTTCTGGGCTTGGGCTGGAGATATAAAAAGAATGAGCCCGAAGCATAAAAGAAGTAGTGTCTTTTTTAGCACGGCAGATTATTCTTCAAAACATTGATTTACGGTATGAAGGCATAGGCCCTCGTCGGGATGGAGAGTGCCCACTGAGTCGTAATAGTCCAGAGATTCGCAAGCCCCGGATTGCAATAGGGTATCGTAACGGAAGGTCTTTGGTTGAAGAGGTTCTCCTGATTTCATATAAAAGGGCTCTCCGGCAGCAGCCCAGACGGCAGAGTCCACCACCTCGTTGGAAATATCAAGGTAACAGGTGCAGCTTTTGGCTTTGTTGCAACTGATGGCAGTAACTGCCAAGGAGATACAAACTAATAATAGGATAACTTTGACTTTTTCCATAAGGATGTTTTGATTTTAGTATATGACAAAAAATTGAAATTTTAGTATAACTTGTTTATGTTTAGCGAGTTATCAACAAATTTTATTGGTGAATTTTTTGTTTTGTT
>CALDIA010000149.1 GCA_937901455.1 uncultured Bacteroidales bacterium | reverse complement strand
GTGCAAAACTTTTTTTTCGCATTGCAAATGCTGACACTCACGGCTTCCGAATTGAAAATTCGGAAGAACGAAGCATTCACTTCGTAACCTCTCAGCCTTTAACTGGCTGAACTTCTTCGTGCCGCGAAGGACGTTGTCGAATTTGTTTGACTTATGCGCTGGTTCGAAAAACCAGGGGTATAATATCCTATCAAATTATTCTATTAAGCATCTACAAACAATAACTTATTTGGCAAAACACATTATTATTTGCCAAAATTGTTATATCTTTGCACCCGAATTACGATACAGTCATTATGACAATAACTGAACAGATATTAGATTATGCATCCATGCAGGGACAGCCTTTCCTCAGACGGAACCTAATGCAGCACTTAGGTAGGAACGATGTATCTAAAGCATCGGCTCGGGTGCTGCTGAACCGTCTTGTGGAACAAGGAAAGCTAGTTAAATCGGGATATGGTTCGTATTCCTTTCCTGAAAAAGGCAAACAACCTTTTGTTTATAAGCCCTCAGAAGAAGAGCGGTCGATAGCTGAACAGATAAAAAGGAAATTCCCTTTTGCCGATTTCTGTGTCTGGAAACCATCCGCGTTGGTTCCTTATATGCGTCACATCCCTGCTTTGGGAATGGTGTTTGTCGATGTGGAACGCGTGGCCATGGAATCGGTTTTCAATTTCTTGCAAGGTCATGCTTCACCCATGTCCATCCTATTGAACCCTACAGCACAAGAATGTGAGAGATACATCACCACCGACAAACTGTTGATTGTCCGTGTTCTGGTTAATGAAGCTCCTATTACTTCGGTAAACGACACGCCTGTACCCACTTTGGAGAAAATACTGGTGGATGCCGCCGGCGACAGGGAGTTGAACTTTGCCCAAGGTGCAGAACTCTACACGATATTTGAGAATGCTTTCAGTATGAACAATGTGAATCTCAGCCGTTTGCTCCGTTATGCTACACGCCGTCATCGTAAAGACTCTATACTTAAAATCATTAATACCATCAATCATGATACATCCAGATAGTAGAACTGCGGCATGGATAGAAAAAGTCGCCAAAGAAAACAACGTGAAAGACATTGCATTGGCCGAAAAGGCCATCCCCGTTGCATCTGTCTCAGAGGCATAGAAAACCCTGAAGAGTTTCAGTTGATCCAAAACGGCATGGGAAAAGTGCGTAATTACATCCACAGCGTGAAAAACTACGGCCTCGACCATGCCATTGTCAACGCTTCCAAGACGGCCTATCTCAGCAAACTCATCGAGAAAGGCGTATCAGAGGTACACCACTTCATGCCCGACAACGCGCAACAGTTGGTTGATGCTATTATCACAGAGCCACTGCCCACGAAGTTCAACAAGTTCAAGAAAAGCAATGTCGAGGCTTTCTTCTACTGGAATGAGATTCAGAAGCTGAAGTGATTTTTATACACCATGATTATAGGTAATTTCGTATTGAAAATGACGAAATATGATTTCCGGTGACAAGCAATGAAATTCACCTCGCCTTCCTTGATTTTCTTGTTCTCCTCGCGGGTGTTGTGCTGGTGCGGTGCAAGGAGAATTTGCGAGTCGCCGCACAAGCCATTTTTCGCATTGCAAATGCTGACACTCACGGCTTCCGAATTGAAAATTAGGAAGAACGGGGTAAACAAATCCATTTCGCACATTACAAGAACCCAAACAAACGCGACAACAAGCCCGGTTTGCCATCAGGCATTTTTCTCTTCATTCCTATTAATCGCCACATATACATTTGCAATTCACATATTTCAGGATCTAATGAGCAATTCCTAAAGACAGCATGATATTCATCGTTTTCCCAACTTTCGAGAATGCATGTAGAACCTCCGAAAACAATAATTAAGGTGTCAAGCATAGACGGTTTGTTATAAAGCCCATACTTGTCTATTTGACGGACAAGCTCTTCCCGACTATTCTCATCAATGACAATGGTGTCATGATGTAACGACGGGACGGTCCGCTTCCTGTCCCAAAGACGATAACTGAAATAAGCAACATGCCTGCCATTCTCACCTTCTTCAATCCTGATTGAATATGGAGAATAGTCGGCCTTTAATTCATTCTGGAACCAAGTTAGGCGATAGACCGTGGTGGGATACCCATTAAAAAGAACAGGCTCGTCAAGCTCTTGGAGGGAAGAAGAGTAAATACGATTGGCTGACAATGCCAAACTCTTGAGGCGCATGTCAACTAAACTGTCCATTTCAAGAGAATCGGGCTCATGTCCTAAATCATCTGAAAACACCGCCACAGAAGCTGAATCATTTCGCCAGTACGCCTCCAAATGCTTTTTCAACAACACCTCGGTAGGGAAATAGAATGAGGAAGTGTCAGTTGTGTATCTTTGCGCATACGAGAATGTGCTGGTCACTAACAGAAATGGCAAAACCAATGTTTTATTTATGCTTCTCATAACGTTAAGGTCTCAGGTTAAAATAGTACTTTGCCGCAGAGTAAGGATACGAATAATACGGGTTCCCCGTTCCAGCGGATTTGCAATCCGCTGGCACCGAGACTGGGGATTTGCCATCCCCTATGTTTGCTGTGGCTTTCATGGCTGATGCCTTTCGTTTCGTGGGCAAAAATAATGGTTTTATTTCATCGTGCAAAACTTTTTTTTCGCATTGCAAATGCTGACACTCACGGCTTCCGAATTGATAATTCGGAAGAATGGGAGAACGGGTTATTGTTTACTATTACCAAGGTTGTTCCATATAATTCTACCTTCCGATGAAAACACAAACGAGGTGCTTTCGCCACTTGTGTGTTTCTCTCCCATAGTAAAACTACATCGACTTGATTGCAACAGACATCTTCTCCCATTAAGTTGATAGAAGACTTCTGTTTTGAAATCTCCATAATCTCCACAAGCAGAAGTAAACAGTTTATTTAGTTGTACGACAGAAACCACAAATCCATTTCTGACATTAATACCATATAGCAAAATGTTGTCATAACACATATCGGAACTATGCATAGCAAAAAGATAACTCTCGAAACCATTATAAAAATCAACTTTTCCCATGGAATAGAGGGTATAATTATCTTTCAACATTTTGTTTGTGAACCAAAACCAATTATCATAATTGTGGGTCAAGCCCTCTTCGTCAGAGTCTGTTATGGAATCAAACATCCATTCCGTATAGGTAATGAGAGAAAACAAAAAGTCCTTGTCTTCTTCAGATTCAATAAATTTGCATTCATTCAAATCCAAATCAGCCAAATTCAAATCATTGAAACTGTCAATGGAGATTTTGTTTTCATCTGAATTAATTAGCCACGCTACCGAGTCTTCCTCCGCTATATTTGCAAAGAACAGGAAGCCGTCGTTTTTCTCTGCCAGAGAGCGACAACTTATGTATTTCTGATTCCGATAATCTTCAAACGGGCAATAGAAATCGTCAAAATCAAAGAAATAGGCAAACTTTGGTCGATGCCATGTTTTATCTTGAAACCCGAATTCTTTGCCTATCCACGAACAATAACCTTGTATCATTATCAACTTTGAAGTATCAGCAGACAATTCAACCGCCATCTGATATCCATTTAAACTATCATTCAGATAAAGCATATTGCCTTCTTTCGTATATTTACCATATGAAAGGGTAAGAACCGGAATTATGTCACCAAAGTATTGGATTTGTTCGATAGAGTATTCTTTTTCATAAAAATACAACTCATAAACGCGGTTCTCTTCAGATCGGCTCTTAAATCTGGCATTGATAAAGCCGTTTCCCATCAACGGCTTTGCCAAATCAGTTTTGGATGGTCCGTTATCATCGTATCCTACATAATGATATAAATCGTTTGTTTCTTTCCCGAATTTTGTCATGTAGAATGCGCCAGGCATCATTAAGCCTCGAACAGTCGTGGGCTTTATGTTCTCCATAACTGCGTAAAAAGGCTCTGTCAATCCATCGTCCAAGAAGACGAGCAGACTACCTTGTTGCGACCATCGTCCTTTCGACAATGTGTCATTTGGATAAACACTATAGTAAACATATCTTCCATCCCCCATCAGATTGAATATCTTATTATAACTTGATTCATAACAACCTGTTTTCACCTTCTTTGCTTCTTTCTGATTTCGGAAATATTCTAAATCCATCACATCTGAATCAAATTTTGGAAGAAGGCTATCAATTATCCGACCATTCCAAAACTGCCGACGGAAGGCTCTTTTTAATGTAAAAGACAGTCCTTGAATGAACTGCAAACCATCCTCATTGTCAAAAACAGCTTTCATGGCATAACCATTTAAACTATCTTTCATCATCAATTCATTGCCTTGTAGCCAACAACTTCCAAAAGACATCAATAGTGTGTCTGATGTATTGTATCTCGGATCATAGTTATATTCAACCATGTGATGTTTTTGCAATACAAACCTATTGTCTTCAACAAACAACCGATAAAAATGAGTTGCCATAATGGTGTCTCTGTCATCATTGTATTCGACAAACATTTCATTAGGTGTATCATACATTATCGTTTGGCAAAACGAATTTGCCGTTATAGACAATAGAAAACAAATAAAAACAAATATCCGTTTCATGGCCATGGGTAGTTTAAAGTCGAGAAAGGATACTTCGCGGGAACAACATAGGAATTTGGTATAGAACAATTGTCAAGAAGATTAAATCTATACATACTTAATTGCGTTCTCGCAACACCATGTCTATAACTATAATTCCTAGTGAATTTCAAAGCCTCCAGCTCGCTTGGTCCATCTTGAGGGTTTATTGTTGTTGGCCCGATTAGTCCTACATAATTATGGTAAGCATGAGTATATTCATGTCCAAGAACTGTTGCGAAAAAAGCGCCTTTTTCAGTACCTATCATGTCAATGACGGTAGGACTAATACATACTCTTGAGTTACCACCACTATATGGTATCGTACATCCGTAGGCTTCACCAAGCTCCGTCATAAGATATCCTCGCTCATTTACTTCAGCTAATCCAGGAGCCTCCGTTCTTAAAACGGTTCTCATTTCTTCTTCGGGATTAAAGCCAAGAAACCCTTTTTCGCTTTTTGCATAATCATTCAAGGCCCTATTATATGCACTTCTATTATTAGGCCATCGTTTCAAATCAAATTCAGGATTTGCATCATATGCATCGGGCATATCATCCACCATGAAATAGAGTGGATCTCCAATACCATCCCAAAACCCATATCCATTCATATAATCCGCAATTCCTCGCGACAGTCCTCCTAACAAGCCTCCGCTCAATGCACCGACGCCAGAGGAAAGCATACCATTCAGAAGTGATTCTCCCATGGGATTGCCTGAAGTAAACGAATCAGTAAAACCACTTACAAAACCGCCATTGCCACCTCCAGCAAAGCCCGATATGGCTCCATTATAGAAGCCTCCAAACGGCAGCGACATCGAGACAGCTTCACCCACATAGCCTCCTACAGCACCTCCCATAAACGCTCCAAAGCTACCGTCATAGAAGTTCCTGCCATTGCAAAGATTGCCGATTCCATTGAAAACAACTCCTGAAATCGAGCAAATCACAGCTGCTGCCAAAGCATCATCTATTCCGAATATTTCCCCGCTCGGGTCGGTGTACTTCAACGGGTTGTTCAAGCAATAGGCATAGCGGTTGAAGCTCTGCGAATTGTCAGGCTGCTGCACATAGCTGTCCACCGAGAGGAACGACGACATCACCGGGTCGTACATGCGGCCGTTCATATTAATCAGCCCAACATCAAACAAATGCTCGTGGCCGGTATAGCCACGGTCGAACATTGGGCGTTGTGTCGTGCTGCCCATCCATGTCTCCGCATTGCGGGCATTGCCCCATGCGTCGAAGCTCTGCTCGCGCTCCACATACCCGTCGGCGTCGGTAATCGTTGTCCAGCTTCCGAGATGGTCCTTCAAGACATAGTTGAAGTTGTTTAAAAAATGGCAGCCATTGTCCATAAACATATCAACGGCAAACACGCCCAAAGGCCCACTAATGAATGTGTACTTTTCAACGTTCCCGTTGTGTGCGACGAACTCGCAGTTGCCGATGTATGCTTTCTCATAAATGGAGCCGTCCGAAGTCTCCACTCGCATTCTCGTCCTCTGATGGTCAAAACCATAGTCGAAATCTACCGTAGGCGACATGTAACCGCCGGTTATGCGGCTCGCCTTGTCGAACATCGTATAAGTGATGCCAAGCTCCGGCAAAATGTTTTCCATTTCGGCGCCACTGATGGCATGGGGCTTCAGCATGCCGTTGTCGTCGTAGGTGTTGTATTGGGCATTGCCGAACACGACATGCCCGTCGGCCATCTTGGAATGGATGCGCCCATAAGCGTCATATTTCATACTGCTCTCCACCCCGTCCAAAGTGATGGTCGTCAGCCTGTTCAGGCCGTCATATAAGAAGGTCTCTTCCATGCCTCGTTTCTCGTCCTTTCGGCTGGCTAAATTACTAAAATCATCGTAACCGTACGAAAAACTTTGGATAATTTCTCCATTTGCCTCCGAAACCGTCGCTTCCAACCTATGAGACTCGTCAAACTCTCGAGAATTTATGATGTCTTCGCCGAGCTTGTATCTCTTGATTTGCCCGAACTCGTTGACCTCAATAGTTTCCCACAGCGGAAGGCCTGCCTCGCTTTTTATCTTCGTGAGATAGCCGAGGTCGTTGTATTCTTTCCGAATCGAATAACCTGTCGGATAGGTCACTTTCCTCACCCTCGAAAGGTTGTCGTACTCATAGTTGGTAATCAGTTCATCCCAATAGGTATCACGCTGCTCCGCGATGCTCAAGACCCTTCCTAACTGGTCGTATTCGTATTGGATATATTGGTGCTTGCCTTGAACATAATCCAATTGGTCCTTCCCATTCCAATCATAAAACCAATTCGTGGTTTCCACCTCATTGGTTTCGGCGTTGGTTTCAATCCTTTCAATATTGCGCCCAAGATTGTCGTACAGATATTCCGTCGTGTTTCCTTTCGGGTCGGTATTGAGGCATAGCTGGCCGTAGGCGTTGTATACACTCGTAACCGTCCCATAGTTGGGGTCTGCCAATAATATTCTGTTCCCCGCATTGTCATATTCAAGGCTTATCCGGGTCGTTTCATCCTCACCGATTTGCGTCCATTTCAACTTGCCGTCGGGATAGTATTCATAATGCACCGCAGTGCCATTGGCATCAACGCTTTCGATGGTCCAACCCGCCGCATTGACGGTTGCCGAAGTCTGCTGCTCTGGCAAGTCGGACCCAGGCTTGGGATGATGCGTCGTTGTGGCCGTAAAACCATCTATCGTCGTTTCCACACTGGTCTCATCTGGCGCAATTGTTTTGTTATTCCTATGGAATCCGTCGTATTCATAAACGGTTCTTTTTTCAGTACCTATGTTGGAAAAGTAGAAAGGCTCGGAGACCGACTTAACATGGCCAAATCCATTGTATTTTGTATCCACACAAATAGGCTGTCCGTCGAAGCCATAGGTAACCGAACGCAACTCACGTCCTGTGGCATCATAATAGGTTCTACTCTCAGGCTTGCCCGTGGAACATGTCGATGTATAGTATTTTGCTTGGTCGGGCTTCATTTCATCCCAATCGCCTACCCAGTCAGTATTGGAATTCGCAACGATACCATCAGGGCGGATTGTTTGGCTACTCACGCCCAATGGGTCAATTGAGAAACGAGTAACTATACCATTGCAGTCGGTCGTGGTTTCAAGCCCGCCATAATACCTTTCATAAGTATAGCTCGTTTCATAGCCTGCTTGGTTGACCAGCCTTTTCTGTTGGCGATAGTTCGGATAATACTCATAATCCGTAAATGTGGTTGGGAGAGTCCCAAGCAAATCGCCCGAAGTGCTTATGTCAATGTTTCCAACAGCATCGTACTCATAATCGACATATGTCGCAAAAGAATCATTTGGGTTAATGCTCCCGCCAGGATAAGAGACCTGCCTCCTCACTTCGTAAGGGTTGGCGTCCCCGTAATCGAAGGTGGCAATGGATGAGGGATGGTTGGAATCGCCTCGTCTATAGACCGTAGTCTTCGTGGAACATGGACGATTGACAATCCATTGCGAATAATTCTCTGGTTGGTACTCATAATCTGTCACGGTTCTGTATTCGGCGTTCTCCGCATTGGTTTCGCCATGGCCAAGCCCGGTGGCTTGGACGGTCGAGACGCAATGCACCGTGTTTTGGTACTGCGACAAACCATCATACGAATATTTGGCTACGGTACGGTTAAGGAATTGCCCATTGTTGTCAATATCGAACTGGTCGCTGATTTGCATAATAGTCATTGGCAAGTATACCTTGTCGTTTCTTGAATGTACCTTTTTAGTGTAGGAATAGCTGTCCACCGCAGCTAAATAACGATGGTAATGATCTCTATGTGTGACAAAACAACTATCATAATCCAGCAACAAAGAACAATGGTTTCCCGTATGGCTCCGGCTGAAATGTCGCTTGTGCAGAGTCGTTTTCCCATTGGTAAAGCCTTGTGACGTAATCACAGACTCAAAACCTAGGAAACCTCTTCCCCTATTGTGTATGATGGCATCTTGATAACTGTAGAAAACTGATTCTTGTTCGATGTCTCGACAGTAAATATTGCTTTTCGATATAGATGTTATCCCTTTTAAGGGGAGAGCAACGGCAAAACATCCGTCATTGAGACTTGGACGGAGGTGGGTGATATTATAAAAAGCACGACCAGGCATTAAATAATCATAACGAAACGAGATCTTGTTACCCAAACCATCAGTAATGTCCATGACAGAGTATCGGGCAGAAAAAGGAGGACACGACAATGATTTGTTGCGGCTAAATAGTGTAACGGATTCCCTTCCAAGAAAATTGCCGACACAAATCTCCTTTTGTTTAGAACTTTGAATGTCCGTTTCATCCAAAGAAATATATATTCTATGAGCGCAGTTATTTGCAGTGAAAGGAGCGAAAAGGATGACTAAAGTTGCATCTCCACCATCACTATTTTCTATAGCGGCTATGTCGCTCTTCCCGTCGCCATTAAAGTCGGCCACCTCGACAGCCTTGTATTTCCCATTGTCATCGACAATGGTGAAGCCATGGTCACCAGGATCACCGATAGGCATTATATTAGTTATGTCAAATGACTGCCAGTGAAAACGACTTTCTTTAAAAAGATGTATCTTCCATACATTGTCATTCCCTACGAATGACAAAAAATCCGAATGGCCGTCGCCATTGAAATCACCAACAAAGACCTTGTCGTTTCGGGCAAGCACCCTGTCGTTGACGGTTTCAAATTGGAAATCGGATGTCATTCTAACAATCTTCCCGAACCATTCACTCTCACGAGCACTATAATACCAAATCTCGGTTCTGCCGTCACCATCGAAATCGGCGGCACGCATAGCGGCTGGATTCAAGTCTGGAATGGTTCGATAATCAAAGGGGCAATTGTTAGAGTAATCCCCATTGTAATAAATGTAGATGTGTCGCCTTCTATTATTTTTGTGCGTTTGGAAAACAAAAGACATCTTCTTTTCGCCAAGGAAATCTCCCATAACAAGAGTCAATTCCTTCCTCTGCCCAATCAAAAAGTCACCATTGTTGAGTGGATTGCATTCAACGAAAACAACTTCACCGTTATCGTTTTTTCTTGTCATAAACGGCTTCAACACTATATGGTCAAACAACCACCCTTGCTCTCTGATAACACACATAAAGTCATCCAACCCGTCTCCGTCAAAGTCACCAACATAAATCCAGTCCAAATCTTGGCTTCGTTCAAAAGATGCGATTTCGCTGAAAGACACGCTATTATCCTGAGTATGGCCGTTATTCAGGAATATATCCATCTTATAAGGTGTTTCCCTCAATCCAATGGCATCTGAATATCCATCCCCATTGAAGTCGCCCGTAAACTTGACCCCACTCATTTCAGTGGTGGGGCAATGTCCGTCCAAATCGATGTCTTTTATCTCAGTAGGACCTACATGCAAATTCCAATTTATCACAGTTGGATTATATCGTTTCCCGTCGCAGGAAAAGTTAATGGTATCCATTCGACTGCAAAGGTTCGGCGTATTATATGCATCACCTGCCCTATACCTGAAATCATACTGCCAAAGTAGGCGATCCACATCGTTATTGTAGACCTTGATTCGTTCCAACAATTTCTCCTGACTTAATACATTATTCCCAACGAATGCCATTTCTTTATCAAACCTATTGGAATAATCAAATACCAGCATGAAAGCAGGGTCAACTTGGGCTTGTGCGTTGCCCGTATATAGGATGGTTTTTAGCCTGCAAGAATAGTATTCCTTTGTATACCGATAGGCCACATAGTTACCGTTTCGGTCAACAATGCTGTCAAGCATCCACATGCAAACATCATTCCGTTGCAGCAAGCCTATTCGTGTGTTGGCTTTGTAGCCATAGTAGGCTATATTGCCGTTTGGCAGCCAAACCTTGAAGCAAGCGGGGCCGTTAGTGGTGTCGCAAGTGTATGAAACAATTTTGGCCATCCCATCAATTTCTGTCCTATATTCAGCCTCGTTGGCTCCATATTCCCTGTCATTCACAAGCATTAAACGCTGACCATCCAAAGCAAACCTATCGTCCTCAAAGTTTACCCCATCCATGCATCCATCATGATAAAGCGTCTGCCCTATCCGAGTGATGGCTGAGATGCCTGCAATGTTCCAACCCCATCCGAGCAAGCCATTTCCACTCTGACTGTTATAAATAATGGATAAAGAAGGCTGCATTCCATTGATGCCATCAGGCAGTCGAATAGGAATGGTATAGGAAGCCCCTCCCAAAGCCGTAACATCTACAGTGCCTCCAATAGCCCCGACAACATATTTATCGGCTTTTTCGTCATCAATTCCATTGTCCATTTGGCCAATGGCAACATTGGTAATGGCTATTAATAATAAGGTGTAAAAAGTGTTTCTCATAGTTATTCATTTTTGAGGTTATTCTTTCGTGATTTTACTAACATGGGGTTCTCCATCAACTACCACCTTGACAAAATACATCCCCGCAACCTGATGGGAGAGGTCGATTACCTCTAATGGAGTTGTGACGACTTTCTCCAATATTACAGAGCCGCTTACCGTTGTAACAGTCATCTGGATGGGATTGTCAACAGCGTTTGAGGCAATCAATATATTCACCCTGCCTTTTGTAGGGTTCGGATAAAGATTGACGGCCTGCAATTGCAAACCACGGTGGTTTGGCAACATACATATTCCATCTTCTATATGTCGGCTGCCACCTTTTGCATCAATTTGTTGTGCTACTCTATTGCCGTTGGCATCATAGGCAAATGTCACCGTTCCGTTTTGCTGTGCAAGGCCAGACACAGCGGGAACGATAAGCGCAAGAATCATCAAAGCCTTTATCTGTTGCATTTTCATTGGTATGAAGTTTTTATTGTTGTCCTGTTTCGGCAACACAATAAAAATGGCGTGGAATCACTTGCCTGACACCAGGGTTTCCACGCCCTCTTACTCCAACAAGTCATCACACGCCGGCATACCGGCGGTTCCGAACTTTGCTCTTGAGTAAGATAATTTGTGGAAATTTGGCGTCAAGAACAACGACGAATCGCTATCTCTACTATGTCTTATTTTACTTTTTCTACATCATTATTGTGATTTTGTTGGCCACAAATATACAAATTTTTCATTTCTCCAAACAATTTTTGAATTATTTTGAAGAATTTTCACCCCTGATTGCATATTAAAACCTTCATTCCAACAGCTATCCGAAACATCGAATTTCTCGGATTCTAAAATATTGACACTCATTCCGTAAACCTCTCAGCCTTCAACTGGCTGAACTTCTTCTTGCCGCGAAGGACGTTG
>CALDIA010000148.1 GCA_937901455.1 uncultured Bacteroidales bacterium | reverse complement strand
CACCGCGAGCAACCGAATTTTTTGTACTTTTGCACCGCATTTTCAAGAATGCGGCAAAACCATCATGTAACCTCGTAGAGACGCGCCATGGCACGTCTCTACAGACCGGAAAAACCGAATTTGACAATTGTAAGACAGTGACATGACAGAATATCAAGATGATAACATTATAACCCTGAATTGGTACGAGCATATCCGGACGAGACCCGGCATGTACATCGGCAAGAAAGGCGACGGCTCTTCGCACGACGACGGCATTTACGTGCTCCTGAAGGAGGTGATGGACAACGCCATCGATGAGTTCATGAATGGCTACGGCAAGGCCATTGACATCACCATCAAAGAAAACCGTGTGACCGTGCGCGACTACGGGCGCGGCATCCCCTTGAACAAGGTGGTAGATTGCTACTCCAAGATGAACACGGGCCGCAACTTCAAGGGCGATTTTGCCTCCATCGGCATGAACGGCGTGGGTGTGAAGGCGGTAAACGCGCTCTCCACACACCTGCTCGTGCAGAGCGTGCGCGACGGCCAGATGAAACGGGCCGAGTTCTCCGCCGGCCTCCTAATCAAGGAATATCCCATTGAGGCGACCGACGAGAAAAACGGGACAATGGCTTCCTTCCTCCCCGACAACACCATCTTTGAAAATTATGAATGGTACACCGAATACATCGAAAATCTGCTCTGGAACTATGTCTATCTGAACCGCGGCCTGACCATCAACTTCAACGGAAAGCGTTTCTACTCCAAAAACGGTCTCTTGGATTTGCTCAACAAAAAGGTGGGTGAAAACGGCCTTTACGAGCCTATCTACTTGAAAGACGACAACTTCGAGTTTGCCATGGTGCACACCAACCGGAAATACGGCGAAGAGTACTACACGTTCGTCAACAGCCAGTACACGGAGCACGGCGGCACCCATCAGCAGGCCATGCGCGAGGCCATCGTCAAGACCTTCCGCGACTTCTTCAAGAAGAACTTCGAGCCTGCCGATGTCAGAAATTCTATCGCCGCCAATATGTCCATCAAGGTCAAAGACCCTATCTTTGACTCCCAAACCAAGACGAAATTGGGTTCTGAACACATGGAACCCGGTGGGCAGACCATCCGCAACTACGTGAACGACATGATAGGACGGCTGCTGGACAACTACCTGCACAAGCATCTTGACGTGGCCGATGTGATTCTGAAGAAGATCCAGGAGGCCGAAAAGGAACGTGTGGCCATTGCCAACATGAAGAAACAGTCGAAGGAGATCCAGAAGAAGGTTAGCCTGCACAACAGCAAATTGCGCGATTGCCGCTACCACTTTAACACCAACGATGCCCGCGGGTTGGAAACAATGATTTTCATCACCGAAGGTGACTCCGCTTCAGGCTCTATCACGCAATCGCGCGATGCCAACACCCAAGCGGTTTTCAGTCTGATGGGCAAGCCCGCAAACATCATCAAGACCAAAAGCGCCATCTACAACAACGAGGAATTGAGCCTGCTACAGGCTGCCCTCAACTTGGAAGACGGAATTGACGGACTACGCTACAACAACATCGTCATTGCCACCGATGCCGATGTGGATGGCATGCATATCCGCCTGCTGTTACTGGCCTTTTTCCTTAAACTCTTTCCTGACGTGGTGAGGTCTGGACATGTTTATGTTCTTCAAACTCCGCTGTTCCGCGTTCGTAACAAAAAAGAGACTATCTATTGTTATTCTGAACTGGAGAAGGTAAATGCCATCCACAAACTGGGCAACAAGCCCGAAATCACCCGCTTCAAAGGCTTGGGCGAAATCGACCCAAAGGAATTCAAAGGCTTTATAGGAAAATCCATCCGTCTTGAACCCGTGGTGTTGAATCCCAATAATAACATTGATGACATCATCGAATTCTACATGGGGCTTAACACACAGGAACGTCAGAATTTCATTATGGAGAATTTACGTGAAGAGGTGGACAATTTCTCCGATGAATCGTAACAACTTTTTAAAACCATAAACCTATGCAAACGAAAAACAGTTGCCTGATGCTTGTCTGCCTGGTGGTATTATGCACCGGATGTCATCGCAAAAACACGCCCCAGATAGAGGCAGAAGAAAACTACGACTATCCTGTCGGCATCATCAGCGATACCATCAGGACCACCATTTCCGATGATGCCACCTTGTATCCGATGCAGGATATTCTTCTTGAGAACTTCCTACGCCAGGCCAACAGTTATCAGGGCGAGCGTCTAACCATCCGCAGCGAGTTTCCGCAGGAGTGGGGCGTGCTTAGTGTGGAGCGCCTGCCGGAAGGAAGAGAGCTCCTTTTGATACAATCGCAATCACGGGAGTGGAAATACCTACTCGTCACCTCCGGTTACGGCACCCAGCGAATCCTGGACCTGATGCCAGTGGCTGTAAACTTGGCCATCCAGGACGGGGATGTGTTGGAAACAGAAAAGTGGTCCACCTACCGTCAGCCTGACGATGCCTTCCGCATTGTGAAGGAGTACGATTGGACCCACTCGGTAACCGGTGCTACCAAGCAACAAGTGATGGCCAACCCGGAAAAATACCATCGGCAGCACACCTACACCGAACAATACATTATCAACGATATGGGGCGTTTTGAAAAAGTGGCCATCGACACCACGCCTGATTATCAAGCTGTTGTCTTCTTCTACAACAGAAATGAAAAACCCGAATTATGGGATGAATATGTAGAGATGCTCCAATCCTATTGCGAAGAAAACAACATTCTCTATGAGGAGGTGTACCACGACTACAACCAAGTCATACTGCACAACTACGACATGAGTTTTTCCATAGAGGTGGATATCACACCGTACACTGAGTCGCTGGAGCAGGGGTTGGTGCTGCTTGGCAAGGGACAGGAGCCCAAGACCATCCCGTTTGGCAACTTCGAGTACATGCAAATGGTTATCAATCGCTACTTCCGCTTAGAAAGCCCCAACAATTCAAGACCCGCGATATGATTCAGCGTTTTCAAGAGGAGATGTATCGTTTGGCCGGTGCCCCCGACCACAGTCGCTACCTGTTGGCAGTGAGTGGAGGTATCGACTCCATGGTGCTGGCTACACTCTTTCTGCAGTCAGGCTATACCTTTGAGGTGGCACATTGTAACTTCCACCTGCGGGGTGCAGACTCTGATCATGACATGTGTTTTGTGCAACATTGGGCTTCTGCGCATCAGGTGACGTGCCATGTGCAGGAGTTTGACACCATAGCCATCCAGGAAAACTCTGGGGAATCGATTGAGATGACCGCCCGTAACCTGCGCTACCAGTGGTTTTCCGAAATCTGTGGATCCTTCGACTACCTCGTCACCGCGCATCATGCCAATGATGACATGGAGACCATCCTGCTCAACCTTGTGCGGGGATGTGGCCTTCAAGGTCTGACTGGCATCCCCGACCGAAACGGCGTCATCATTCGGCCACTATTACCTTTCAGTTCCGAGGAAATTCACACCTTCGCTGCCGAGCATCATATCGACTTCGTCACGGACATCACCAATGCAGACGAAGAGATTAAGCGCAACCGTATTCGGCACACCATCATACCTGTCTTGCAGCAGTTGAACCCCAACATAGTGCACACCATAGCCCATAACAAGCGGATTCTGCAACAACAAAGCGCCTTGTATAACTATGCCGTAGCCGATTTTTCAAGAAGAGCCATTTCCGAGAAGGATGGCGCCATCCTTATTGATCGAACTGAAATTGACGGATTCCCCTTCAGTGACGTGCTTTTATATGAGATACTCAAACCCTACCGATTTTCTGAATCAGATGTTAGAGACATGCTACAGGCCGACCAACCCGGCAAGCTGTTTTGTGCACCCGAGCATGTTCTGGTTGTGGACCGCAACACCTTCATTGTGCGCCCCAATCCAACGCGAATTGATGAAGAACGCCTATTCAAAAATCTTGAAGAACTGCAAAAGTGCTTCTCTGTAAAGCGCCTCTCCACTGCCGATGGCATACTGAAACCCGCTGACGGCTACTCTTTCATCATTCCCGATCACAAGCTCATCTTCCCTGTTTCCCTGCGTTTCTGGCAACAAGGCGACTTCTTCTATCCATTCGGAGGCAAAGGTAAACGAAAACTAAGCGACTTCTTCACTGACCAGAAAGTAAACCGTCTCGACAAAGAGCGCATCCCCCTGCTCTGCATTGGCGACAACATTGCCTGGGTGATAGGATTCCGTAGTGACGAGCGTTTCAAAGTTCAGAAGTCTGACACCCATTATTATTGCATAACCCCTTTAGAACAGAAAGTCTAACCAAATTAATATTTTCACAATGGAAGTCCCAAAATTTGAGCAAAGACCTATGATACAGCCCCAGCGGACCTTCATCTTATGGTTCATGAGCATATGTTCCATGCTGGATGCCGTATTCAGTGTATGCAGCTACCTCATGTTCATGTTCATCCCGGCGACTGCTACTGCCATGTTGAATGAGAGCGCCCCCACGCTGGGCGTTAGTCCCGACCAAGTGACCAGGCTGACCGAGGCCTTGTCGTCAGTCACCGCCCCGCAGTTTATGCTGCTGATTGCCGTGGAATGCCTGATGTTTGCGGGTGTCTTGCTGATGCTTTGGAAGCTCAACCAGATTGGTTTCCATCTATACACCATCGGACAACTGCTGAACATCTGCATACTGAACTTTGTCATCGGTGGCGAAATGGCCATGAACTTTGACAGCATTATCACAGTCATATTTCTCATCATCATATATGCCATGCAATTACGCTACATGCATCGGCTGGAAAAGTCTGACGAAACACCCATGGAGACTGAGGATCATACTGAAGATTCATCTCTCTGACCTTATCTCCTCACAAAAGAAACAAAGACTATGAACCGAGAAGAATTTCCCATATTAGGCCAGCAAATCTACCATAGGCCTTTGGTCTATTTGGACAACGCGGCGACCACGCATAAACCGCAGGTGGTAATTGACGCTTTGTGCAATTACTATGAGACCATCAACAGCAACATACACCGCGGGGTGCATTACTTGAGCCAATTGGCCACCAGTGAGTTTGAGCTCACCCGCAAATGTGTGCAGCAATTCATCCATGCAACTCATGACTATGAGATCATCTTCACGCGCGGGGCTACGGAGGCCATCAATTTGGTTGCTGCCTCCTTTGGCAGGACCTATATTCATGAAGGAGATGAAATCATTGTCTCAGAGATGGAACACCACTCCAACATTGTGCCTTGGCAGTTTTTGTGTGAAGACCGCGGTGCTGTATTGAGAGTCATTCCCATGAACGACGAAGGAGTCTTGGATTTAACTGCTTACGAGCGGCTCTTCACCCCCAAGACCAAGATAGTGGCGGTAGCGCACATTTCCAACGCTTTGGGCACCATCAACGAGGTGGGCAAACTGATCAAGGTGGCCCACGAACATCAGGTGCCCGTAATGCTCGACGGGGCGCAGGCGGTGGCGCACGAACCTGTGGACGTGCAGGCATTGGACTGCGACTTCTACTGTTTCTCAGGACATAAGATGTATGCTCCCATGGGAGTGGGAGTCATGTATGGCAAGGAACGATGGCTCAACGAGATGAAGCCCTATCAAGGTGGGGGTGAAATGATCAGCAGCGTAACTTTTGAGAAGACCACATACAACGAGTTGCCCTTCAAGTTTGAGGCGGGAACGCCATCGGTGGGCGATGTGATTGGGTTGCGTAAAGCCATTGAGTACATGCAGGGGATTGGCATCGAACGAATACGTGCCCATGAGGAGGCGTTGTTGGGCTACACCACAGAGGCGCTTTCCAACATAGAAGGTATACGCTTCATCGGCACGGCACCGCGCAAGGCGGCTGTCATCTCCTTCCTGATTGGTGACACACACCCTTACGATGTGGGGGTTTTGTTAGACCATCAGGGGGTAGCCGTGCGCACAGGGCATCACTGTGCACAGCCTGTCATGAACCACTTCCGGATTCCCGGCACCATACGCGCCTCCTTCGCCCTGTACAACACGCAAGAAGAGGCCGACATACTCATCCAAGCCATTAAAAAAGCTCAATCCATGTTGCAATAAACCAAACACTATGAATTACGCACTTGTTACCGGTGGCAGCTCCGGCATCGGACTTGCCTACGCGGAGGAGATGGCCTCCCGCAATTACAACATACTCATCGTCAGCAATCGCGATGACCTCAACCTACAAGCCCAAGAACAGATCCAAAGGCACCACCCCGACATCTCAGTGCGCACCCTAATGATGGACCTTGCCACAACGGATGCGGCACAAAAACTGTACGACTACTGCCACGAGCAGGAACTCCCCATTGAGGTACTCATCAACAATGCCGGCATGTTCTATTTCGGGGCATCGGTGGAAAAGCCTGTCTCCCTGTCGGAAAAGATGATGATTCTGCACGTGCACACCCCCGTAACCCTATCGCTCCTTTTTGGCAAGGAGATGAAAGACCGAGGGCAAGGTTACATCCTCAATGCCTCCTCCATCACCGCCTTCATGCAGTTTCCCACCATTGCTGTCTATGAAAGCACCAAGCGCTGCCTGATGACCTTCTCGTATGCGCTCTCCTCTGAACTGAAGCACCATGGTGTCAGAGTGTGCTGTGTGTGTCCAGGCGCCGTGGACACCGACCTCTACAATCTACCCGTCAACATCCGCAAATGGCTGTGCCGCTTCGGCGTGATGCTCAAGCCCCATCAAGTGGCCAAAAAGGGAGTCAAGGCGCTCTTCTGGGGGTGGAAACGCCGCATTCCCGGCGTATGGAGCCGCATATTCGTAGCTTTATGCCTGATTGCCCCCGACTGGCTTGTCGATATAGTCAAGCAAAAATTTGTTTAACTGCTAATTTAAACTTTTTTATTATTTTTGCAACAATAAACAATTGCTCTCATGAATATACTGGTTTCCCTTATTTTCGTTGTTCCCTTGTTTGCGGCCATGGCCTATTTCATGTATCAATACCATCTTGGAAAAGTATCGGGCAAAAGACAAAATTCATACGACTTGTCTGGCATGATTTTCCTCGCTATTGCAACAACAGCCTGTGTTACAAACTTCCTAGATCGGGTATTAGCTACATGCCTGCCAACCCCCACCTTGCGAATCACGATAGCACTGCTTACCGGCATAGTAGTAGTGTGTGTCACCTATATCTGCCTCTATTTATGCCTGAGAAACCACCATCATGATAAAACGAAACAATATCTCACCATCATCCTCTTGCTTTTTGCCGCTTGTCCGACTTGGGCACAGGAGGCTGAAGAGGACAATGCTCCCAGCTTAGAGGTTGTCACCAACAAATTTGTTCATCAAGGATTCTGCATGGGGATTACCACACAGGCACAGCTTGCATTGCCCCATGACATCATCTCCCAACGAGGACTCGACTACTTTGAAAGTCGGCCAGGCTTTGGTGGCGAAAGCGGGCTCGAACTGTCTTACCAATTCCGCTACTGGGGCATCTCTGTAGGTGTCAACTTCGGCAGCTACGCCGTGATGAACTTCAAGCCCCACTTTGAGAACATACCAGACATTGATACGGATAATCCCATTTTCCAGTTTGAGAATTTCAATATCACGGAGCGTTTTCACACCTTCAAATTTCCCATCAAGGTTGAGTTTCATGTTCCTCTGAGACATCGCTTCTGGTTGGTGGGCGATGTGGGTGTTAAGTTTAGCCCTCTTATCAGCGGATATCGATATGGCACATATAACTATAGCTGGTTCCGTTTTGAAGACACCCATGACTATTTCAGCCATCCTATGATGACATCCGCGATCATAGACCTTGGTTTCCATTACGTGCTGCCATACGGTGACCTACTGCGGTGCACCATAGGCACCAATCTCGGTTTCAGCAAAAGCCTCAACATAGACTATCGCTTTTACAATCCCCAAACGGAAGCAATATTGGATAATGGTCAGATAAGCGGCCGCAATCACTCCCTAAACCTGCAGTTTGCCTACATTCACACTTTTCATCGTTACAAAACGAGATACAAAAATGACCAATCCTGGCGCGCAGAGCTGCCCTCTCACGAATTCCAGCTCAATTTCAGCCTGCCAGTGATGGAATTACGAAGTAGTGTTCTCGCCTATATGAACCACTATGATGGTCTTTTCCACCGATGGGCTTCCTACACAACTCTGCCAGATATCACCCAACTGACCGAGCCTGTGACGGATTATGCCATCACAAGATACGTGCCCATATTCTCCTTTAACTATCACTATCGGGTGAACAAATGGTTCTGGGTAGGCGGCCTTACGACAATCACAGGCATACACAACACGTGGCGCGACAGGCTCACTGATGAGCGAACTGGCAGTGGCAACGAAGTTTTCTGGTCCATCATGCCCGACCTGCGCTTCTCCTACCTGAACCGCAAGCATATAACCCTATATTCCGGATTTGGCGTTGGCCTGTTGCTGTGGCATGTCAAAGACCCTTATGCAGACACTATCAATTACCTGGCGGCCAGCTATCAGTTGACACTCTTCGGCATCAAGGCCGGGGCTAACCATTGGTTCGGCAACTTGGAGCTGGGCGCTGGCTACAAAGGATTTATCTCGGTAGGTGTGGGCTACGAATTCTAACTTTTCATCCTTAAAACCGACTGTTATGAAGACAACAATCAAATCAATCATAGGAATACTTTTAGTAACATTATTAGCTGCCTGCCAAATAGGTGATGGTGAAATGGGCAAAACCAAGAAAGGCAAGCAGATTTTTGATTATTGGAGTATAGACATGAAAAACCTATTTAACATGATAGTGCAGCCTGCCTTGTGTTTCAACCAATACCTCATCGCTCCTGAAGAAGAAAAGGAGCAGGTGTTCTCACGCTTGTTTTCACAAAACGACAGCATTGTTCAGGTTCGCGATAACTATTGGGCTATCATAAACACAAGTGGTGCTGAGGAAGTCTATTTCACCTTGATGCAAGGTTCCACCTCTTTGGAGAGCGAAGGCAGTATCTTAAAGATTGTACGGGTGGGACGTAACTGTCCTTCCAGCATCAGAGGCCGCAACTTTCTGCTTATCAACGAAGGGAATGGCAAGTGGCTGTTGACTGAAAGCAATGTGGACACCTACTTGGAACTCGACTTTAACCATCTTGAATCGCCCGTCCTCCTCTCCGAAGAGCAGTTCTCTATCTCAGGCACAGGTCTTTTCATGCATGAAAACGCAACGAACAATGCGACCTACGTCTATTTGGACTATAGTATCACAAAACCGATGCAAGTGGATGGCCAGAATCTGGATTATTGGAGTTGGGCATTCAGCAGTAGACGCCCTCTCTATTGGTTAGCTGGGCAAGTCACCATAACAGCCCGCAACACAACTGATCAATGCAATACCGTAGATGCGCTAATTATAGAGCCAGGCCTTGTCAGCATTGAGATTGACGGTATTGCACAAACGTGGAACCAAGTGTCAGATGAAGGTCTTAACATCTACCCCTTTGCCTATTAACAAACTTAAAAACTTTTTAATATCTTAAAATTATGAAAAGAACAACTATTATCGCAATGTTCTGCCTTTTGGCCGGACTTTTCTGCTGTAGCAGCCTTATGGCGCAAGACCAGCCTGTCAAGAAGGTACAGTACAATTTTATTAACGAGTATGGCTGGTGGTTCGGCAAAAATGTCGGATTCTCTGGTGTGTTTGTCAATGGTGTCTGCATCAACCAATTCGATGCTATCGGCATTGGTGTAGGTTATGGCATCAATAGTGCAACCTTCCAGGAAATCCCTCTTTTTGCGAACTACCGCCACTATTTTAACAGAGGGCGCAAGCTACTGCCCTGTATCAATGTAGCCTTAGGTGCCTCCTTCCATTTATGGGATGAATATGTTAACTATTTCGATGAATATGGCTATTGGGAAAGAAGGGATGAGTTGCAACAACATGGTGTAGGCCTGTATTCCACCATCGCGGGTGGTTTCAAGGTAAAAGCCTTTTCTTTCACGGGTGGTTTCTTCTTCCGGACTTTCCCGCATGAGAACCTGTTCAATGGTGGCATTGAAATCAAGGTTGGCTACACTTTTTAGCCAGCCCATTCGTACAAAAAAGACCGCCACGAAGCGATCTTTTTTTGTATTTATAGCCTCCCCAACCTATACTATCTCATCGGGTTCTGAGAAAGAAGGGGGCGGCGCTGAAGCATCTACGGGTTCATTCTCAATAGCATTGGTGATACGCTGCAGGGATGCAATCAAAGAGCCAATCATCTTGGTTAATTCCACAAGTTTATCGCGCGAGAAATCATAAGCCGTCTCATCAAAAAGGTTCACATTCTTTGCTATTTCTGTAAAAACCACACATTCCCTCACAGCGCTTTTAGCCATCTTAAGATAGTATAAGAATTGTGCTTTATTTCGAGAAGAACCTTCTGCGGTATTTAATGCTATATTATGCGCCGCCTTCAAGAAGGAGCGTATCAAGAAAGCATGGTTCGATTCCTGGGTGTCAGCATTCAAAGACTGATAGACCCATGTTATATAATCCATTGCTTTTGAATAGATTCTCAAGTCTTCGAAACGAAAGAATGAGACATTGGCTTCTTGATCATTCATATTATTAAATTTAAAAAGTAGTAAAAAAAACAAAAATAAAAAATTTAACAATATACAGACAAAAAATATTAAAATAATTTTTCAAGGAAATTCTAATATTATGTTATTCTAAAATCATTTGTGACACAAACAATTATATACATCTGTAAAAAAAATTACTAATATACAACGTGTAATCTCTTAAAAAATTCATCTTTTAAAAAAAAACAAAAAGGACAATTTTTCGCAACTTTGGCATCAATTTTTGTATTTTTTGTATTTTTGCCATTTCATATATGACACTATTGTGCATAAGCCGCTTGCAGAAATATTACGACCTCACTCTTTAGACAGCTACATCGGGCAAGAGCACCTGATGGGAGAAGGGGCGGTATTGCGCAAGGCCATAGAGCAGCAAAATATCCAGTCGATGATCTTTTGGGGGCCTCCAGGGGTTGGCAAAACGACCCTGGCATTATTGATTGCCGAGTTGACGGGCACCGACTTCTACATGCTCAGCGCCATCAACAGCGGTGTGAAGGACATTCGCGAGGTGATAGACAAGGCCAAGCAGTCGGAGCATCGTTCCTTATTGTTCATTGATGAGATACACCGTTTTTCCAAATCTCAGCAGGACTCGTTGTTGGGTGCGGTGGAGCAGGGTGTCATCACCTTGATTGGCGCCACTACCGAGAACCCGTCATTTGAAGTCATCTCTCCCCTACTCTCTCGTTGTCAGGTGTACGTGTTGAAAAGCTTGTCGCGCGAGAACTTGGAGACCATCCTCCAAACGGCCGTCAGCTATTTGAAAGAGCATTTGGGCTGTGACATTGTGATTGACGACACTGCGGCTCTGCTTCGCATCTCCGGTGGTGATGCGCGCAAGTTGATCAATGCCGTGGAGTTAGTGACTTGGATGACCAAGCCTGTGGACGGGGTGATTCATATCACGCATGAGCAGGTAGTGCAAGTTATACAACAGAATCTGGCCATGTACGACAAGCAAGGCGAGCAGCATTACGACATCATATCCGCCTTTATTAAGTCCATGCGAGGCAGTGACCCCAATGCGGCGGTCTATTGGATGGCGCGGATGCTCATTGGGGGAGAAGATCCTCTATTTATTGCCAGGCGGATGGTCATTTTAGCCTCCGAAGACATAGGCAACGCCAATCCGAATGCCTTGTTGTTGGCCAACAACTGTTTTCAGGCCGTCAATGTCATCGGCATGCCCGAAGCCCGCATTCCGCTTGCCCAGACCGCCATTTATTTGGCCTCCTCGCCCAAGAGCAACGCCACCATCATGGCCATCGACCAGGCCTATGCGTTAGTAAAGCAGACTGGCGACCTCCCCGTGCCGCTACACCTCCGCAACGCGCCCACCCACCTGATGAAAGAGTTGGGATACCACAAAGGTTACCAATATGCCCATGACTACGAGCACAACTTTGTGGAGCAGGAGTTCTTACCCGAGCGTATCATTGGCACCAAGCTCTACGAGCCTCAGAACAATCCGCGGGAGAACGAACTCCGGCGCTATCTGAAACAGTGCTGGAACAACAAATACCGATATGTGATATTGCTGATCACTGCACTGAGTTTTTTTTTTAGTATTGGCCAGATAGTGGCCCAAAACTATCACTTCACCCAGTACTATTCACAACCTGTGGCGCTCAATCCAGCACTCAGCGGCGCATTCGATGGCATATTTCGCGCCTCGCTCACCCAACGCACGCAATGGCTCTCGGTAACGGTACCCTACCTGACTTTCGGCGTGGATGTGGATGGAGCCATCTATCGCAATAACCGCCGGCAGACCTTGGTTGGCGCCGGGATCTCCTTCAATGGCGACAAAGCTGG
>CALDIA010000147.1 GCA_937901455.1 uncultured Bacteroidales bacterium | reverse complement strand
TCGCCACCACGGGCGAGAAGGCGACAGGGGAGGTGTGCCGCTATTTCGGCCTGCCAGAAATCCCCAAATTAGGCAGCAAGACCGAGCTTGAAAAAGGTCTGTTTCTCTATCGCCTGCCGTCGTCGTCCCGTGCCTATCCTCTGGCCTTCGACAAGAAGGTGGAGGCGTATCGGGCGATGTTTTGGGAGGTGTTTGAGGGGTTTCTTTAGCCACAAAAATACCCAAGATATAACCGCGTTGCGGCAGGGGTTCAATGTTAGTTTTGCTTGAATCCGATGCTTGTCTGGTTTTCCGAACCGTTCGGATAATCGCGTTCTAAATAAGGAATGAGTTTGCCATAATCCTCTATGGCCTCACCTATGGCTTGATAAGCATGATCAAATTCATTCATGAAATCCTTCGAATTGCCGATGGAGGTCTGGTAGCAGCAGCAGAGATGATCCTCCAAGGCGACAAATATTGTGTCGGTATTATTGATGTTGATCGCATTGGCGGCACGGCTCAAGCCATCCTTGTTGACTTTGCCGAAATCAGTATCCCTGAATTTGTATAAAACATAGAGGTGCTTGATTCTTCTGTTATAGCTATCAGCCAATTGGATCTGGAAATGGCTGTCATTTTTGGTGACTCTTCTTTATTATACGCACTTCCCTGCAAAACAGCTTAAACTCTAATTGCATCTTGTCAGCCTCTTGAAGTTGCTTTTCAAAATCGCTTTCGGTTACATCTACATCATTGAAGGCAATGACAAATGCGTTCTGCTCGTCTTCGTCCGTTTCGATAAACATATTGTTGGCGAGAGCCTCTTTGCGCAACATCATGTAAGCGGGCAGATACTCAGGGCAGAGTTTGATCAAATGTTGGCAAGGCTTAACAACCGAAGTGCCAAGCCGTTGATTGAGTTTGGCTTCAAAAAGGTACTGCTTCTTGTCAATATCCACCTTTTCTTCGGAGTTGGTCGATACTTCGCGGATTTGCCTGACGACATCCACGGCCTCTTCGTAACGTTCCAAACGGTACAGTGCTTTTGCCTTGATAAACAAAGCCTCCATGCAAGGACTCTTTTTTTGCGCCGCCTTTTTGTCGAGTACCATGTCCGAATAGCCGACAGATTCTTCATACCGACCATTGTAGAGGCACAACACGGCATTCAAAAAGTCGCAGGTCATACTGCAATCCTTCAACAGCGGAATATCCTTAGTTGCGCTGCTCAGACATTTGTCGTCCAGCATCACGTCGAACATCTTTTTGGCTGTCAGGGCTGCGTTGCGATAGTCGCCGACTTTCAGCTTCTCGATGGCGAAATGCAGACATACCTTTGCGGCATTGTCGTAATCCTTGTTGCTCAGGTGTTTGTAAAGCATTCGCCCGAAGCTCAATTCCTCTTCAATCATTGGCACATCGTTGAACGAGTTGGCAAATGCCTTGATTTCTGAATTCTGCATTATGTGGCCGGGGAACAACTTGCTACTCAATGTCAAGCCATTTAGCGAGCGCATACGGCTGATGGCCACATAAGCCTGCCCGGGTGCAAACGTTCCTCGCGTCAAGTCAAAATGCATACGGTCGAAAGTCATGCCTTGCGACTTGTGGATGGTGATGGCCCACGCCAATTTTAGTGGATACTGAGTGAAGGTTCCGACCACATCCGATTCAATCTTATGGCTCTCCGCGTTATAAACGCTTTCCTTGCTCTCCCAAACCATTTTCTCCACCGTGATCGTCTTTCCATTCTCCAGCGCCACATTGATTTGGTCTTCAGCCAATTTGGTCACTATGGCAATGGTGCCATTAAACACGCCTCTTGGGTAATCGTTGCGGCAGAAGATCACCTGCGCACCGACTTTCAGTTTCAAGTTCACTGGCACTGGTGCATCCTGCATTTTGAATTTTCCATCCAAATCGCCTTCGTAGCAAAACTCCTCCGAGTCTATTTCGCTTAATCTCGTTTCATTGATGTCTTCCGCAATTTTATTGTATGCGGTTAGCGTCACGGAATAATCACCCAGCTTGTCATCCGTGCTCACATGTTCATTGATGATTTCGAAGTCCTTTTGTGTGTTTTCGCCAACGCGCATACGGTTCAGAATATCAAGGAAAGGCTGGTCTTGTTGGCGATAGACTTTTTGGAACTCTATTTTGGGCAAGTTCATTCGTTTCAGGGCGTAAGCCTTGTAGAAATAGGGTGTGCCGTTCCCATAAAGATAGTTGAGCATAACCTCGTCAGCGGAGCCATGCCTAACGACGGGCGGCAACTGGAACAAATCGCCCACAAACACTACCTGCTTGCCACCGAAAGGCAGATGCGAGTGGGTTAAAGCCCTTAAGAACCTATCCATGCCGTCCACCATATCTGCCCTGACCATCGAAGCCTCGTCAACGATGATAGTATCTGTCTTTTCCAACACGTTTCTTTTTTCCAACGACACCTCCATATAGGTTTTCGGCCCAATCACTTCCATGGGGAAACCGAAGAAGGAGTGCATCGTTTGTCCACCCACGTTCAGCGCAGCGATACCCGTAGGAGCCAAAAGTAGGAAATTCTTGTCGATTTCGTTTTGTATCCACTTGATAAAAGTGGTCTTTCCGGTTCCCGCCTTGCCCGTAATGAAAAGGCTAGTGTTGGTGTTGGCCACAAGGTCGAATGCCTTTTGCTGCTCGATGTTGGTTTCGTCAAAAGTTACTTCTGCAATCTTCATGTTGTTTTTTGTTTTCGATTGCAAAAGTACGGGGGTGGTGCGAAGCCAATTTTCGCGGATTTTATAATCTACATAAAAGCAAAGGGCTGATAGTTATTACCACCAGCCCTTTAAATCTGAAAAAAAAGACATACAACTATTTTACCAAATCAAAAAGTCTGTTCACCCTTTCTCCCCAAAAGTTCCTGGTATTATCGTTTATTTCACAGGTTTTCTTTATCCACAAATAGTATTCATGTTTTTTACCTACCGCAGTAGGATAATGCATTTTTAATGATGTACTATTTTTGGCCTTTTTACCTCCATTAAATAGAGCAAAGCCAGCTCCGACAGTTATAAAATAAGTGTTTGAAATGATAAACCTATCATGAAGCGTAGTATAACACAGAGTAAGAAGAGTGTTATTGCAGAATTCTGGCGTTCGAATTGAAGCTATAGCATTCTTGATTTCTTCGAAAACGCCATCTCCATTGCTATTAACTTCACTAAAAATTGAAAGATGGAAAGGAATTTCCGTTTTTTGAGGCAGTATTACATCCAGTAAAGTCTTTAGGTCTGGATTCATATACCCTTTGTTACACAAATATTTATCATTAATTATTATTGAATTACACCTATTGTTGGATAATATTGGAGCGAATAGATTATTCTTCCAGCCATAAGGAAATTTATTTTCCTCATCGATTTCTATTGGTTCAGGAGTATTAAAGACTTTTTTATCATTTGAGAATTGACTGTTATTAAATAAAACAATCCCTCTTTGAGCGGACTTTTTATTACACAAAGAGGGATCCATATCCGTTAAATAAATTGATGCTAAAGACACAATGTCTTCTGAATCAATGGCATCATTTATATCTTTGTCCCAATAAAGGCGGCCACCAGTGTCATTATAAACGAGGCCTAAAACCGTATCACAAGTAACCTCTTCTTTATGAAAATTTGTATAGATGGCCGATTGGGATTGTATCAACTTATCCAAGAGCGAGTACCGTTCTCGAACTGAATTTATTTTGTTCCAAAACGCCTTCTCAATATAAATAATTCCCTCTTTCATGGCTCTAATCAGTTAGCATAAATAACTGTCTGGACAATCCACCGGCCTCATCATAAAAACCTTCTCCAAATGCCCCGTCCAACCTTCCATCCTCTTGAATCTTTATTTGGCGATTATGCGAAGTCCCATTCTCATCTTTCTCCACATAATTTAGAGAAACATCATTCGGTGTAAGTGCATTTTCTTTATCGGCCACCATCACTTGAAGCTTACGGATTAGGTACTCGCTATGGGTCTCAATGATAAAGTGGATGTTATATTTTTGATATGCTTCCACAAACATCTCGGCCAATAGTGATTGATATTTGGGGTGCAGATGGATTTCTGGCTCTTCAATAGCCAAAGTCCACACCTCGTTTCCATAACTATCATCCATCTCAATACCAGAATAATACCTTCTTTGCTCTCTCATCAATATAAGAGATAATATGGCCGTCTCTATTTGGAGCAGGATTGAAACAAGTTGCGTTATTCCATAGCCTTCATCCGCCAACAAACTTCCTTCATCACCAGCCTCCTTATGTAAACGGATTTGTATGCCCAAACCATTTTTGTCAATAGGAAACGAAATCGAATCACCTATTTCAAATTTCTTCATCCAATGGTTTATAAAGGTGTTTTCTTTATAATTGCCCCCCAATCTCCACTCCGAAAATGAATCCTTTTTAAGATCTAAAAGCAGGCGTTTTTTCTCAAAAAAGTCATTTAGCAGTTTGGGGAAATCATCGTTTGTCTCAAGCGAATAAAGTCTGCGTACACTAACTCGTGAAGAACTGACATATTCCACCTTACCACACCAATTAGGGCAAACAACCTCTTCCATTAAATCTTTCGCAAACGCAGTCAGCATTGAAAACATCGTATGTGAATAATCAACTTCTTCGGATATAGGATGTGCGGAATATGTGTAGAATGGTAACAACTCTTGAGAAGAAACCCTTCGGTTCCATTCCATCACAATTTCATAAACAAAATCGAATGAGACTGGGCGCTGCTCCCATTCTTCCCTTTGGACTTTTTGTTTTGTTTCGAGTTCTTTTATTTCCTCTTCAGTCGGACTTCCTTCATATTCCCATGTATCAAACAGGTACCGATAAAGAAAAGATTGTTCGATGCCATATATTTTCAACATCTTTACTTTCCCCCAAACGTTAGTCAAATCAATCTTTTCCATATATTGATTTTCCTTCATTTTGAAATACTCACCAAAAGTAAGATGGTCACAAGCAATGAAATCATTCGCTATTTTATGCGAAGCCCACACAACGCTATTGGATGCAGAATCTCGTAAAATCTCAGTCTCTATATACGACATGAAATCTTCTTTCCCAACCTTATCCAACTGTTCAATTACAGGAATCATAAAAAAAGACTTGTTTTCTTCCGTCCAATTAAACGCTTTTCCATCATTCCAATTTTTAATTATTGACTCTTTTTTCCTTGATTCACGCCAATACCGAAAAACATCCAGTTTGCGCTTTTTGTCATATTCACGAAGACCTTTTACTAAAACCTTTGTATCTCCGTTAGTTTGAACATATGACAATTGATTTGCTATAAACTCCAAGGGCAAAAAATCCAAACAAGCCGCCTTAACAAGGTTCAGATTACAATAACTTCCTTCATTTTTATCAGAAGAATAGAAGATGTTATCATCTATTTTAATACATATGTTTTCAAGATAGGCATTGTTCAATTCGTCATTTGTATCAGCCGAAAATATAAGCTGTACAACCATGTTCTTTGACATCATTTGAGAATAGACGGAATACTCGAAAGTGATTTTCTTGGAACTTGAGCCCTTATTCACAACCTTGTCAAATCTTCCCAATGAGTTGGTAGGATATTTAGTGAAATCAAGTTTATACTTGCTCAATTCAACCTCTTCTCCATTGTCAAGAGCGTGTTTTATTTGGCTCAAAAAAGAATTGAGCAATAGTTCTGCCTTTACAATCGAACTCTTTCCGGAACTATTGCAACCGGTCAAAATGGTTAATGGTTTTAAGTCAAGCGACACGCCATTCTCATCAAACACTCTAAAGTTTTTTATCGTAAACTTTGTATCCATATTCATTCAGTTTTTACTTGCAAATTTACATTTTCTATCGATGAAGGACCGACTAAAATTGTTTTTATTACCCGAACCAATATTCAGGTACATATTCGCCATCCAAGATGGCACCTTCGAAGAGGTCTTCATAGAAGTAGCCTTCCTCGTCATAACAATTCGCTATGTTGAAACATAAGGAATTATTGTCGTCATACATTTCATCTAAGAATTCTTCCTTGTCAAATATTGCCATGTTTTTCTCGTTTTGTTTTCGTTTGCAAAAGTACAACCCTGCTGCGCAATCTATTTTCGCGAGTTTTCTTTTATTCGTTCCTCTGCTCCAAAAAGATTTGTTTTTGCAGTTCTATCTCTTGGCGCAGTTGGTCCTCGGTCGGTAAATAGGTTAGATACTTGGCTTGGAACAATTGATCGCTGCCATGCAGAACGCTATATCGCGCCATGTCTTCGCTGGTGTCGGAGCAGTAGTATTGCGACGCGATGTTGCGATGCAATGTGCGGGTGCTCCACATTTCACGCAGGGCTTCTTGTTCGTACCATTCTCGAGCTTCTGTGTCTTCCACGCGGATGAGTTCCCTATAATGTGTCCAGGGAAGCAATTTTGGAGTCGCCGCGTTCAAAATCCCGAATTGTGGCCGCACCGAAGCCACATTTTTGGATTGTTGACTCACTGCGTCAACTATTTGGGATTGTTGACTCACTGAGCCAACAATCTCAGGGAAGCAACGATAAAACTTCAGGTAATTGTATAGTGATATATTTAAATTTTCTTCTGTCATATTTCTATCCTTTTTATGAAACGCAAAAATACAAATAAATCCGTTAGAGTGTCTGATATGCTTGGAATTGTGCCGCCACGCGGACGCGCACCTTCTGTTGTAAGTCGGTGGGCGAAAGTACCAACAGGTCTTTGCCGAAAGAAGATAATTCGCGGATAAGCTCGTAATTCTCAATACATTCGATGGAGAAGAAGTAACCGCCTTCAAGCATGGGGTATTGCTGGCGCAACGCCGTCTCTTTTTCTCCTTTGTAATGACGCTGCGAGTCGTGCAAAGGCTTGGTGGCCACGTATTCCTTGGAATAATCACTCACCCAAAACAAGATGGTCTGCAACGGGCGGTCGTCATAGAGGGAGACCCCGATGATGTCCTCGAAGCGTTCGTTGAGGTCGCCGTCGTAAGGAATGTATTCTTTGGCAGGCAGGGGTACCACCTTGTCGATGCGGTCGAGCGCAAAAGAAAGGATTTTCCTATCATTGTCAGCAGCACCAATAAGATACCAGCGACGGTTGTATTCCTTGAGCAGATAGGGATGCACAACGGTTTTGCGGTCTTCATCGGGAACGTCAAAGCGATGGTAATGCAATTCCACGACCTGCCGCTGTGCGATACGGGTGAAGAGTTCGCCAAGCATGTTGGAGTTCTCCAAAGGATTCTTGGTGAAAGAGACAATCTGCCGGTCGGTCTTCACATTCAAGCCTTTTCTTAACCTTTCCAAACCCTCCAGATTAGGTAGTCCGTCAAACTGTCCCAACAGCGACAAAGCCTCATGGAGCAAATACTTCTCATCCTCCGTCATTTCCTTCTTGAAGATGGAGTAGGAAGGATCGGCATAACGATGGCAACTTTTCTTGATGGTTTTGAGGGTCCGTTGGCTTATGTCGTCAATTTGATAGCTTTCAATATCCGCATAAAACGGGGCTTCTTGCAAATAATTGAGGTCAAGCTCGATGGTGCGGCGACTGACAGGCTCTTGGTCCATTTCCGCCAGCTGTTCATTGACGAGTCGAAGCAAATCTTCAGTAGAATAATGGTGATAGCGGTTGGCTAACAGCTTGTCGAGGATAAAGTAACGTGTTACGGCATTCTTGTTTGCAGGCATAATGATATGTGTTTTCTCGGCAAAGATACATATAATCAGCGAAATCTATTTTCGCAAATTCGTTTTTCCTTTTCCTAATCATACTTTCTGAAAGCCAACCAGCGTTTCTACCTCTCCCGCCGCTGGATCACTTCTTTCAGGCGATAG
>CALDIA010000146.1 GCA_937901455.1 uncultured Bacteroidales bacterium | reverse complement strand
CTTTTTTTCAATTCCCCTGCCTATATTTTTTATAACTTTGCCAGTTGAATCTATACCCTTATTTGTGTAGGCCCCACACGTGTTTTAAATCAGTAAAATTCAATATAACATGAAGAAAATTAAGTTGTTAACGGTATGTTTATCAATTACTTTCACCATTTTGCAGGTTTTGGCAATTGCGCAAACAGTGACGAATATTAAGCCCTATACCTCAGTGGGCAATGCCACATGGACAATTCCAGCGGGTACCAAGTCCATTACCATTGAAGCTATTGGCGGTGGCGGTGCAGGTGGGCGGGCACGCGGTTTGGGCTTCTCCTTTCGCCAAGCCGGTGGTGGCAGCGGTGCCGCATACGCTATGAGCGAGCTTACGACCGATGACTTTATGCCTGGACAGACTATTACGATCTCAGTCGGTGCGGGTGGTTCTGACGGCACCAATGGTAATGCCAGTGTAGTGGCCATTGATGGAACTGTCATTGTGCGTGCCGCCGGTGGTGTGTCAGTGACAGGCAATAACAACGAGACCGGTGCTACTGCCCAAGCTGCTTCTGCCAGTATAGGCGATGTGATCCACATCGGTGGAAATGGCAGTAAGGCCAACAGCAGCCTGCTATATGCTAATGCAGGCGGTGGCGGAGGTGCAGGCGGAAGTACTTCCAATGGCGGCAATGCAATTAATGCCACTACTGGCAATAACGGTGGTGGCGTCGGCGGATCCGGTGGCGGAGATCTCTCCGGCGGCTATGTCTCCGGCAGCGGCGCTTCTGGCACAGGCACTTGGAGCGATATCCCCAGAGGCCATGACGGGAACAAATATGGCGGCGGCGGCTCTGGAGCGTGGAGCACCGGATGGGGAAACCACGAAGGTGGCCAAGGCGCCCAAGGCATCGTGGTCATCACTTACGTCATGACCCTCGAAGTGGATGACGTAGATACGGAGATATGCTCTTCCAGCTCTTTTGAAATAATACCCACAGGCATTATCCCCGAGGGAACCCTCTTTTCATGGGAAGCCCCCGCCGTGACGGGCATCATTGGCGCCGCGGCAGCTACCAACCAGACTACCATTTCAGGAACCCTCACCAACATTACGGCCGAAGATGTGGAAGTTACTTACACGGTGAATGCCTCCAATGGCACGTTTACCGACCAGTTTACCGTTACCGTTTTGGTCTGGGCAGCCCCTGCGCCTGGCATGATTGAGGAGGATATCATCTCTTGCACCGAGGGTGATACAATCAAGTCCTTTGCAAGCGTACAAGATGCTGCCGGAACCAATGGACAATACGCATGGCAGAAATCTATCGATGGCAGCACCTGGACAGATATAGCCAATGCTATGAACAAAGAGTACACCCCGACATTTCTTGGCAATGTGGGTACTACCTATTACCGCCGCGTGTACACGACCGATTGCGGCATCGCCTACTCCAATGTGCTTTCTATGACCTATCCCGGCACGATTGACCCTGGTGATATCACTTCTGCCAATACCGTGGTGCAATATTGTCCAGGCACTCCTGTGAACGCCACTTTAGAGTCCCACGCTACCGTCCAAAGCGGTGAGATACCCTCCGTCCAATGGCAGAGCTCCAGCGATGGAGTAGAATGGGAGGATATTGAAACTGCCACGGATAACACATACGCAGTGATGATAGAAGCACTCACCGAAACAGTGTACTATCGCTATTTTGTGACCCTTGCCGGATGCACGACTCCCATCTATGCCAATAATGTGTGGATCTACACCCCGTATGTTCCCGCTGTCATTAACAGTATTGCTGCACCCAATGACCTTTGCCCGGGACAAACATCCTATATGGTGACGGCAGACATTACAGAGGGAGATGCCCCCATAGAGTCATATACGTGGACGGGAGCCACGGGGACTTCGGAGGAAGCTGTTGTGGTGGCTATGCTTCCCAACTGTGGCGAGACCTATGAGTACACCCTTCAGATATCTGATGCCCATAACTGCCAGAGTGATGTAGTAAGCGGTACTTTCACCACCAAGAATCCTGAGCTGGGAATAGGTACAATGGAAAATGTACAAGCCAAACTCTCGGGCGTGTGTAGTTTTGTGGTCCCTACTGAAGATGCTCTTACTGAAGCGGTGAATGCCGTAGTGACGTCAGACTGCCAATTGGCTGTTACGCTTGATAACATCACGCCCGCCCCTAACACTGACTTGGAACCGGCCACCATCACGATGGTAAGTGCCACCGCTACCGATATGTGCGGCCATGTGGCAGAAGTGCAAATTTCAGTGACAAGTTCGTCTCCGATCATGAGTAGCAATGCTATCTCTGATTTTGATGATGCTGATGTGCTGATTACCCTTTGGTACGGTACTTGCGATACATTATATAATGTGGAGACACCCACATTTACGAACAATGTGCCTGAATACGAGGGTATGTTGGTCTTGACAAACGATCAGGCGTTGGCCAATGAGGGGCCTATCCTTGGAAGGCTGGTGCCTGGAAAGTATGTCATCAACTGGAAGATTACCGATCCCTGCGGTTCTTATATCGTGTTTCCGAAGAGCTATATTGTGGTGTATCCAAACTGTGGGGATGATGACCCTAATTATGAAGAGCCCTACACTGTTAGTTATGACGGTTATACCTATTCAACGGTGCGAATTGGATGCGAATGCTGGTTGAAGGAGAATCTGCATGCCACGACCAATGCGCAAGGTGCGGGGATCGCGGCTGCCAATGCATATCAGAACGATCTCGCCAATGTGGAACCCTATGGTTTGCTGTACTCGTGGTATTCAGCTATGGGCGTGGCTGAGGACGAAAACCATGCTGAACCTGCTGTTGAGCTGGCTAAGGATGGCGCATCCTATGTGCAGGGCGTTTGCCCCGATGGCTGGGCCGTGCCCACCGCCGCACAATACGATGATATGATGACCTATGCCGATAATGACAGACAGAAGGCCTCGTCGCCCAATGTGAACTATTGGCTGCCTGGGACAGCAGGCGTGACTCCCAATAATGGTTTTGAGGCTGCGGGGGCTGGCTATTATGATGCCACGACAGATCATTTCTATAATAAACTGGCTGAAACCGATTTCTGGGATTCCAGCGAAAGTCTTGTTTCAACGGATGGCAATGTGTGTATTCTGTCGCATATCTGTACCTATATGATGCATCGTACAAAAGCAAAATCCATGGGTTGTAGCGTGCGATGTGTGAAAGTGGAACCGGCCGAATAGGACCCAGTTCGTGCAAAAAAAAAGGAGGGTCGCATGCGACCCTCCTTTTTTAAGTTGTGCAAAAATTATTTGCCTAATTTAGACCCAGCTCTGAATTTAACAACTTTAGATGCAGGTATCTTGATGGCCTTCTTGGCTTGAGGATTGTAACCCGTTCTAGCAGCACGTTTTACTACTTGCCAGGACCCAAAACCGACTAAGGAAATCTTTTCGCCTTTCTTCAAGGTCTCGCTTGTAGTGTTCATGAAAGCCTCCAAAGCACCTTTAGCCTGAACTTTTGTTAAGCCAGTCTTCTCGGCAATTGCATTGATTAAATCATTCTTATTCATACTAATAAAAATTTAAGAGTTTTGTTAATTAAAATTGAGCAGCAAATTTATAGTAATCTCAAAAACTCAAGTGTTAATGATTGTGTTTTTATTTTATTTTGTTGAAATTTAAGGAGACTTGTTTATAAATCCAATGACTCATGCAAATAATATTACACTATATAAAGATATTAGTGTAATTTTCAAATCTAAAACCGGATATAAAATCGCTGGTTTTCATCATTTTTTTTCCTTCAACTTGAATTATTTTCAGTAAAATATCATACGTTTTGGTCGCAACTTTCAAATATTTTTGCTCAAAAAGTAAGAAACTGCCAGGATTGTCTGCACTTTTGAGGTCGGTGAGGGAACATTCAAAGATTTTAAGTTGCACCTTTTTGCCATCTTTCTTTTCGGTGAGGAAGGTGAATGCCCCAGGGTAGGGCGATAGTCCCCGGATCTTGTTGGCGATGTGTTCGGCAGTCTCATTCCAGTGAATATGCATGTCCTCTTTGAAGATTTTAGGGGCGGTTTTTATGGGCTCGTTCACTATTTGAGACTTTGGCTCCAGGCTGTGGGTTTCCATCTTATGCAGTGTTTCTACTGCCAGATTAGCGCCAGCTTCCATCAGTTTGTCATGCAGGGTGCCAGCGGTTTCTTCCGGATTTATGGCCACGCTGCTCTGTCCGATGATGGCACCAGTGTCGGTATGCTCGTCCAACAAAAAGGTGGTAACACCCGTTTCGGTTTCGCCGTTCATGATGGCCCATTGGATAGGCGCGGCACCGCGGTACTGCGGCAACAGGGAGGCGTGCACATTGAAAGTGCCCATAGGAGGGATGTTGTATATGCATGCAGGCAGCATTCGGAATGCCACAACCACAAAGGCATCGGCTTTTAGTTGCTGCATGGCTTCTACGAATGTGGGGTCTTTCAGCTTCTCGGGCTGGTAGAGCGCAAGCTGGTGCTCTACGGCGTATTGCTTTACGTCTGAGAATTTGAGATGCTGTCCTCGTCCGGCAGGCTTGTCGGGTGTGGTGACAACCCCCACCACCTCGTGTCCAGCGCCGATGATGCGATCCAAAACGGTGACGGCAAAGGCCGGTGTGCCCATAAAGACGATTTTCATAGCGGCATTGTTTGGTTTTAATTTCCGTGGTCGAAAGCAATCATCTTGAGGCAGCTAATGGCACCTTCTACACCCTTGTTGCCCATCCGCCCGCCTGCGCGTTCCTCAGCCTGCTGCATGTCGTTGCAAGTGAGTACGCTGAAGATGACAGGCACCGATTGTTGCAAGTTAAGATGCATGATGCCGCTGGCTGTGGCTTGTGCAATGAAGTCGAAGTGGCGTGTCTCACCCTGGATGATGCAGCCTATGCAGATCACACCGTCCAATGACTCCGAAGCGAGCAGGTGCTTGGCACCTGTGGGCAATTCGAAACTGCCTGGTACATGTCTCACGATGATGTTTTCCTCTCTGATTCCGTGTTGCAGCAGTGTGGAGGTGGCACCCTCTAATAGAGAATCGGTAATGTGGTCGTTCCATTCACTGACCACAATACCGATTCTGTAAGTTTCTGCCGACGGAAGTTGAAAAGGAAGATAGCTGTCTAAATTCTTTTTCTTCTCTGTCATGTTTTTTTTATTTGCCGGCTTGGGCCTTGGCGCGTTCTACGTATTGGCCGATGCCCATTTTCTGATATTCTGTGTAGAATTTTTCCTCAATTGTCTGATATGCGTCAAGAGCCTTGCTCCAATTGCCCTTTCTTTCGTACATCTGGCCCAACTTGAAAAGCGTGATGGGGGTGAAGTAGGGGTCTTTACTCTTGATGGCTTTCTCGTAATAAGAGATAGCCTTGCTCTCGTCACCCTGCTCGTCATACAAGTCGCCAATGGTTGCTTGGCATGCATACCATAACACATCCTCTTTCTTTTTGAACTTCTTCAAATAGTCCATGGCTTCGTCTTTCTGACCCAGCTTCAGATAGCAAAGGCCAGCATAGTACTTGGCCGTGTTGGCAGTCTTGGTGATCTTGTAGCTGCTGGCAATGTCCAGAAAGCCACTGTATTCGTCGTTGCCATCCAAAGCCATGTTCAAAGATGCAGTGTCACCAGCCATCAGCCAGTTGATGGGTTGGGTCATCATGGAGGAAGCCTCCGCATTTTTCTTCTGCAAATAGAATTTGTTGAATATGACATATCCCAAGGCGATAATGACTATCGCAAGGAGAATGCCATAAATTAAATTGGAATATTTGTTGAAGAAAGAAAACGCTTTGGTTACAAAATTTTCTTTTTCCTCTGTTTGTTCAATCTTCTTACTTCCTAATTTTTCGTTAGTTGCCATAATTTTTCTTTACTTTTTTTGAGGCGGCAAATATACAATTTTTTAATATAAAAATTCACTCTTTTTTAGTTTCCTGATACTATGTCAAAGAATCAGTGGGTATTTCCTTTTGCCCGTAGCTCTTGATCCAATCTTGGAACAGGTGCATGAAGGCCCTGTTGAAGATATGCTTGAACATATAGCGGTCCTCTTTTTTGTTCTGTTCAATAGTGGAGGGGTGGGTGATGGGCATGATGGGGTAGGCGTTTCGTCTTAGTCGGCGTACTTTGCGGTGTTCCTGTTTGGTGAAACCAATATTGGTAACCAAGTTCAGATATGGGGTGATGCACAATCCTTCGTGAGCCCAGATGTGGAGGAGGTATTGATATGACCAGTGGTTGGCTTTAAGTCTGCGGAGCATGCCGAAACGATTGATCCAGTAGGCCTTCTGGCGTTGCTTAGTCATGTAGGGTTCCACAATCTGGACGATTTGTTTGTGTGTGTATTTTTCCATGGAGAGTGAAAAGTCATTCCAGCGGTTGCGCCAGGTGGCAAATCCCCAGGAGGTGGAGTAGGCGGAGAAGTAGTAGGAACTTTCGCCCTTGCGCATTCTTTTTTTGTATTTTTTGCGACTGCGACGCCGTAGATAGCTGCCGTTGATGCTGAAAATCTGTTCATTGTTCCTGTATTGACTCAGAAGGGTTTCGCAGAAGGGAAAGAAGTCGTAGTGAGGTACGGTGTCCTCAAACAAGATGATGCCCTCCTCTTCTTGGCTGAAGAACCAGCGAATGGCTTCATAGATCATTTTCGTGCGGCCGGCATGATCCTCGCGGAAGTGCGTATGCACCTGACATGGCCAGTCGGGTTGTATCACACTCTGCGTGCGATAGGTGAGTTTGCGGTCTTCAGGATCGCCGTTCTTGGCGCCATCACCAGCCACGTAGAGCTGAGTGGGCTGAACGGTGCGCAGCACTTGAAAGACATTGTGCGTCTCCTCTACGCGATTGTAGAGAATGATCAATACAGGAACATTGAACATGATAAGATTATGCTAATTCATGAATTACCAAGCCAGAACGCAACTTGGGCTCAAACCAAGTGGTCTTGGGCGGCATGATGTTGCCAGTGTCGGCAATGTCGATGATCTGCTGCATGGATACCGGATACAAGGCGAAAGCTACCTTCATCTCGCCACTGTCCACACGACGCTTTAATTCTCCTAAACCACGGATGCCACCCACGAAGTCAATACGCTTGTCGGTGCGGAGATCCTTGATGCCTAATACTTTATCCAAGACAAGGTTGCTGAGGATGGTTACGTCCAACACACCGATAGGGTCGTTGTCGTTGTAGGTGCCAGGCTTGGCAGTAAGGCTGTACCATACGCCCTCAAAGTACATGGAGAAGTTGTGCAGCTTGTTGGGTTTGTACGGTGTGGAGCTTTCGCAATGGCAGGGTAATTCGCATTCGCACTTGCCGCCATCCTTGGTGCAGTCACACTTGCATTCAATGTCGAAGTTCTCTTGCAGGGCAGCGAAGAACTGCTTGCCGTCCAAACCGTTCAGGTCTTTCACCACGCGGTTGTAGTCGATGATGTTCAATTGGTTGTCAGGAAAGATGACAGTCATGAAGTAGTTGTACTCCTCTTTGCCAGTGTGGTTGGGGTTGTGCTCTTTCTTTTCCTGACCAACCAATGCTGCGGCGGCACTGCGGTGATGGCCGTCAGCAATGTACATGGCGGGTACCTTGGTGGCAAATAACTCTACCAACTCGTCAATTAGGGCGCGGTCGTCAATGACCCAAAAACGATGGCCGAAACCGTCTTCCTTGGCAATGAAGTCGTACTCCGGAGTTTTGCTGGTGACGGAAGCCACAATCTCATCGATACGGTCCACGGCAGGATATGCGAAGAATACCGGTTCCACATTGGCGTTGGTGATGCGCACGTGTTTCATGCGGTCTTCCTCTTTGTCTTTGCGGGTTAACTCATGCTTTTTGATGATTTTGTTGACATAGTCCTCGCTGTAAGCGCAGGCCACAATGCCATATTGCCACTTGGCATTGGCGTCCGTGGGGTTCATGCTCTGTGCATACACATAGAGCTTCTCCTCTTTGTCTTGCACCAACCATCCATAGTCTTTGAAACTATTGTAGTTCTTCACTACCTGAAGATATACCTCGGGAGAATGCTCGTCAGTGCCTGCTGGAAGGTCTATCTCAGCCTTGGTCACATGCAACAGACTGTACGGATTGCCTTCGCATTCCTTGCGGGCCTCTTCACTGTTCAGTACGTCGTATGGACGGGAAGCCAATTTTTCAACAATGTTAACTGGAGGACGGAATCCCTTGAAAGGTTTGATAATGCTCATAATTCGTTATTTTAATCGTTATATTATTAATATTTAATTGTCTTGTTGATGGATAACGTGTCGTTAGATGGCCGGACACCCGGCAAAAATCAGACGGCAAAATTACAGTTTTTTTTGGTATGTAAGCAATAAATTTTGAAGTTGTGCTGTAGTGCGCAGGGAACAGACATGCCCGCCGTTCCGCATTCGCTCTTTTTTTATATCTTTGCAGCCTGGTTTTTTATAGATGGAACAGATAAAAATGGTGGATTTACACGGGCAATACCTCAAGATAAAACCAGAGGTGGATACTGCTATGCAGCGGGTGCTTGACCATTGCGATTTTGTCAATGGCAGTACTGTGGCCGACTTTGCCAACGCCCTGGCAACCTACACGGGTGCCCAGAAGGTGCTTACCTGCGCGAATGGCACCGATGCCCTCAAACTTGCCCTTATGGCCCTTGACCTGAATCCTGGCGATGAGGTTATCACGGTCCCATTTACTTTTGTCTCCACCGTAGAGGTTATAGTCTCGTTAGGATTACAACCCGTGTTTGTGGACGTGCACCCCGACACATTTAATATGGATGTCTCTCAAATTAAGACCGCCATCACGGAACGCACCCGAGTGATCCTGCCGGTGCATCTTTTTGGGCAGTGCGCCGATATGGAAACCATTCTCTCCATAGCGCGCGAACACCATCTCTATGTTGTAGAAGACGCTTGCCAAGCGCTGGGCACGGAGGTTACCTTCTCCGATGGTTCCGTCCATCAGGCTGGCACCATGGGCGATGTGGGATGCACCTCTTTCTTCCCGACCAAAAACCTCGGCTGCTTTGGAGATGGCGGAGCTCTGTTTGCCAACAACAACACGCTGGCCTCCCGCATCTTCAGCATGGCCAACCACGGCATGTCGCAGAAATACCACTATGATTATATCGGCCTCAACTCACGCCTTGATACTTTACAAGCCGCCGTGCTGCTCGCAAAACTGCCACATCTGAACGAATATATTGCCACACGGCAAGCAGCTGCCAAGTATTACGATAGGGCACTGAACGATTGTCCCGATGTGTTTTTGCCTGTCGAGGTCCCATTCTCTACCCATACCTATCATCAATATACCATCCGATTGGCCTCTGGTAACCGCGATGTTCTCCGAGAGGCTCTCGCTGCCGCAGGGGTACCTACCATGATCTATTACCCCCAAGCTCTCCATCTGCAAAAAGCTTACCGATATCTGTCATACACTGTCGGAACTTTTCCAATAGCAGAAAATCTTTGCCAGACAGTGCTTTCATTGCCGATGCATACAGAACTGACAATGGAACAGCTGCAATATATAACATACCAGTTACGTTCTTTTCTCCAATAATTATGAATAGATATTTTGCACATCCAACGGCTGTTATAGACCCTGATTGTCAAATAGGGGAACACACCAAAATATGGCACTTCACCCATGTGATGCCTCATTGTGTGATTGGCCGTGACTGTGTCCTCGGCCAAAATGTCTTTGTGGCGGAGGGTGTCCGGTTAGGCAATAATGTAAAGGTGCAGAATAATGTGTCCCTCTATACCGGAGTAGAGTGCGAGGATGATGTCTTTCTGGGGCCATCCATGGTTTTTACCAATGTGGTGAACCCGCGCAGTTTTATCAACAGAAAACAGGAGTTTCAGAAGACCATTATACGGCAAGGAGCTACCATTGGTGCCAATGTGACCATTGTGTGTGGCTGTGAAATCGGTCGGTATGCGTTTGTTGGGGCCGGCGCTGTGGTTACTAAGCCGGTGCCTGACTATGCTTTGGTTATGGGTAACCCCGCTCGTCAGACTGGATGGATGAGCGAGTCGGGCGCCAAGCTGGAATTTGATGGTGAAGGCTTGGCCGTATGCCCGCTAAATGGCGACCACTATCAACTGAAAGAAGGAATCATAAGCAAATTGTGTAATGCTGAACGGGTGTAAGAAATATATAAGATGGGCCTGGCTACTTTTGCTGATGAGCGTGTGCATGGCAGCGCAGGCTACTCACCAGCGAGCAGGCGAGATATCTTACACCTACGTGTCGGGACTTACCTATGAGTTCACCATCACCACCTACACCTACTCTTCCAGTCCCGCCGATCGTCCGCAAATAGAGGTTTTCTGGGGCGACGGCACCTCATCCGTCATCAATCGGGTGCAAAAACAAGCCATTACGCCAAGCATAGACATCAATGTGTATATCACCCAACACACCTTCACAGCCGCGGGAATATTCTACGTCTCTTTTGAAGACCCGAACCGTAACGCGGGTATAGTGAATATCCCTAATTCCGTGGAGATTCCTTTCTATATTGAGACTATGATTGTCATTAACCCCTTTATAGGGGGAAACTCGTGTCCGGTGCTGATGAATCCGCCAATAGACAATGGCTGCACGGGTGTGACCTACTTTCACAATCCTGGGGCCTATGATGTGGATGGCGATAGTCTATCCTATAGTTTGGTTGACTGCCGTGGCTATAATGGCGAGGTGATTCCTGGATATGCGTTGCCTTTTGCCAGCAATACTATTGATATAGATCCTGTTACGGGCGACTTGGTGTGGGATGCTCCCACCGTGGCTGGCGAATACAATGTGGCTATCCTAATCCAAGAGTGGCGCAACGGCATCCTTATTAGCAGTATGGTGCGCGACATGCAAATCACCATTGCCCCTTGCAACAACACACCTCCTGAGATTACTGTGGAAGACACTTGCGTCCTGGCTGGCACCCTGCTACGACTGCCAGTGCTCGTCAAGGACAGCACATCGACACAAGTGACCCTCTCGGCTACAGGTGAACCGTTGCTATTACCCGTTTCCCCAGCCCAATTCATGACCATAACGGATGATGTGAGCTATCAGACTAATTTCGTCTGGCAAACCCTTTGCGAACACGTGCGGCCTGACTCCTATACGGTTCTCTTCAAAGCGCAAGACAATGGTCCGCAAGTAGAACTAGTTTCCTTCAAGAGTTTGCATATTAGGGTAATAGCGCCAGCCCCTGAGATTATCTCGGCTATTCCGCAAGGCAACGAGATTACCATACGCTGGCATCCCGACAGCTGTACGAATGTCGTGGGCTACGCAGTGTATCGCCGCTCGGGGAGCAACCCATTTGAACCTGATTCGTGCGAAACAGGAATGCCAGCCGACAAAGGCTACGTATGGATTGGCAATACCTATGCCTGGGACGATACCCTCTTTGTGGATGATGGCTCGGTGCGGCCACTCTACCATGCTAATGATTATTGCTATCGGGTGGTCGCTTTGTTTGACAATGGCGCAGAAAGTATTGTCTCAGAGGAAGTCTGTACGAATCTATTTAATGATGCACCGCTTATTACGCACGCTGATGTGGTTGCCACAGACGAACAACACGGTGAGGTGTTCGTTCAATGGATACGCCCGCCAGAGATAGACTCAACGGCATTTCCCCCTCCTTACCATTATGATTTATATAGAAAATCCCAGCTGTCGTCTGACTATATATTGATAGCCTCCAATATTCCCGCCGATATGATGGATACCCTCTTCTATGTTGACCATGACATCAATACCGTTACTGAGCAATATACGTATTGTCTGGCTTTTGCCAATGCCGATACATTGGTAGAACGTTCCGACCCCGCCGCTACCATTTTTCTCGCTATTCAGCCGGCAGACCATAGGCTTACGCTGAATTGGTCGGTACGGCAACCTTGGCACAATGTCTTGTACACAGTCTTCAGAAGAGATGAAAATGCTCAGGTATGGGATTCTATTGCCACGACTACAGCTACCACTTTCACGGATGTGGCGTTGGAGAACGAGAAGACCTATTGTTACTACGTGCTGGCGGAAGGCTATTACTGGCTGCCAGACACCATCGGCCCCTTGTGGAACCGATCCCAATGGACGTGCGCCGCGCCCATCGATAACGAACCCCCGGAAATGCCCCTGATTACCGTCACGACTGATTGCCGTGAGGTGGGAATCAATTGGGAGTACTCCTCCGATAGCGCTATGACAGATGCTGCTTATTACTATATCTATTATAAACCAACACTCGAAGGATCTTTCACCTGCATAGATTCCTTCCCGGCCTATCTGGCAGACTGCTCAGGCAGCCAGTGCGTGTACCACCTCTCTGTTACAGATGTCATTGTGGGATGTTTTGCCATGAGTATCGCCGACAGTAACGGCAATACAACCGCCCGCTCCGACTCCTCTTGTATCGACATTTATGAATGCCTCGACTACCATCTCCCCAACGTCTTCACACCAAATGGTGATGGAGTGAACGACCTGTTTACACCTTTTCTCCCTTATGCGGGTGTGGAAAGTGTGGATATGGTGATTTATAACCGATGGGGAAGGAAGGTGTTTGAAACCACAGACCCGCAGATTAATTGGGATGGATGTGATTACAAAACACACAAGATATGCTCCGATGGTGTCTTTTTTTACAGTTGCGAGGTCCATGTACGCACGCTCACAGGCGATGAAAGCTATTCTCTCCATGGGTCTGTGACCCTGATAAAGTGATATTTTGGAGATATTAAAAAAAAATGTACTTTTGCGCCCGAAAATATAATTATTAACAACTTAAAAGAAAGAGGTATTTTTTATGATTATTGTTCCCGTAAAAGATGGCGAGTCTATTGACAGAGCGCTCAAAAAATTGAAAAAGAAATTTGACAAAATTGGTATCAAGAAAGAAATTCGTGCCAGACAGGAATTCACTAAGAAGAGCGTAATTCGCCGGGAACAAATCCGCAAAGCTATTTATGTTCAGCAGCTTCGCAATGCTGAGAACGAATAATTAAGCTTTGACTCTTAAAAAAAAACAGGTCCGCCTGTTTTTTTTTTACCTTTTTTGGCACAATCATTGCTTTGATATATCTGATGAATGTCGAAGATTTCATAATATACTTAAAAACCGAAAGGCGCGTTTCGGAACATACGGTTCTGGCATATCAGAAGGATATTGAGCATTTTTTTGATTTCATGCAGCATGATTTGAATGTCCAAACACTGGAGGCTATCACATCAGATGATGTCAGAACTTGGATCGTTTCACTCATTGAGGACGACAAAAATTCTACCCGGACCGTCAATAGAAAGTTGTCCAGCCTCAAGGCCTATTTCCGTTACCAGCTGAAGATCGGCCGATTGACCAACAATCCGATGAATGAGGTTCTTGCACCCAAAATCAGCAAAAGACTTCCAGTTTATGTGGAACAGAAAGATATGGAACACCTTTTTTCTCCCGAACTCTTTGAAGATACTTTTGAGGGCAAGCGCGACCAAATGATCCTTGAATTGTTCTATGCTACCGGCATCCGACTGTCCGAACTGTTGAATCTTAAGAGGGAAGATGTTAATATGTCGCAACTTACTGTCAAAGTGCTCGGTAAAAGGAACAAGGAAAGGATTATTCCGTTCGGAGAACATCTTTGTGAGTTATTCACAAACTATTTTGATATTTATCAAAAAATAATTCACCCTGATTCTAAAAATTATTGTATATTTGTAGCCGCTAACGGAAAGCAGTTATATCCGAAGGCGGTTTATAGAATTGTGAGAAAATACCTCGATATGGTAACGACTGTTGACAAGAGAAGCCCGCATGTGATACGGCATACGTTCGCCACCCACTTGCTGAACAATGGTGCCGACTTGAATGCCATCAAGGCCATACTTGGTCACAGCAGTCTCGCTGCTACTCAGGTATATACACATAATTCTATGGAACAACTAAAATCAATTTATAAACAAGCCCATCCTAGGGCATAAAAAAGGAGGTCTTTATGACAATTAACATTTCATCAGTCCATTTTAAAACTGACAAAAACTTAGAACAATTCATCAATGAGAAAGTCTCAAAGTTGAATAAAGTACACGATGGTATTATCGGTTCTGACGTAACGTTGAAAGTAGAGAACAATGATTCTCCTGAGAATAAAACTGCGGATATCCGTATGAAAATCAAAGGTTATGACGCCATGGCCAGTAAGACGGCCAAGAGTTTTGAGGAAGCTGTGGACTTGGCGGTCGATGCCTTGAAAAAGCAACTCTTGAAGACGAAAGAGAAAGTGCAAGACAAGCATAAACGCAACGAACTTGACCATGCAGAGTTCGAATAGGATACTGAAAGACAGAAAAAATGAGGGCGGGTGCTTCAATTGAAGCACCCGCCCTCTCGTTTAAGCGCTATGAAAGAGTGTCGTTAATTGACATAATAGGTCAGTTTTGTGTTGATGGTGGCGCGTTTTTCCTTGGATGAGGTGTTGAATGCACCACCCCAAGTGTAGTCTTCATCGGCAGAGTTTGGCGCCGTGATTTGGAACACACCCATATTGGCCGATTTCAGTTTGCCTAAGGTGGAGCCTGCATTCTTGGTGACGGCCTTGGCACGTTCATGGGCATTTTGCGAAGCTTCTGCCAGCATTTCGATTTTAAGGTCAGACAGTTTGGTATAGTAATACTCCGGGCTCCAGCTGTGGATCAGAATATTTTGATCGTATAACTCGGAAATCTCGCGAATCACCTTCTCAATCTTGTCGATGTCTTTGGAGGTGATGCAGACTGTTTGCTTGCATTTGTACCCGTTAAAGATCTCAACGGAACGCCGGTTCACGTTATCCCACTGATATTCCCGAACTTCTTCCGTGGAAATAGGCTGGAAATCCATTTCTCCATCGGTGATGCCCTCTTTCTTGAGAAAATTCTTGACAATTGTAATGTTGTCTTTCAGTAGAGTGTAAGATTTTTTCATGTCGTTGTCTTGGGTTGAGAAGTTGAATCTCCAGACAATCAGGTCAGAGGTAAAGTCTTTTTCAGCCATGCCAACTACAGAAACCGTTTTTTGCGGTTTTTTGGCTTGATAATAGGCGAATCCAAAAACGGCAGCTGCCAAAAAGAAGCAAAGGCTTGCCACAATACCGATGATTAATGCATTGTTTTTCATTATATTTATATTTATTTATAATAAACCATAACGTAAATGGTCTTGTTTTATTGTGGCATATTTGTCCATGTCTTTCAAATTCGAAATAGTTGATTAAAGGTAAACTTTATCTTAATGTTATATATATTTTAGTATAGCAAGATATATTATAACTAAAAAGGAGGATGGAATTCACTTTTTTTGCACCTTTTTCCGAAAACTCTCCGAAAATGCCGGATTTTGCCTGTAGATGGAGGCCGTTTTTTCGGGTGGAAGAGGGGTTGCAGGGGGTTGTTT
>CALDIA010000145.1 GCA_937901455.1 uncultured Bacteroidales bacterium | reverse complement strand
GGGGGCAGCAGCACTCGCACGTCCACGCCCCGCCGCGCGGCGTGGAGCATGGCCTTCCGCACCGCGTCCGGCGGGATGAAGTAGGGCGACTCAAACCACACGTAACGGGTGGCGCGCTCAAGCAGCGCAACCGTGTGTCGCATGATGGCCGGGCCGTCGCCGATGGGCCCGGAAGTGATGATGCGGACAGGAAGCGCGCCGCACGCAGGCACTTGGGGAAAATATTCGGGCGAGGCTAACAGCCGGCCGGTGGCGTAGCGCCAGTCGGCGGCGAAAGCGTGCTGCGCCAAGGCCGCTGCTGGCCCCTCCATGCGGATAACGGTGTCGCGCCAGCAGCCCCAGCCGAGGCCGTGCAGGTAGCGGTCGGCTACGTTGATGCCCCCGATATAGGCCACCCGGCCGTCAATCACGATGATTTTCCGATGGTTGCGGTAGTAGTCGCGCTTGCGGACAAACGGCAGGTGTATGGCCCCGAAGCCAGCGGTCTCCACCCCTTGTTCTTCCAACTGCCGGTAATACCACTTCCACCTCCGGCACAGGAAGTCATCGTACAGCAGCCGCGCCTCCACGCCCGCCTGCGCCTGTTCCGCCAGAAGCGTCCCTATTTCCTGTCCCACCCCGTCAGGCTCATATTTGAAAAAAAGGACATGGATATGATGTCGTGCGTGCCGAATGTCCGACAGCAAAACATCATACATGTCACCGAAACTCGTAAAGGTATCGACCTTGTTGCCGTCGGCGGCGTTTGCGGGCAGCATGGCGTCAAGCCGCGCTCGTACCGGGGCATCTAGCAAAGCCATCGGTTCTGGCTCGCGGGTGATCCAGAGCACGAATCCCGCCACGAGCAGCAAGATGGTCGCCATGATAATGAGAATTGGCTTCATCTTATAGCGACGCTGACCTCCGGTAATCCAATGGCGACTGTCCGAGATGTTTCCGGGTGTATTTGCAGAAAAAGCTGACATCGGGGAAGTCCATCTTGAAGGCTATCTCCTTCACCGAAAGGCCCGTCTGCAGCAAGTAGTACTTGATGTTGCGCACGCAAGCCTCCGTGAGCCAGTCCATGGCGGTACGCCCGCTCTTCTCCTTGCACACCGCGCTGAGGTATTTCGGCGTCACTAACAGCCGGTCCGCATAGGCTTTCACCGTGCGATCCGTGTTCTCCATCCGGTTAATCATGGTGATGAAACGCTGGAAAAGCACGTCTTTCTGGGATCTCTTCGATGTGGGCGTGCCAGGGCCGTTCTCTTCGGGAATCAGTCCGCCCATCTCGTGCAGAACCTCCACCGCCATTGACTGGGCTATGAGCCGGATGATGCGCTGCCGGTAGGGGTTGTCGCTGTCCTCCATGAAGATATCCATCAGGTTGAAGTAGGACTGGTAAAGCCTATTCTGGTATTCGGAGAGGTGGATGATAGGGGCTTCCCGCAGGAGGAGGAACTTCTTCCACCAGGTGGTGTCCAAATGGAGGATTTCAGCCAAAGCATCATCGAAAAGATGCCGGCCAGCACAAATCAGCTTGCCCTTCAGGTCGGGCGTGCGCATGAAAGTACCCACCGCCAAGCCGTTGTACTGCCCCACCATCAGGTCGCCCTCCCCGACATGATACGACTGCCCGTCCTTGATGAATTGGAAGGAGCCTCGCTCGCAATAGACGGAAAAAAAATAGTCGGAGGTAGTCTCCAAGGGTGTCGACATCACATCATCCAAATTGTTGGAAATCACCAAATCGTTGAAAATCTTTAACATATTCGCTGTTCTAAAATCATTTGCAAAATTACAATCGTTATCCATACTACAAAATGGTAAATATGGTATTTTTTAAGTCCTATAATTCCACAAAAGAAAAATATACCCTATTTGTTCTTTTATAGAACGTTCACAAAGTCCCAAAAGTGCCTATTTTTGCAAAAAAGATTCAATGGAACAGAAAGAACAATCGGTGCGGATTCAGACCTCGTTGCTGAGCGGGGTGGAGCGGAAGGCATTGGTATGGTTGGCGGAACGTCAGCCCCAGTGGATGACCTCCGACCTGCTCACCTATATCGGCCATCTGGGAGCTGTCGTCATTGCACTTGGGTTCGTGCTGTCGGCCTGTAGTGTGCATTTCCTTTGGCTGTCGTGCCTCGGCTTCGTCATCAATTGGTACGGAGACTCGCTCGACGGCACGTTGGCACGGGTGCGTTGCACCCAACGGCCGGTCTATGGTTTCTACCTCGACCACACTGTTGATGCCATTAACGAGGCGCTGATGTTCATGGGGGTGGGACTGTCGCCGTTCATGCGGTTCGACCTTTCCTGCGTCCTGTTAGTCGTCTATCTGATGCTCACCGTCAACGTGGCCCTCAACGCGCACCTGAAAGGGGAGTTCAAGCTGACCTACGCCAAACTGGGCCCCACCGAGTTCAGGCTGATCTGCATCATCGCCATAGTGGTATTGGTGCTCGCGAAGCCGTTGCAGACCTTCACATTCGGCATCACCATGCTTTCGACAGTGTTTGAACTGCATGTCCTCGACGTGGTCGGGCTTGTCATCCTACTCATCCTAATTATCATCTACCTTGTCACCATAATACAAGACGCGCGCTATTACGCGAAAGCCGACCCGAAACACACGGATGATGGCACGAAAAACTAAAAGAACAGTCTGATGCAAGTATTTATCAAAGAAGTCAATACAAAAAAGGAGCTGCGTGCTTTTGTCCATTTTCCGAATGAGTTGTACAATAACAACCCCTATTATGTCCCGCAGATTGAGTCGATGGACCGTGACACGTTGGATCCGGTCAAGAACCACGCCTTTGAGGTCTGTGAGGGAAAATATTGGCTCGCATACGATGAGCAAGGCCGGGTGGTCGGCCGGGTGGCGGGCATCATCAACCGCCAGTATAACGAGAAGACGGGCGAGCGGATTTGCCGTTTCGGATGGATTGATTTTGTGGATGCCTCTGAGGTTGCGGCGGCTCTGATGCGAACGGTGGAGGAGTATGCTCGCGAAAAGGGGATGGAAGTGGTGAGCGGCCCCGTCGGGTTTCTGGAGTTCGACGTGGCGGGCGTGTTGGTGGAGGGCTTCGACCAGCTGCCCACGGCCTACGGGAAGTACAACGCCCCTTACTATGAGGGCCATCTGTTGGAATTAGGCTACCAAAAGGAGGTGGACTTTGTGGAATACCGCATCCGTGTTCCGGAAAAGCTTCCTGAGCGTTACCACCAGGCGGCTGATGCGGTGGCGCGGAAGTACGGTCTCCGCCAGGCTGTTCTCAACCGCCGCAGTGATATAAGCCCTTACATCGACGGGGTCTTCAGGTGCCTGAACACCGCCTCGACGGAAAGATTA
>CALDIA010000144.1 GCA_937901455.1 uncultured Bacteroidales bacterium | reverse complement strand
CATGTGCACTCGGATCTGATGGGTGCGACCTGTTTCCAGAATGCATTCCACCAGCGTAACAAAGCCGAAACGCACCAACACACGATAATGTGTCACGGCATATTTCCCTTCTCCTTCAAGTAGCACGGTCATCTGCATACGGTCTTTCGGATTTCGACCGATATTGCCTACCACCGTTCCTTCGTCTTCATCGAAATTTCCCCATACCAACGCCTGATAGCGACGCTTTGTGGTCTTATGGAAGAACTGGTCCCCCAAATGAGTCTTGGCTTCTGGCGTTTTGGCAATGACCAACAACCCAGAGGTATCTTTATCTATACGATGCACCAAACCTACATGTGCGTCATTCATGTCCCAGTTGGGCACGTCTTTCATGTGCCAAGCCACGCCATTGATCAGAGTGCCCGAATAATTGCCATGCGCAGGATGCACCACCATGCCAGCGGGCTTATTGACTACCATTAAGGCATCGTCCTCGTACACAATATCCAGCGGAATGCCCTGAGGGATTACCTCATTATCATAGTAAGGGCGATCAAGCATTACCGTTATCACGTCGAATGGCTTCACGCGATAATTACTCTTGACCGACTTATCATTAGCTAAGATATAACCCGCTTCGGCAGCCTTCTGGATGCGGTTTCTGGACACATTGGTGAGTTTGTCGTACAGATACTTATCCACCCTCACCATATCTTGGCCCTTGTCTACCGTCACTCTGAAATGCTCATAGAGCTGCACTTCGTCTGCCGAAGGTTCCAAGTCATCAAGCACCATATCATCGGGTAATTCCTCTATCATCTCCAAACACAGATTATATCAGAACCAAGGATCTTCTTCCGTTGTTGATTCCTCTTCGGTAGGTTGGTCGATAGGATTGATCAGTATTTCCTCCTCCTCATCATCCTTTCCATCACCTGCCACCAGGACCAACGATGAGCCCATAGGCACCTTCTCACCTATCATCAGCGTATGACCACGGTATTTCACACCATACACCCAGTCTTTCTCTCCCTGAATGTATTGCACAGAGTCAATTTTGAAACCAGAAGCGGTGATCTTCACCTGTGCTTCGCGCAAAGAACTGTTCTCCACCACATCTGGGATGGCCATCAGAGGCACATTCAGGGAATTGATGGTAAGGCGGATGACACGGCCTTTCTTTACCAGCTGCTCTGGCTCTGGATTCACCTCAAGCACAGTGCCCGCAGGCTTGTCTTCCATATAGGTAGAATCAGAAACCTCTGCTGCAAGATCGTGATTGCGCAACATAAGGGCAGCCTCATTGACACCCATGCCCTTCACATTAGGCACACGTACGCCTTCGCCATGATGCGTATAGATATCCAGTCCCTTCAGAATGAGTAATAACATCAGGATCACGAAAACGACCATACCGATGATGTTCCACCAGAAGAACTTATTACGCTTGAATGAAAAGAATTCCTTAATAGTCATATTCACACAAAATTAGAAATAAAGACATCGCTAATCTTAGTTTTCTGCAAAGATACAACTTTCAAATAAGCGGACTTATTAAAATCTGAACTTTTTTATCAGAATCGATGCAATTCAAATAAAAAAAAGGATGTGCCGAGCTTCGGCACATCCTTCTCTATAGGGAATCAATCCTTTACGAATCAATCATCGAATCGATGCTCAAGCACAGAGGCTCTGTCATTATCATCGAAGTCGAGCACAGTACGCTTATTGGCTTGCATGCGCTCATAGTCTTCACGAGAATCCACGATAATCTTCTCGAATTCACGCAGACCAGTACCCGCAGGGATCAAGTGACCGCAGATTACATTCTCCTTCATGCCCTCCAGATAGTCTGACTTGCCGTTGATGGCTGCCTCGTTGAGCACCTTCGTCGTTTCCTGGAAGGAAGCAGCAGACATAAAGCTGGAAGTCTGCAAAGCTGCACGGGTGATACCCTGTAGAATCTGAGTAGAGGTGGCAGGAACTGCATCACGCACCTGAACAAGCTTCAAGTCACGACGCTTCAGCATACTGTTCTCATCGCGAAGTTTGCGAGCTGTCACTATCTGACCAGCCTGCATATTCTGAGAATCACCAGCATCTACCACAACCTTCTTGCCCCAGATACGGTCGTTCTCATCCTGGAAGTCGAGCTTATCCACAATCTGCTGCTCCAAGAAGCGCGTATCTCCAGGCTCGTCGATCTGAACCTTACGCATCATCTGACGAACGATGATCTCAAAGTGCTTATCATTGATCTTCACACCTTGCAGACGATAAACGTCCTGTACCTCGTTCACAATGTACTCCTGAACAGCCGTTGGGCCCTTGATAGCCAAGATGTCGGCAGGGGTGATGGCACCGTCTGACAGTGACGTACCAGCACGTACATAGTCGTTCTCCTGTACCAGAATCTGCTTTGACAGTGGAACCAGATAACGCTTCTCATCACCAGCCTTAGAGGTGACGATAATCTCGCGGTTACCACGCTTCACCTTACCCATCTTAATTTCACCATCGATTTCAGAAACGATAGCAGGATTTGACGGGCTACGTGCCTCGAACAGCTCCGTTACTCGTGGAAGACCACCCGTGATATCACCGGCCTTACTTACGGCACGTGGAATCTTCACGATGACGTCACCAGCTTTCACTTGCTGACCGTTCTCAACCACTACGTGACCACCCACAGGGAGGTTGTATGTTCTGATCAGTTCACCGTTCTCATCTACGATGCGAGCACCTGGAACCTTGGTTCTATCCTTAGACTCAATAATAATGTACTCACGCAAGCCAGTAGATTCATCAACCTCCACATTGAAGGTGACATTCTCTACTACGTCTTCCAGCTCTACCTTACCAGCTGTTTCTGTGATTACAACAGCGTTGAATGGGTCCCAACGAGCAATCAGCTTGCCCTTCTCTACCTGCTCGCCATCGCTGGCATAGAGGGTAGATCCATAAGGAACGGTATGAGTAGAAAGTACAATACCTGTATTCACATCCACGAAGCGGGCTTCTGTCAGACGGCTTACAACCAACTTAGCTGGTTCACCAGCATCATCTACGACGTCCACGGTGCGGAGCTCTTCGAACTCAATCTTAGAGTTGTTCTTAGCCACGATAGTAGCATCTGCAGCGATGTTGGCTGCCGTACCACCAGCGTGGAATGTACGAAGTGTCAGCTGTGTACCTGGCTCACCGATAGACTGTGCAGCAATCACACCTACAGCCTCACCCTTCTGAACCATCTTGCTGGTTGCCAAGTTGCGTCCGTAGCACTTAGCGCATACACCCTTCTTAGATTCGCAGGTCAATACCGAGCGAATTTCAACGCTCTCGATAGGAGAATCTTCGATGATCTGAGCAATGCTCTCAGTAATCTCATCACCTGCAGCCACAATCAGCTCTCCTGTTGTAGGATGAATGATGTCATGCACTGACACACGACCTAAGATACGCTCGTAGAGTGTAGCTACAACCTCGTCATTGTTCTTCAAAGCTGTGCAAACCAAACCACGCAAGGTTCCGCAGTCCTCTTCATTGATAATCACATCGTGTGATACATCCACCAGACGACGGGTCAGATAACCTGCATCGGCTGTCTTCAAAGCGGTATCGGCCAAACCCTTACGGGCACCGTGCGTAGAGATAAAGTACTCTTGCACTGACAGACCCTCCTTGAAGTTAGAAAGGATGGGGTTCTCGATAATCTCGCCACCAGAAGAGCCGGCCTTTGACGGTTTTGCCATCAAACCACGCATGCCGGAGAGCTGACGAATCTGCTCGGCAGAACCACGGGCTCCAGAGTCACGCATCATGTGCACAGGGTTGAAGCCCTGACGGTCGGCCTCTATCTCTTTCATCAAGATCTTGGACAGACGGGCATTGCACTGCGACCACACGTCAATCACCTGGTTATAACGCTCGGTATTAGTGATGAAACCCATGTTGTAGTTCATGGTAATCTCATCAATCTGGGCGTTGGCCTCAGCAATCAACTTAGGTTTCTCAGCAGGGATAATCACATCACCCAAGTTAAAGGACATACCGCCTTCGAAAGCCATGCGGTAACCCAGTGTCATGATATCATCAAGGAACTGGGCACAAGCCTTGTTTCCGCACTTTGACAAAATGTCACCGATGATATCACGCAAAGCTTTCTTGGTAAGAAGCATGTTCACATAGCCGTAATCTTTAGGGACCACCTGATTGAACATCACACGGCCCACGGTCGTGTCAATCAACTTTATGTTGCCAGTGCCGTCCAAATCGACTCGGCACTTGATTTTGGCATTGAGGTGAACTTTCTTCTCATTATAAGCAATCATCACCTCCTCGGGACCATAAAACAAGCGGCCTTCGCCGGGCACTGCATGGTCAGGTGTGGAGGGCAATTCCTTTGTAATATAATACAGACCCAACACCATGTCTTGAGAAGGCACAGTGACAGGTGCGCCATTTGCGGGGTTCAAAATGTTATGGGAGGCCATCATCAGCATTTGGGCCTCCAAGATAGCCGCATTTCCCAGAGGAACGTGCACAGCCATCTGGTCACCGTCAAAGTCGGCGTTGAAAGCCGTACAGCAGAGCGGGTGGAGGCGGATAGCCTTACCCTCGACCAAGCGGGGCTGGAAGGCCTGGATACCCAAACGGTGCAAAGTAGGTGCTCGGTTCAACAATACGGGGTGACCCTTCAAAATGTTCTCCAAAATCTCCCAAACGATAGGATCCTTGCGGTCCACAATCTTCTTGGCAGACTTCACTGTCTTCACGATGCCTCTTTCCAGAATCTTGCGAATGACAAACGGTTTGAAAAGCTCGGCAGCCATATCCTTAGGCAGACCGCATTCGTTAAGGTGCAACTCAGGACCTACAACAATTACAGAACGACCTGAATAGTCGACACGTTTACCCAGCAAGTTCTGACGGAAACGTCCTTGTTTACCTTTCAAACTGTCAGACAGGGACTTCAGCGCCCTGTTGGAATCAGTCTTCACGGCACTCGACTTCTTAGAATTGTCGAGCAGGGAGTCCACAGCCTCCTGAAGCATACGCTTTTCATTACGCATAATCACATCGGGGGCCTTAATTTCAATGAGTCGTTTCAGACGATTGTTACGGATAATCACACGCCGGTAGAGGTCGTTAAGATCGGAGGTGGCAAAGCGGCCGCCATCCAGCGGCACCAAGGGACGCAAGTCGGGCGGTGTCACAGGAACGATCTTGATAATCATCCACTCGGGACGGTTCTCGGCACGTCTGCGGCTGTCTCTGAAAGCTTCAAACACGTGAAGGCGTTTCAGATACTCTTTCTTCCTCTGCTGGGAGGTTTCGTGGTTGGCCTTGTCGCGAAGCTCATACGACTCGGCATCGAGGTCCACACTGCTGAGCAAGTCGTAGAGCGCTTCGGCTCCCATCTTGGCGATGAACTTGTCGGGGTCGGAATCCTCCAACTGTTTGTTTTCAACTGGCAAGTTGTCAGTTAAGTCAAAATATTCCTCCTCAGAGAGTAGTGTCTTCTTCTTAATGGTGTCGCTCTCCAAGATACCTGGTTGGATGACGATATACTTTTCATAGTACACGATGGCGTCCACCTCCTTGGAAGAGAGACCTAAAAGAGCAGCAATCTTGTTGGGAAGGGACTTAAAGAACCAGATGTGGGCTACGGGTACCACCAGTTGGATGTGTCCCATACGCTCACGACGTACTTTGCGTTCGGTTACTTCCACGCCACAACGGTCACAAACCACTCCCTTGTAGCGTATTCTCTTGTACTTACCACAGTGGCATTCCCAGTCTTTGGTAGGTCCGAAAATCTTTTCGCAGAACAAGCCATCGCGTTCAGGCTTGTAGGTCCTGTAGTTGATGGTCTCGGGCTTCACTACCTCTCCATGAGACTGTTCCAGGATGGTCTCGGGAGATGCCAAGCTGATCGTGATTCTTTGAAACTCTTTTCTAGTATTATTATCTTTCTTAAAAGAGGCCATATTCTTTTATTCTTTATTCAATTTTATTCAAATTTAATATCTAAGCAGAGACCGCGTAACTCATGTACGAGCACGTTGAATGACTCAGGGATGCCCGGGGTAGGCATGTTGTCGCCTTTCACGATAGCCTCGTAGGTTTTGGCTCTACCGACCACGTCGTCAGACTTCACGGTCAGGATTTCTTGGAGCACATTGGAAGCGCCGTAGGCCTCAATGGCCCACACCTCCATCTCACCGAAACGTTGGCCACCGAATTGGGCCTTACCGCCCAACGGTTGTTGCGTGATGAGGGAGTACGGTCCAATGGAACGGGCATGCATCTTGTCGTCCACCATATGATGCAGCTTCAGGTAGTAGATGTAGCCAACCGTAGCCTTCTGGTGGAACGGCTCTCCAGTCTCGCCATCATAAAGCTGGGTGCTGCCGTTCTCAGGCAGACCGGCTTTCTTCATGTAGTCATTGATCTGGTCGATGGAGGCGCCATCGAAAATCGGGGTGGCGAACTTACATCCTAACTGTTTGCCAGCCCAACCGAGCACGGTCTCGTAAATCTGACCCAAGTTCATACGGGAAGGCACACCCAACGGGTTCAGGACCACATCCACAGGACGGCCGTCAGCCAGGAACGGCAGGTCTTCCTGTTTCACAATCTTGGCCACACAACCCTTGTTACCGTGGCGACCGGCCATCTTGTCGCCGATGCGCAACTTACGCTTGTCAGCGATATAGACCTTGGCCAACTCGACGATACCGCTGGGTAGTTCCGTGCCGATGGTCACATCGAAAATCTCACGGGTTCTCTTTGCGTTGATGTCGCGATATTGAATTTGATAGTTGCGGATAATCTGAGCAACGATAGTGTTCAACTTGGCGTCGTTGGTCCACTTGGAGAGGGTCACATTGTTCAAGTCCACCTTCTCGCCGCGGAGCAACTTCAAGGAAAACTTGGAGCCCTTCGGAATCACCACCTCTTTGACGTTATTATAGACATTGGCGGCAATCTTTCCTTCAAGCACCTTGTACAATTTGACGACTGCCTTCTCTTTCAAGGCGTTGAACTGCACTTGGTATCTCTCTTCTATCTCGGCCACTTGCTCTTTATCCTTGGCTTTGGAGGATCTGTTCTTCAGAGGACGCTGGAGTGACTTGGCACCGATTACCACACCCTTCATGGATGGGGGTGCTTTCAAGGAAGCATCCTTCACATCACCGGCCTTGTCGCCGAAGATGGCGCGGAGCAACTTCTCCTCGGGGGTCGGGTAAGACTCGCCCTTCGGGGTAATCTTACCAATCAGGATATCGCCTTCGGTAACCTCCGCACCCACTCGGATAAGACCATTTTCATTCAAGTCCTTAGTGGCTTCGTTGGACACGTTAGGAATATCGTTGGTGAGAACCTCCACACCGCGTTTGGTGTCGCGCACCTCCAAGGTGAACGACTCAATATGAATAGAGGTGTACAAGTCTTCGGTTACCGCTTTTTCAGAGATCACGACTGCATCCTCGAAGTTGTAGCCCTTCCAAGGCATGAAGGCCACCATCAGGTTTCTACCCAAAGCCAGCTCGCCATTGTCGGTGGCATAACCATCGGTCAGTACATCGCCCTTCTTTACTTTCTGCCCCTTCACAACGATAGGACGTTGGTTGAAGCAGGAGTTCTGGTTGGTTCTTCTGAACTTGAGTAGGTCGTATCTCTTCACGTTAGACTCAAAGCTGATGAGTTCTTCCAGCTCGGTACGTTCGTAATCGATTTCGATATGGCAAGCATCCACAGAGGTGACCACGCCATTGCCCTCGGCCACGAGCACCACACGGGAATCGACAGCCACCTGATGCTCCAGACCAGTACCCACGATAGGGGCTTCCGGACGCAACAACGGCACTGCCTGACGCATCATGTTGGAACCCATCAACGCACGGTTGGCATCGTCGTTCTCCAGGAATGGGATCAGGGAGGCAGCCAAAGAGGCAATCTGGTTCGGCGCAATGTCGATCATGTCAATATCCTCGCGGGGCAGAATCGGGTAATCGGCCAAACGACGGGCTTTCACCTTCTCGCCCAAGAGACCGTTCTCGTCCATCGGCGTGTTGGCCTGGGCGATACGCAAGTTGTCTTCCTCCTCGGCGGTCAGGAATACCGGCGGCTCATTGAACTGCACCTGTCCGTTCACCACCCGACGATACGGTGTGGCGATGAATCCTAAGTTGTTAATCTTAGCAAACACACACAGGGAGGAAATCAAACCGATGTTCGGACCTTCAGGGGTCTCAATCGTACAAAGACGCCCGTAGTGTGTGTAGTGCACGTCACGCACCTCGAAGCCGGCACGCTCGCGCGACAGACCGCCAGGACCCAAGGCAGAAATTCTACGCTTATGCGTAATCTCTGACAACGGGTTGGTCTGGTCCATGAATTGGCTCAGCTGGTTGGTGCCGAAGAAAGAGTTGACAACCGATGACAACGTCTTGGCGTTGATCAAGTCAACGGGGGCAAACAACTCATGGTCGCGTACATTCATCTTCTCACGGATGGTACGAGACATACGGTTCAGACCCAAGCTGAACTGGTTATATAATTGTTCTCCGACAGTACGGACACGACGGTTGCTCAAGTGATCGATGTCATCCACCTCGGTACGGGAGTTGATCAACTCGATGAGGTAGCGGATAATGGATATGATATCCTCATTGGTCAGCACACCGGTCGTAATCGGAATGTCGAGATTCAGTTTCTTATTGATACGATAGCGGCCCACCTCGCCGAGGTCGTAGCGGTTCTCCGAAAAGAAGAGCTTGTCGAGGGTGGCGCGGGCGGTCTCTTCATCGGGCGGAATGGTACTCTTCAACTGCTGGTAGATGTACTCGATAGCGCCCTTGCCCGTGTGGGTCGGATCTTTTTGCAAGGTGTTGAAGATCACCGAATAGTCCAATTGTTTGGGGTCCTCCTTATGGAAGAGCACCGACTTGATGTTGGCATTGGTGATCATATTGATATGTTCTTTCTCCAGCACGGTCTCACGGTCGATGATGACCTCGGAGCGTTCGATATTGGAAATCTCACCGGTCTCTTCATCGCCGAACTCCTCGTTCCAGGTCTTGGTGACGGCGGCGGCGAATTTCTCACCGATGTGTTTCTTCAGATTAGCCTTGGTCGCCTTCACCTCATAGGCGATGTCAAAGATGCTCAGAATATCCTTGTCGGTCTCATAACCGATGGCACGCAGCAGCGTAGTGACCGGCAATTTCTTTTTTCGGTCGATATACGCATACATGACGTTGTTGATATCGGTGGTGAACTCCATCCATGAGCCCTTGAACGGAATGATACGTGCCGAATAGAGCATCGTGCCATTGGTATGATAGGAAAATCCGAAGAAGACGCCCGGGGAGCGGTGCAGTTGTGACACCACTACGCGCTCGGCACCATTGATGATAAAAGTGCCACTGGGGGTCATGTACGGGATCATACCTAAATAGACATCCTGAATACGGGTCTCAAAATCTTCATGTTCCTGATCAGTACAGGAAAGTTTGAGTTTTGCTTTAAGGGGAACGCTGTAGGTCAGGCCTCTCTCGAGGCACTCATCCATGGAGTAGCGAGGGCCTTCTATGGAGTAGTCGAGGAACTCCAGCACGAAGGTGCCGCGGGCGTCGGTGATGGGAAAATTCTCGGCAAAGGCACGATACAGGCCCTCATTCTGACGGCACTCAGCATCGGTATCTATTTGGAAGAACTCCTGGAACGACTTCAGCTGAATGTCCAGAAAATCCGGAAACTCAACAGGTCTGGTTGTAGCAAAACTTATTCTCTGATTTGTATTATTTGCCAAGGCTGTACGTTTTACTGATGAAATATAAAATACTGACTTATTTTCGGGAGAAATACCAATCAGCGGGTATTATAAACAACAATAAGTACAATACTTCCACCGAAGTGGAAGTGTTGTACTATTGAAAAAATTATAAGGGAAATTATTTAATTTCTACCTCAGCACCAGCTTCCTCGAGAGACTTCTTCAAGGATTCAGCTTCGTCTTTAGAAACGCCTTCCTTAACGGCCTTAGGTGCGCCATCCACTAATTCCTTAGCTTCTTTCAGTCCAAGGCTGGTGAGTTCCTTCACCAACTTCACAACTTGTAACTTCTGAGCACCAGCGGCTTTCAAGATTACGTCGAACTCGGTCTTCTCTTCAGCAGCAGGACCGGCGCCAGCAACAGGACCAGCGGCAACTGCAACCGCAGCAGCGGCGGGCTCAATGCCGTATTCGTCTTTTAAAATTTGAGCTAATTCGTTAACTTCTTTAACGGTTAAGTTCACTAATTGTTCTGCAAATGCTTTTAAATCTGCCATAATGTTATTTTTTTAAATTGTTTTTACTAAATTAATTGACTTTTATTGATTATTTTATCTTTCAGATAACGTTTTGACGATACCTGCTAACTTACCACCACCTGACTGTAATGCCGAGATGACATTTTTGGCGGGTGATTGTAACAAACCGATGATGTCTCCAAGCAACTCATCGCGAGACTTGATGTTGCACAGGGCCTCCAAGTTCTCATCGCCGATGTAGGTAGTCTCCTCAATAAAGGCGGCCTTCACGATCGGCTTCGCATTCTTGGCGCGGAACTCCTTGATCAGCTTCGCGGGCACGTTGCCCGTATTGCAGAGCATGATGGCTGTGGAACCCTTCAAGGTCTCGTAAAGCTCGGAATAATCGGATGCTGACTGGTCCATGGCGCGTTTCAGCAGGGTGTTCTTAACAACCTTCAACTTCACATCGCGCTTGAAACACTGTCTGCGCAGTTGATTAACTGTACTAACGGTAAAACCTGCAATATCTATTACATAAACATTAGCATAGTTAGCCAAGTCCTGAGCAATTTCTTCTATAATCTGACTTTTCTGTTCTTTTTTCATACTAACTAAACTTTAGGTTATAATGTAACGGTTTTCGGGTCCACCTGTACACCGGGGCTCATTGTTGTGGAGAGGTAGATACTCTTGATGTAAGTACCTTTAGCAGAAGTCGGTTTCAGTTTGATAATGGTACCCATCATCTCGCGGACATTGTCGGTGAGCTGCTCCACGGTGAAGCGGTTCTTGCCCACAGAAGAGTGGATGATACCATATTTGTCAACTTTAAAGTCAATCTTACCGGCCTTCACTTCGGCCACTGCTTTACCAATTTCCATGGTAACCGTACCAGACTTCGGGTTCGGCATCAAACCACGGGGACCCAGCACTCTACCAAGTGCACCGATCTTCGGCATGACGCTCGGCATGGTGATGATCACGTCAACATCGGTCCAACCTTGTTTGATCTTGTCAACGTACTCCTCCAAACCAACATAGTCAGCTCCCGCAGCCTTTGCCTCTTCCTCCTTGTCAGGGGTACAAAGCACAAGCACTCGTACCTCTTTGCCTGTACCATGAGGCAGGGTGACGATACCACGCACCATCTGATTGGCCTTTCGAGGGTCAACGCCCAGACGGACGTCTATGTCGAATGACGCATCAAACTTGGTGTAGGTAAGGTCCTTTACCACCTGTACGGCCTCCGGCAAAGCATAGAGCTTGCTCTTATCGTATTTAGCAAAAGCCTCTTTGCGTTTTTTGGATATTTTAGCCATTTGATTTAATTTTACTTAGTTAATTAATTGTTCTCAAAGGGATTCGTTCCACCTTTTACAGTGACACCCATACTGCGGGCTGTACCTGCTACCATGGACATGGCAGACTCGATCTCGAAACAGTTCAAGTCGGGCAGTTTCAACTCGGCAATAGCACGCACCTGATCCCAGGTGATGGTGCCCACCTTCGTACGGTTAGGCTCTCCGGAACCCTTTTGAAGCTTGGCGGCCTCCTTAATCTGGACAGCTACCGGGGGCGTTTTTGTGATGAAGTCAAAGGACTTATCCTTGTAAACCGTAATCACAACCGGGATAATCTTGCCAGCTAAATCCTGCGTACGAGAATTGAACTGCTTGCAAAACTCCATGATGTTCACGCCCTTTGAACCCAAAGCAGGTCCTACTGGCGGTGACGGATTGGCGGCACCTCCCTTGATTTGTAACTTAATTAAGCCAGCTACTTCTTTTGCCATTGTTTAAAAAATTTTGATTGTTTGTAACTAATTGTTCGGCCCTATATTTTTTCAACTTGCATAAAGTTTAACTCCACTGGAGTCTTACGCCCGAAGATTTTCACCATAATCTTCAGCTTCTTCCGCTCAGTATCAATGCTCTCAATGACACCGTTGAAAGTGTTGAAAGGCCCGTCAATGACTTTGATCTCCTCACCCTCGACAAACGGCTGGATGAATGCGCTGTCCTCAGACATCAACTCATCCACTTTGCCCAAAAGACGGGAAACCTCAGCTGGACGCAATGCAACGGGAGGATCCGTCTTGCGCTTGCACCCCACAAAACCTAAAACACCAGGAACATTCAACAACAAACCACGAATCTCTCCCGTCATCTCCGCCTCAACGAAAATGTAACTCGGAAAATAATTGCGCTCCGTGTAAACCTTCTTGCCACTCTTGGTAGTGTGGTAAACCTTCTCCGTAGGTATCAATACGCGCGGCACCATGTCCGTCTTTTGGGCCAACTCCAACTCGATCTCGATGTTGTTCTTGACCTTCTTCTCCGAACCTGTCACCGCCTTGATCACATACCACTTACGATCAGCTTCAGCCATAATAAGTCATTTAGGGATATATAACCGACAACAAAGAAATTAAATAGCAGGGAACATGAGATTCATGCCCACATTGAAAATGAAATCCATCAAAAACACGATTAACGCGATTATAAGGGAAGCAATGGATACCACAATCACACTATTTCCAAGCTCCTGCATGGTTGGCCACGTCGTCTTGTGAACCAATTCCTCATACATTTCCTTAAAATAATTCACTATTTTCATCTCTCTGTTTTTTTATTTTTTCCGATTTTAGATAATTACTATGCCAAAATTTGCATTTTCCAACAACTCGTACCAACATTAAAATGTTTAAAAGTAGAATAGTCAACCTATTGTAAACCACGAGGTTAAACAAGTTGTCTCCCCTCTAAATCCGTCCCTACTGCCTATTCTCCAATAAGTTGGCAAATATAGTATTTTTTTTATTCTACAAAACAATTGAAAAAAAATATTTTTTTCACACTTTGAGTCGTAAAAAGGAGATGGTCCGGCCCTCCGACAACCACATTTTTTCGTAGAAGGTCTGCACCTCTGTCAGGATGTCGGCACAGGGCTGCGCATACACATTCTCAACATCTTCCTCAATCTGCCAACCATACCCCTCCGCATGCTCCTTCACGTAGGTGTACAACTCGCGACTATCCGTTTTCAGATTCACATACCCTGCCCCGCCCTTCAGAATCTGCTTGTAATAGCCTACAAAACGTGGCGACACGAGGCGCTTCCGCTCGCTCTTCAGCTGGGGGTCAGGAAAGGTAACCCAAACTTCATCCACTTCGCCTGGCGCAAAGTAATCAGACAATTTATCGATAGTAATTCTCAGGAAAGCCACATTAGGCAACCCCTCCTCAAGGGCATCCTTGCAGCCGCGCCAAAGGCGCGCACCCTTACGGTCAACACCGATATAGTTGGCATCGGCATTGCGCCGCGCCAAGGCAAGCGTGTAATCGCCTTTGCCACAACCCAGCTCCAAGACTATGGGATTGTCATTGTGAAAATAGTCGCGCCGCCATTGGCCCCTCAAGGGAAAATTCGGATTCTCGCGGTTATAGTCGGTATGCTGGAATAGGTTCCCAAAGGTCTTATTCTCAGCAAAGCGTGCTAATTTATGTTTTGACATATTTAAAATTGGTTGATTTCTAACAAATATTTATACTTCCCCTCCACCTCTTTCAAATGCTCATGCGTGCCACACTGCACCACCCTACCCTCATCCAGTACATATATAAGATCAGCATTGCGGACAGTGGATAACCGATGGGCAATCATGAGCAGCGTATGATCTTTCCGCAGGTTATCAATGGCTTGCATGACAGCTTTTTCCGATTGTGTGTCCATGGCGGAAGTTGCCTCATCGAGAATCAGCACGGGGGCGTTGCGCAAAACCGCACGCGCAATACTGATGCGCTGGCGTTGCCCGCCCGACAGGTTCAGTCCCCGGTCGGTAAGTGCGTGCTGCAACCCATCGGGCAATCCGACCACAAAGTCGTAGATGTTGGCAACCCGCAAAGCATCCTCCACCTGCTGCTCGGTAACCCCCTCTAAACCCATGACAATGTTGTTGTACAAGGTGTCATTAAAGAGCACCACATCTTGGGAAACAAAACCAAAGAGCGACCGGTAAGAGGCCAATGTGTAATGCTTAATATCCCGGCCATCCAAAAGAACCTGCCCTGCTACCGGATCATAGAAGCGCATGAGCAAATCAGCAATGGTGGACTTTCCCGAGCCAGACTCTCCGACCAGGGCAACGAACTGACCCTTGCGAATGGCAATGTCAACATGAGTGAGGACATCTTTCTCTTCGTAGCGGAAAGTGACATCGTTAAGGGCGATCTGTTCACGGAAATCAGACACATCAGCCGCATCCGCTGCTTCCTGAACAATCTCGTCCATGTCGAAAATTTCCTGCAATCTGTCAAAGGCGGAAAGTCCTCTACGGTAAGAGGCAAGCGCCCCCGACAAGTTCTTGGCCGGTGTGAGCAATTGTGACACTAAGGCAATATAGGCGATGAAAAGCGCCGGGGTCAGGCTGTTGCTATGCTGCAAGGCCATAGTACCACCAATTACCAACACTATCATCACAACGGTGACACTCAGAAACTCGCTCAAGGGCGAGGCAAGGTCAACCTGACGATAGATAGTCTTCTGGGTACGTGTAAATGAGTCATTGTAATCATGGAACTTTTCTCGGAAGTAAGAGAAGATATTCAGGCTCTTGACAATGCGCAAACCCGAGATAGTCTCTTCCACATGCGCTAACAAAGATCCGAGCCGCTGTTTAGAGGTACGGGCATTGGCGCGCAAAGGAGAAGTTATCCAAGTGATAAGGAAAAATGAAATCGGCAGCAGGACCATGGAAATGAGGGTGAGCTTAGGCGAGATGTATAAGAGAACACCAAAATAAATCAAAATAGCGATAGGCTCAGTCATGAACTGACGGATGGCCGTCACCACCGTGAATTCAACCTCCTGGGTGTCGTTCACCGCTCGCGACACCAAGTCGCCTCGACGCTGGCTCTGCACATTACCTAAAGAGAGACGAATGATTTTGCCATACATGCGCTGTCGCAAGGAGGCAATCAAATGACTCCGCACATGCGCCATCAACCACTGCGAGATGTAGTAACACAATGACTTAAAAAAGTAAACAAACAAGGTGAAGATGATGAAGACCATCATGGCACGCTTGCTGGTGTCAAAGGTGACATACTGCGACAGATGTTGCAATACAAAAGCTGAAATGGGACTCAACCCTTCGGTGCTTCCTTGAAAGAGCACCTTAACAATGGGCTCAATCATCATGAATACCAAAATGGAAAGCAAGACCGAAAGTATATTAAAGAAGAAAACAACAACCAATCGTCCCATGTAGGGTTTCACAAGTATAGCGAAAAGGTTGTTGTATCGTTTCTTCATAGCAATAAAAAAGGGAGTTGTGAAGGCACAACTCCCTTACAAATTCAGTATTGAAAATTATTTTCTAACAACGAGCTTCTTTGACAAAGTAGCATTGTCGTTGATAATGTACATGAAGTAAACACCAGGAGCCAAGTTCTCAGCAGAGTTGCGATACACATACTTAGAGGTAGCAGGAATGTTAACCTTATCTGCAGAGAGAACAGAACCAGTCAGATTGACGATTTGAATAGTAGTCTCACCGGTCAAACCATTGATTTCAACGGTGAAGTCGCTGGCAGTCGGGTTAGGATAGATATTCATCGTCGGCTCATCGGTATTGGTCGGAGTGACAGGAGCGATAGTAGGCTCAACAATAGCGATGCTGCTTGTGTTCTCTCCTTCAACAGTGATCATCAGAGAGTCAGTAGCAAGGAGCGTCTGGATAGCAGAAGCAACCAAGGCGTTGTAACCACCGATGATACGAGATTGAGTAGGATACTCATCAGCATCAATGCTCTCACTGTAGTAAACATAATTCGAGGTGTTCGTATTGCTGGTAGCATAGAGTTTGTAGATGATCTTATATTCACCAGGGATTCTGAACGGACGAATAGTTTGTGTATAAACATTGTCAGCCAAGAAGTGCAAGTAAAAATCATCATAGGTGTTACTACTGGCGAAGATCGTAGAATACGGGAAGTGGTTATCATAAGTGGTAGTAGCACCAGCCTGAGCCTTATTATAACGGGTAATAGGACTCTGCGTATTATGGGTAATAGCACTACCATATTCAAAGGAGAATTCGATAGAAGTATTCCAGAACTCATTGTAGTTACCAGAAAGTTGAGCGTTGGACAAGTAGTCACCAATAGTGGCGTTATCAATCAAAGTATCATTGTGATAGATATCGAAGGTAACATATACCAAGGTATCATCATTGAAACAAGGATTAAATACTTCCCAAGTGTAAACCAAGTTATTGTTCAAAGCAGAAGGATCATTAGGATCAAGGGTCTCGATACCATCAATATAATGGGTCTCATTGCCAGCATACTTGAAGATGAAACGAGGAGAGTTGGTTACTTGAACAGTTACCTCGTTAGCATCGATAGCTTGGTAGGAACCATTGGTAGAAGTGGTGGATTGACAACCAAATTCATCGGTTACCACAACGGTGAAGGTGTAAGAAGCGTCTTCTTCATCCAAATCCTCGGCACTTACAGTGTAGGTGGACTGAGTAGCACCATCAATTTCTTCACCATTCATGTACCATTGATAAGTCTCATACTCATCAGATACACGTAACTCGGTAGAACCATCGTGGCAAATAATCGTATCGCCTAAGATCTCAGGTACAGGCAGAGCGTGTACTGTGAGCGTCCAAGTAGCGGTATCAGCACCACAAGCAGTCTCTACAATATACTTAATAGAGGCATTGTTGTAGGTGGTATCATAAGGAATTGTCCAATCAAGTTCTTCACCATTGATGGTCCAAGTCTCAGAAACTAAGGTAGCGCCATCGAGTTCATAGGTCAACTCAGGATCGGTGAGTGTTTGGCCTTCACAAATCTCAAAGGTAACAGATTCACGATCCACGATGAAAGGCTCGTCGAAGGCTTTAAGTTCAACCACATTGGATTCGTAAGTCTGACATTGAGTAGTTACGTAGTAAGATACAGTATGCATACCAGCTTCCATCTCATAGTCAGCGTCAACATTCTCACCATCAACAGTCCAACCTTCAGCCACAACCTGAGTTGCACCATAGAGCGTGTAATCAGGAACAGGAACGAAGTTGTCAACAGTAAGACCAGCACAAGTGTCAACACCCGTGATAACGAGTTCAACAGGCAGAGAAACATTTACATTGATGGCTTGGGTGGTAGTACCACAATCATTGGTTGCAGAGAGTAACAATACCAGGTTGGTGTCGGCCATAGAGATGGTATAAGGAGCAACAAAAGCAGTGGTGTCTTCACCATGTACAACCTGGATCAACGCATCGGCATGTTCTTCAGCATTCCAAGTGATGTTGTAAATAGTACTAATAGTATCGTTGAAGCAATACAGCGTTTCAGCAACGGCAAAGGTTTCGATAACAGGAACAGCATTCATGTGAACGGTGATGGTGGTAGCGATAGCATCGCACTTGGTCTCAACAGTGGAGAGGGTGAAGGTGTAGTCACCAGCCTCAACATCGGTGGTAGGAACAATAACGATGTCATTACCTTCGAGAGTGATCCACTCAGGAGCACCAGTCAACACAATTTCTTTATTGGTGGTGACTGTGATGGTATCAGTAGCATTGTTACATACGGTAACGGCAGTATCTTCAGGATTCAAGACAGGAGCTTCTTCAACCACAACGGTAACAACGTTGGAAACAACGCCATCAGGAGCACACTTGTTAGAAGCAGTAGCTCTGAAATAGAAGGTACCGGCCTCAGTCATTGTATTCACATTGTCAACCTCGCTGAAGGTTTCGCCATCTTCACTCATTTCGTAAACGATGTCGCCATCGCCATTGTTCCAATTGGCCGTAGCTGTAAGTTCAACATCACCGTTCTGACAAACAGTGTCGGGTTCAACAACTAAGGTAACTTCAGGAACGTCAATAATGGAGATTTCAATAATGTTGGAAGAATCGGAACCGCATTCATTGGTAGCAACGTAACGAACATTAACACCGTTCATTTCCACGTTAGCCAACTCAACAACAGTAACAGGCTCCCATTCGTTGTCCTCATTCAGCATAACGAGTGTGGAGTCACCCTCATTGCCATTCCATACGATGTTAGGCAATACAAGGGAGAAGTTGTCAACGCAAGTACCGTCTTGAGAAATCTCAGCAATGTTGGGAACATCGTTGACGGTAACAGTGACGTGGTTGGTGGTGTCAGTACCACACTTGTTGGTCATTTCAACCCACATCTCATAAGTACCGGCTACAAGACCATCAGGCATCTCCGGCATAATAACAGAAGTTGCAGGCGCGGTAGCAGTGTTGCCAGCGGTATAGGTGAGGTTGAGATCCTCAACAGTCAGACCATCAGCAGCACATACGGTAACAGGCGTAATGGTAGCTTGAGGAACGGAATCAACAGTAATCTGGATAGCATTAGAAACGGTAGAACCGCACTCATTGGATACTTGGTAAGCTACATAAAGGCCGTTCATAGCAGAAGTAACAGTACTGTCGAATACAGTCCAAGGACCTTCAGCAGAAGCGGCATATACCCAAGCAGTCTCACAATTTACATTCCAATGTCTGCAATCATATTCAGGAGTAGCGAACTTATCAGTGATTTCGTCGCCAGCACAGAACTCGGCTGCACAAGGCTCAGCTTCGCAATTCAGTGTGAGTGAGTCGATAGTAGGAACATCGTTGACAACCAAGTTGATAGGTTCAGAATAAGACTCACCACAAGCATTGATAGCGTAAGGCATCAACATGGTAGCATCTTGTGCGCGAGTAAGCGGAGTCTCTGTGTCGAAAACAAGCCAATCTTGGTTGTCAATGTCGTACATTAACCAACCAGACTCTGTTACAGGGCTGTTGTTCTCCACGATGGTGTAACCAGGAGCAACGAAGGTCTGACCGGCACAGTATACAGTAACAAGGGTGGAATCGTATTCAATAGTAGGAGCTGACATTACAGTTACATTATGATATACAACACTGTCGCAACCATAGACAGACTGCAAGCTATCAACCCAGGTGTAGAACATAGCAGGATGAATCTCAGGTTGAACGGTGAGAGTGTCAGCGTACGTAGAATCGAGAGAAGCAAATGTCTGAGCATCTGTACAGATGGAATCCATAACATCCAAATTATAGGTAGGCATAGAGAATACACCTATAGAGTCAACGTTTTGGCAGCCCCATTGATCGGTTACAGTTACCATGAAGAAGCAGTAGTTGCCGCTCGGTAATGTAACGTCGAAGTTGGACTCAGTCACTTGGTTAGACCATAAATAAGATACTAAGTTAGTAGGATCAACACCGAGGTTAATCGGGAAGTCGTTGTGACATATGTTCACTTCATCCTCAGTATAAACCTCTTGATTTACGAGGAAGGTGATGGCCGGGTTGGGTTCAACCTCTACGTCGATGGTGATAACAGTGGTACAGCCAGTGAGCTCGCTGGTAACAGTGAGTTCATAGGTGCAGATGCCAGTGTGACCAGTGTAGATAGGTTGGATAGGACCTTCAACCGTACCGTTACATACAGAGTACCAGGAGTAGGTGAATACAGTGTCGCCATCCAAAGCGCTGGTAGCAGAAGCAACGAGCTGAGCCTCAGCGTTCAGACAGATTACGGTAGGACCGTCAACAGTCACATCAGGAGCGAACTCGTTATTGTTCTCCACAACAATCTCTTCAGAAGCATAAGAGCAATCCAAGTCAAGATCCTTTACATATATGGTATAAACACCAGGAGCAAGGTTCTGGAACATGTTATTGCTGTAGAAGTTCTCATTGTCGATAGAGTAAACGAGGTCGGCATCAGGATTCTGGCTGGTAGCGTTCATGATGATAATGCCGGTGTAAGGAGCCTCGCAGTTAACGTTGGCGATAACTTCAGGATCGAAAGTAACTTCAACATCAGCATGAGGAACATAAGCGGTATCCTCCAAAGAACAACCAGTAAGAGGATCATATACGTGAATGGTGTAGAGGTCGTCAGTTAACCAGTACATCACGTAAGAATCAGGAGTAAAGTAACCAACGGTATCCAATACGTTAGGCTCATTGGAGTTCTCGAAGTAATAGATAAAGTTGGTGTCCATAGGTGCAGTCACGATGATAGTACCGTTACCCGGTTTCTCAAAGGTAGGAGCACACATGGTGTTAGGAGTCTGGTGGTGTACCAATGGAGGCAAGAAAGCGCTGTCAACAACTTGAACATAAGTGTACCAACCGCAATTCATTGCACTGCTAGTATAAACTGCATAATTACCCTCATTAAGGCCATTGAAAATACCAGTATTGTTTGTAGCAATAACTTGGGAAGCATAACCGATTAAAGTGTAAGTGAGAGGAAGAACAGCGTCACCAGAATTGGTAACTACGATAGTACCGTTCTTCTCTTCTTTACAATTGTAATTAGCGAAAGCAACTGCGTCGGGTTGAGGATAAACGAAATCTGTACCAATAGTAATCACAGTGTCATAAACACAAGTGGTATTGGTGTTGGTGGCAGCAAGATAATAATCACCACTGTTCAAAGCGACAAAAACACCATTGGTATTTTGACCAACTAATTCCATATCTTCATCAGCCAACAAGAAGATGAAGTTATCAGTAGCGCTGGTCACTGTAATTGTACCATTACCAGCCTCAAGGTCACAGTTCTGGTCAGGAGTCAAGCTGACAGCCCAGTTGTAAGGAGCGATTTGGTTAACAATATTCACATTGGTGCTAACTTCGCAACCAGTAGCGTCATGAACCTTTACGATTCTGTATTGACCGGCAGGCAAGTTAACCGTAGCAGCCAACAACATCGGGGTTTGGTTCATCAAAGTATAAGTATAATAGGTATAACCAGCTTCCTCATTGATTACAATAGAACCGTTAGGTGTTGTACCTTCGCAGTTCACGTTAGGATTAACAGTAATCTCATTGTTGAATACAGGTTTGAAAGGTGAGGAAGGTACAGCGTCGGTAAAGACAGAAGTACAACCAAGTTCATCGGTGATAGTCAGGGTGTAGTAGGTCTCATTCTCACCTGTAGTACCGAGTTCGTTAAATTGGATAGCGGAACCATCCGAAACAACAGTCACGCCATTCAAAGTATAGGTGTAACCGGCGATAGGTTGGCTGATGGTTATAGAACCATTAGCTGTGATAGTAGGATCACATACAGAGTTAGGAACAACAGTGATAGCTGGGTGAACAGGATCCACGGTTGTAGAGTTCACAGTGATCAGGAAGTTCTTAGCGCAACCATAATCAGAAACGGCGGTCAAGGTATAGGAACCATTGTTAAGGCCGGTGAACTGGGCAGGAGTACCAACGATGGTCATATCATTGATTGTGTAGGTATAACCAGGCATAGCGTTGGTAATGGTGATTGTACCATCGGGCTCGTCACAACGGGTCTTAGGAGTAATAACCGTAGCCACAACAGGATAAATTCTGGTGCTGTCAACGATAACGTCTTCCTTAACATAGGTACAATATTTGTCAGTCGTTACATGGATGGAGTAGTGACCATAGATCAAGTTGTCATAGATCATGTCGCCACCTTCATAAGTAACGGCGGAATTCGGCAGGTTGATAATCTCATAGGTGTAACCCATTTGAGGATTAGTAATGGTGATAGAGCCGTCAAACGGAGCTACGCACCATGCGTTAGGAGTCGTGGTAGTAATAGGAACGATCACGTTAGTGTCACGTCCTACCACGATGCTGGCGATATGGTCTGACTCACAATCGAACTCAGTCAGAAGGTCGAAGTAGTAGGTACCCTCTTGGAGACCGGTATATACGTAAGAGAAATCATGCCATACATTCTCGCCGGACATTCTCCAAGCAACGAGGTCGGCGTGGTTAGCAGCGGCGGAAATAGTACCATCATAAATGCCATCCTCATTCTCACAATAAGTGTTAGCTGTTTGGGTCAGAATAACGTCAGCAGCAACAGGGGTGTGGTGAACAAGAATGTCAATAGAACCGGCAGCCTGACAACCAATGTTGTCGGTAACGGTAACGGTATAAACGTGGTTTGCCTCCGTAGGATTAACGGTGAGGTCAGGGTTATGTGTGTTGTTGGTCCAAGTATAAATTACGGGAACAACAGCATTTTCAACGGTAGTAGTCAAATGAACAGTTTCACCTTGGCAGATCTCAGGTTCGTCAGCGGTGATGGTGACGGCGAGAGGAGCGCTGCTCTTCAGGGTGATGGTATGGGTCGTGGCGTTGCCGCAGCGGTCAGTGAGGGTCATGACGACCGGAGTCTCAACAGCAATCTTGCTGCCAGCCGCAACGCTTTGGGTGATGGTGATATAACCAAAGCCGTAGCAGTTGTCGCTTACATTATTATTATTGAAGTAAGGCAACAAGTTAGGCACTGTCATCAAGCAGCTATCACCGGGATCGAGAATAAGCTCAGTAATTACATTGCCCACAACAGGAGCGATGCTATCCACAACATCGAAGGAATAAGAGGTAGAAGCTTTACAACCGTCATTATTCAAAACGGTCAAGTAGGCAGTGTAAGTCTTGTTACAACTATCCGGGAGGATGGTTACGAACGTGGTGTCCATGTTCGGTTCAAGAGGCAAGTTAACACTCTCACCGCTCCAAATATGACGAACGATTTCGCCACCATTACCAGGCTCAGTAATGGAGTGGATGGTAAGGTTGCCATAGTTAGGACACAACGGGAAGGTGGAACCATTGAGGATGATCTCTTCGATCTCAACAGTAGGAAGACCGTGTACATGTACAGGATCAGCAGCGATAGAATCCACACAACCATAATAGTCAGTTACGTGAATGGTGTACGTGTAATCGGTGTTGGCGGTTGCAGGAACACCATAAGCGGTAGGACTGGTATGATAGATAATACTACCATCGTTCGGGTTGGCAGTCCACTCAAGGTTGTAGTAGGACTCGCCATTGCCATCGATCAACGGAGTAGCGTTATGTACGAAACTCGTGTCGAAAGACAAGAAAACGGTGTCATGCAAACAGATGTCAGCAGGAACTGCCAAGATACCACCGTCGATAACCATACGAGGAGGACGTTGCAGCATGAATACCATAGTATTAACAGATTCGTTACCACACTTGTCGGTAGCGATAGCATATACGTAAGCGGTGTCGCTTTCCTCAAAGATCAAGTGCATAGGAGCCAAAGTAGTATGAGCGGCATCCAAGTAGAATTCAACATGATCAACATGGTTGCCAGCACATTCGAAGTTCACTTCATAAGCTTCATTGAATGCATTCAACAATACATTGTAAGCAGGAACTTGGAACTGACAGTTTTGAACAGGAACAGGAGCAATGGTAGTCAATTCACCATTGATAACAGGAGCAAAGTCATTCTTGATGGTCCAGTGCTCAACATAAGGATTAGAAACGTTGCCGCATTCATCCTTGAGAATATAGGTTCTGTCCACATAAACCTCGCATTCAGCGGTGGTGACCGTAGCGCTATAGAGCACCTCGGTAATGTTCTCACAATGGTCGATAATATTCAAGAGTATTTGAAGATCATCCACCGTACGACGGCCAGCCACGAAAGCTTGGGCAGTAGTGTCGCAACCAGAAACAGTAATGTTAGTGATGGTTGTCGGCTTAGGAGTAACCACAATAGCGTTGGTGTCCTGAGCGGTCAACTTAAAGGTACGGACGAGGGTGTCCATACAGCCAGCCTCGCTGGTAGCGATAGCAGTCACTACATATACATTAGTACCGGAACAAGCATCGGGTGCAGTGCCAGTGATGGAAGCAGTATTGATGTTGATGGCAGTTCCGTTCAAAGTCCAAGAATAGGAGATGGTGCTGTTGGTTTGTCCAATATTGCTGTCGGAGAATTGGGTCTTCAACAGTTCCTCACCTCTCGGACAAAGGGTATCGTCAACCAAGGAGTTGTCGCCAACCAATACAGGGGAGGCGTTCATCACGATGGTTACCACGGTAGGCTCAGAGTTTGCATAGCCGTTAGTGGTGAACACATTGAAGGTGATGGTCTTGTTCACGTTGCTGGTGAAGTAGTCCGTCATAGCAACAGGATAAGAAGCGCCATCGGCAACAGTATCAAGGTTGGTAGTACCATATTGCCATACAATACCGGTAGCACATTCTTCGCGATCATCGTAAGAGGCAGGGATCGGGAATGTGGTCGGCATTTGGCTATAGCAGAACTCGTATTGAGCAGGATCGATTACAGGAGGATAGAGCGGAAGCACCGTAATGGTGAGTGTGTCGATCTTGCCCTCGCAATAGAAATCGTCCGGAGTAACGGCATCGTAATGGTTGATTTGTTTCACATACCATGTATAGCCACCCAGCTGTACGGCATCATAGCTCGGCGTGGTCGTGGTCCAGGTTTCACCATCTTGTGACCACCAGATAGCGTAGTCGATAATACCAGGAGCATCTGTGTTCACAGCGGGTGTGTGAGCAGCCACCTGATCAGCGGTCAAAGGAAGACCCACGCAAATCTCGAAGTCGTCAGCAATGATGTCAGGATTGATACGGGTATAGAAGTCAAGTTGAACCAAGCTATCTACTCTGAAGTGACCACAAACGGAGTCACCGAAGATTACATGGTAATGGTTCTCAACGGAGAAAGTGGCGACAGGGCTACCGAAGTCCCAGGTCTCGCCATCGCAAACAGCCTTTTGCTTATTAGTCTGTACAAGATAGTGGATAGAGTCTTGGGCCAGCAGGGCGCCACAGCAGCTCTGGTGACCACCGATAGCGTGTTGTTGGTTCTCGTCCCAATAGAGGGTTCCCCAATCGGTACCACCGGTACGCTCGCGGAGACCAACCACTAAAGAGTAGTTACCAACTTGCTTCCAGCATATAACAATCACATGGTCCGTAGCTTCGAAGAAAGGCAGGTTGAAATAGTCCAAGCCCATCTCGTTTGCAAAATAGGTGTAACCCCAAGCTTCAGCAGATTCATTAGCAAAATCCAAGGGCAGAGGTTCAACTTCCGTGGCGCCAGGATAACCGCCTGCACAATACACATCATCGTAGTTCGGGTAATTCGGGTAAAGATCCGTGCTTGTGTTGTACAAACAGGTACCAAGGCCGCTAACACGACCACCGATCCAACCCATCGTGTCACAATAGGTCTGACCGGCAGACATCGGGTTCATGCTGTTATGCAATCTACCATATCTGGTATAGATACGGAAATCTGCATAATCAGAAAGATTACCGTTGACAAGTTGTCCATCGCGATACAACTTCCATTCAATAGACACTTTCGTGGTGGCTGGAAGATTACAAGTATTCGCAAAGCGGATCTTGTAGTAGTCCGTCTGTTGGCATTGACCAGTAGCCGGATCAATACCATGCAACACCGGATTCATGGTGTTGTTCAACACAACATCGCCACCAGTGCCAGGCAGGTGGGCAGCGCCACCACCAGGAACGTTGGCAATATCATGCAACGTTTGTGGCTGGAGATTCTCCAACCAAAAGCAGCATGACTGTGTTGTCTGCGCTTGAACGGGGACGTTCAGAAGCGCCAGCAGAATGCTTAGAAAGCAAATTGATAATAATTTTTTCATACTGTTTTTTATTGTTTGTTATTATTAATTATTATTATTTCTTCTCTTTTTTTGTGTTATCGTCTTCTTATATAGCATACTACATTACTATAGTTTACACTAAAAATTCAACTTGCAAAAATACATTTTTTTTTTATTCTTACACTCTTATCCTTTTTTTTTTTCAACAATTCTGAAAAAAAGTTCATACCCTATTATACTGACAAAAGGGCCCTATAGTTACATAGAGCCCTTAAAACATTGTCATTCTGTATATTATATTGCTTTTTGAGAATCGGGACAGCCTTTAGTTATCAACCATAGTCAAGGGATAATTGTGAATTCGGTTCTACGATTATTGGCTCTACCCTCCTCCGTATCGTTGCTATCAATGGGTTTTTGCATCCCTTAGCCCCTATAGGAGAGACGATTTTCGGAGATTCCATGAGCTAAAAGATAGTCGTAAACCGATTTTGCCCTGGCCTTGGAGAGCTGTTCGTTGTATTCACTGGAACCGGTGTTGTCGGTATGGCCGCCAATCTCAATCCGAATGCGGTTATGCTTCAAGTAGTCCACCAACTTGTCGAGTTCCAGATAAGACTCCGCCTTGAGCTCGCTTTTGTCAAAGTCAAAGAAGATGTTCTTCAGCACGACAACGGTGCCCACTTCTGCCCGTTGCAGGGAGATGTCTTTCCGGTAGGGTTGCAGCTGGTTGTATGACTGCGCCAACTGGAAGTTTTCGGAATAGAAAGGGTAGTCGGGATGCGATACATTGAGAAGCACATTTTTTCCGGTGTGCACGCAAGCCAGATATTCACCAGTCTCCTCGTCAGACATAGTTCCGGTAAGCAGTTGGTTAGTCTCCAGGTCTATCATCTGGACCTCCGCGGCGAGGGGCACCTTTGTTTCAGCATCAAAGACACGCCCTTTGATGTAGGTCACGGGACTCGGACGCAGGTCATCGTCCAGGTCGAAGCTGTACAAGTCAAGCCCTCCGAAGCCGCCCGCTTTGTCGGAGGCAATATAGGCAGTAGTACCTTGTGCATTGATGAAGATATTGATTTCATCATTATACGTATTGATAGGATATCCCAGGTTTTGAGGCTCGCTCCAGCTGCCATCGGGTTGGAGAGTGCTGTAGTAGAGGTCGTAGCCCCCCATTCCCACTCGTCCATTAGAAGCAAAGTAGAGGGTATGTCCGTCACTATGGATAAACGGGGCGGCATCATCCTCTGGCGTGTTGATAGTAGCACCCAAGTTGACAGGCGGAGTGAAGGCGCCTTCACTGGTCATGGTCGTCTTCCAGATATCCTTACCTCCGAAACCTCCTGGCCTGGAAGAGGAGAAGTATATAGTGACGCCATCAGCCGCTATGGTAGGGAGACTCTCCCACGCGCTTGAGTTGACGGGAGCACCGAAATTGCGTGGTCGCGACCAGCGATCGCCGATTTTTTTGGCCCAATACAGATCACAGCTGCCAATACCATAGTCGGCATTGCAGATAGTGTACAGCAGATAGTCGCCATTAGGTGACAAACTCTGAGCACCCTCGTTGTAGCCAGTAGTGACGGGTGCGCCGAGCACCTGACGCGGTTGCCAAGCACCATCCTTGCGGTGAGCACTATACAAATCTTCTTCATTTACGCAAAACGCACAGACCGTATGTTCATCCTTAGGCCGCTTAACCGTGAAAATGATGGTCTCGTCATCTGCAGTGAGCGTCGCCAATGATTCATCCCACTCAGAATTAATATGGGCGCCTAAGTTCTGAAGCTCATAAGCCACAGGATTACGCATCGCCTCAATAGCAAAACGGCAATTAGCCACACCCTTCTGGGCATCAGTCAACACATCCGTATATTGCACTCCCTTCACCAAAAAGGTTTCATAATGCTTCAAGGCCAGCTCATACTTACCACACTTTAAGCACTCAGATGCCGCAATGTAGTACAATAATGGATCTGGATCGCCAATCAACTCAATGGCGTGGTCATAGCATAAGGCCGCCGAATCGGAACGCAAGGAAAAATTGTACGCATCACCCATGAGAATATAGGTATCAGGATAGTTGGGATCCTTCTGCGCCGCCTGATGAAGATATTGCAACGCTTTGTCAAAGTTGCGTTGGTTGAGCGCCTTTTCTGCCTTCTCGCAATACTCCACGGCCTTGGAACGCTTCTGCGACAAGCCAATCTGCGGAGTGATAGTCAACAATAATATTATATATACTATTATTTTATTATACATAATAGATTTATTATAATGTTTCTGACAATTTAGCCTCTTGCCAATAGGCCTCCATCTCTTCCAAGGAGAGGTCTGTAATCTTTCGATTAGATATATTTGCCTGTTTCTCAATATATTGGAATCTCTTGATAAACTTACGATTTGTTTTTTCAAGAGCATCTTCGGGGGTAATATGGAGAAATCGGGCATAATTGATGAGGGCAAAAAGCACATCTCCAAACTCATCTTCCATCTTGTCGGAATGAGCAGCCACTTCTGTTTGCAGTTCCTGGAGTTCCTCTTGAACCTTTTCCCACACTTGACTGGTATTGTCCCAGTCGAACCCTACCCCACTAACCTTTTCTTGAATTCGGAATGCCTTAATCAGGGCTGGCAACGATTGTGGCACACCGCCCAGCACGGAACGGTTACCCTCTTTCTGCAACTTAATCTTTTCCCAACTTTGACGAACTTCGGAAGCGGTATTCGACTCAGCATCTCCATAAATATGAGGATGTCGGCGAACCAACTTGTCGTTTAATTGCCGAATGACCTTTGCGATGTCAAACAATTGATGTTCCTCGGCAATCTTAGCATAAAAGACGATGTGCAGGAGCAGGTCGCCCAACTCCTTGCACATATCATCATAATTCTTCCCAACAATAGCGTCCGACAATTCATAAGTCTCCTCAATGGTCAGGCAACGTAACGAGTCAAAGGTCTGTTCGCGATCCCACGGACACTTGGCGCGCAGGTCGTCCATGATGTTCAGCAATTGCTGAAACGCTTCAAGTCTTTCATCCATTGTTTGTTATCTTTAATAAGATCGGGCAAAGAGCACTCTTTGGGTTGAAGGTTTCCCCGTGAGTATGCACTTGCCGTCCTCTTTCGGGTTGTTAAAGGGGATGCAACGGATAGTGGCTTTGGAGAGTTCTTTAATCCTCTCCTCGGTCTCGGGCGTGCCATCCCAATGGGCATACACAAAGCCAGGCTTATTATCCAACAGATCCACGAACTCGTCCCAAGTATCGGCCTTGTATGTGTGTGTGTCACGGAAGCTTAACGCTTTTTGGAAGAGATTATTTTGTATATCGGCCAATAATTTCTGAATATATTCAGCAAGCCCTTCGCAGGAAACGTTCTCCTTGGTCAGGGTGTCGCGGCGAGCAACTTCTGCTTCGTTGTTTTCGAGGTCGCGGGGACCGATGGCCACACGCACAGGCACACCCTTCTGCTCATATTCGTTGAACTTCCAGCCCGAGCGCTTGGAGTCGTCATCATCGTACTTGACAGTAATATTCAAAGACTTGAGTTGTTCAATAAGTGGAAGAACCTTTTGTGTAATGGCATTTAACTGGTCTTCAGATTTATAGATAGGCACAATCACCACCTGTATGGGGGCCAGATTCGGGGGAAGCACCAGACCATTGTCATCGGAATGGGTCATGATAAGGGCGCCAATCAAACGGGTGGATACACCCCAAGAGGTAGCCCACACGTATTCCAGTTGATTCTCCTTATTGAGGAACTTGACATCGAAGGCCTTAGCAAAATTCTGACCTAAGAAGTGGGAAGTACCGGCCTGCAGGGCTTTGCCATCCTGCATCAGTGCTTCGATGCAATAAGTATCGATAGCACCGGCGAAACGCTCATTCGGTGACTTCACACCTTTAATGACTGGAATAGCCATAAAGTTCTCGACAAAATCGGCATACACATGCAGCATCTTTTCTGTCTCAGCCACAGCCTCCTCGCGAGTGGCATGTGCGGTATGTCCCTCCTGCCACAAAAACTCTGCTGTGCGCAAGAAAAGACGAGTACGCATCTCCCAACGGACAACATTGGCCCACTGATTGCACAAAATCGGCAGGTCGCGGTACGATTGTATCCAATTCTTATAGGTGTTCCAAATAATGGTCTCGGAGGTTGGGCGCACAATGAGTTCCTCTTCAAGCTTGGCATCCGGATCGACCACGACCCCACTGCCGTCTTCGGCATTTTTTAAGCGATAGTGGGTAACCACAGCACACTCTTTGGCAAAACCTTCCACATGACTGGCCTCACGACTGAAAAAAGATTTGGGAATGAAAAGCGGGAAATATGCGTTCTGGTGCCCCGTTTCTTTGAACATTTTATCCAAGGTGGACTGAACCTTTTCCCATATAGCATAGCCGTAGGGCTTGATCACCATACATCCTCTTACGGCTGAATTCTCCGCAAGATCAGCGTTTTTTACAATATCATTATACCATTGTGAGTAGTTTTCTTCACGAGTAGTTGAATTTTTTGCCATATCTCTAACGTTTTCGTTTATTAAGATTTTAAATTTTATTATGCTTTTTTTCTGAGGCAAGAATTAACTTTTTAGTATCTTTGCCGTCTATTTGACATTGTTTGCAAAAATACTAAATTTAAAAATACACGGAGGTTTTTATGAAAAAACTATTTCTAATCGCTACAGCAGCCGTTGCTTTTCTTCTTACTTCTTGTATGACAGAAACATATACGGTTTATGATGACATCTACTCGTCATCTACTGACTGCCAATACAGGGCAGCAAATAGCCAGACAAAGATGGCTCAGAGCACAACCCAACCTGCTGAAGTGCAGCCTGACAGCATCGTTTATGAGTACGATGAGGATGGAAATCTCCTGCGCACTCAGACATTTTATCCGGGGCAAAGTGAGCCCGTCATCACCAACTATATCTCCGAACAGGCTGTCAACAATTATACCAGCACCTACTCTGATGATGACTATTATGACTACTATTACACATCACGACTACGGAGATTCCATACCAACGTACACTGCGGCTGGGGCTACTACGATCCTTGGTTCACGAACACATATTGGTACGATTACAATCCCTACAGCTGGGGTTATAGCATCTATCTGGGCTATAACTGGTGGTGGCCAAGCTACTATGTACGCCCCTACTACTATGGCTACGACTATTATGGCTTCAACTATGGATGGGGGTGGGGCTACTATGATCCTTTCCACTATCATCACTTCCACCATTGGAACAATCATCCAGGACACCATGGTCCTTTCGACTACTGGAACCATCCGGGGCACCATTGGGCAAGCGATTTCTACCACAACAACCATGACCACAACAACACTTACCACTATGGACATCGTGAAAATGTGGGGCCTTCTGTAGGCAATGGACGCAACGGCAATAGAGATATGGACTACAATGCTTTTGGCGGTGCCACATACACAAACAACGACAACAACAACCGTTATTCCACTGTCAGTTCACCTTCTTCTTTCAACCAGCAGTATCAGACCTTAGCGACCAGCTATAGTACTTCGGACAACACTTCCACATCGGCCAGCCGCACCATGACTAACACGTCTGCTGGCAACAGTACTGTCAGTACCCGCACGGTAAACGACAACGCATCTGCGCCTGCCAGAACCAACACTATCAATAGTACGAGTACAAGTAGAACGACTACCACTCCCGCCACACCAAGTCGCACAACAACAACGCCTTCTACCCAGAGTAGAACGACTACAACTAACACAACAACCCCGGCGAGAACGAGCACTAACACAACAACAAGACCTGCCACCACTACGATTATCAGATCCAATGACGGCAGCACGCGCACAACCACCACGAGACCTACTCCCTCCTCCTACAACAGTTCTTCCAGAAGCAATTACACTCCTGGCAACAGTTCCTCTTCCAGAAGTAATTCTAACAGTGGAAGTTCTTCTTCTCGCAGCAGTTATACACCGAGTAGCAGTTCTTCCTCCAGAAGCAGCTACAATAGTGGAAGTTCCTCTTCTAGAAGCAGCTATAACAGTGGAAGTTCTTCTTCTCGCAGCAGCTATACACCGAGTAGCAGTTCTTCCTCCAGAAGCAGCTACAATAGCGGCAGCTCCTCTAGAAGTAGCTATAACAGTGGAAGTTCTTCCTCCAGAAGCAGCTACAACAGTGGAAGTTCCTCTTCTAGAAGCAGCTATAGTGGCTCTTCACACAGCAGCAGCACCTCTTCCCATGGCAGTAGTTCCTCTCACAGCAGCGGAGGTCACAGATAAACAATATTCACATCATAAAACTGAATTTCCAACAAAAAAGTTATAAAGAAATGAAAAAAATCCTTTTTATCGCCATCAGTTTGTGCATATCCTATGCATTGATAGGCCAAAATGATTATGAAGCATTCCTTTTTTCCCAGACAGACTACGTAGGAACCGCCAGATATATGGGTGCCGGACGTGCCTTTGGTGCTGTGGGTGGTGATTTTTCCTCCCTGATCAGCAACCCTGCCGCCATCGGACTCTTCAAAAAATCAGAATTATCGTTCACCCCTATGTCTCTGTCCATCCATGAAAACGAAACCAACTATAATGGCGGTGAACGCATCAGCAAAAAGATGAAATATGCAGTTCCTCAAGTGGGTCTTGTCATCAGCTCCCAGATTTTAAAAGAGGAGTCACGCTGGCGCTATTGGCACTTTGGCTTTGGCTATAATCGCCTGAAAGACTACAACAATTCCGTAGGTATTGAAGGCGTAACCAACTCCTCATTCACAGACCCATTGTTAGCATCTGCCAACAACTCTGCCTCTTTAGGTCTTGATGCACAGTTAGCTTTCGACACATGGGTGTTGGACACCATCCCTGGCAACAGTTCCATGTATTGGAGTCCATTTCACAATAAGGATCTCTATCAAAAAGCCACGGTGACTACTTCAGGCGCAATAGATGAGATCACCATCAACTTTGGCGGCAACTATAACGACCAACTCTTTATCGGTGCAGGCCTCGGGTTTCCGATTCTGGACATTACCCAACGGACCACCTTCAACGAAAGTGCCGCCGATGGTCAGCCTTTATCCGGCATTACTGATTATACTGTGATGACCAAACAACACAACACTGGTTCGGGCATCAACTTCAAGATGGGCTTGATTTACCAACCGGTTTCCTTCTTCAGATTTGGCTTAGGGTTCCAAACCCCCACCTTCTTCTGGAATATCAAAGACTACTATTATCGCTCCTTTACTTCCAACTGGACAGATAACACTGATGAGTTCTCAGAATACGAAAACAACTATCGTTTTGCGCTCACCACGCCTTTGAAAGCTAACCTCAGCGCTGCTTTCATCATCAAGAAAAGAGCTTTTGTATCGGCAGAGTATGAGCTCACCGATTACTCCTTGGCAAAACTATCTGCCGACGACTACAGTTTCAACACGGAGAATGAGGACATTGTCAACAAATATGGTCTCAGCCACTCCTTCCGCTTGGGCGGTGAGGTCGCCCTGACACAATTGCTCTATCTGCGCGCAGGCTATAACTTCATAACCTCTCCATACAAGTTGGAAGACAGCAAAAAGTTGGCCAGTGCCCACTACGCTTCCGCCGGCTTTGGCATTCGTTCAAAACGTGTCTTCTTTGACATGGCCTATGTGTTTGGATTCTCCAAGGACGACTATTGGTTATACAGAAATGGTAACAACTATGTGGATCCCGCACACATTAACCACACATACCACAGAGTAATCGCCACCTTGGGATTCAAATTCTAACCAAGATGCGGCATCATCTGATCAGCACATATATACTCATCATAGTCTCCCTTAACGCCTTAGCGCAAGGGAGACCTTTAATATTGTCTAAAACCTACGACGCCTTCACCACCGACATCCAAGAAAACCTGTATTGTTGGAAAAACGATGGCATTGACATGTATGATGCGTCAGGCAAACTGCGTTTTCATTTTAATGACCCAACATTGGGCAACATTGAGCGTGTGGACGCCTCCATGCCCACCAAGATTGTGGTATTCTACAAAGAGGACAACTCCATTGTGTTGTTAAACAACAAACTAAGTCCTATCGGTTCCATCAACTTGTACGATGAGAGTATTCAAACGCCTTCTTTGGTAACTGTTTTTGGGGCTAATCGGATAGCTTGTTACGATGAGACGAGCCAACAGATTCACCTTATCGATTTGGACCTGAAGCAAAAAAGTACCACCAACTGCAATTTTTCCAACGCCATACAGCCGCAACTCATGGTTGCCGATCCCAGTTTTGAGTACCTCTATCTTTGCGACTCCTTGAGCGGCATCTACGTTTTTGACCGCTTCGCATCTTTCGTCAAAGTGATTCCTGTGATGGGTATCGAAGACATGCTCCTGCAAAACAACACCCTCTATTTTCTTAAACAACGGCAGATTTTTGCCAACAACATGACAGCCATGTGGTCGCCACAACCAGTGTTTGGAGTTGATCATATACAGTCATTCTCTAAAGTTCTAAGCAATTGGTATATCATGCGTTTCGATGGAAGCATAACAAAACTCTCAATCAGAAGATGAACATTACAAACATTAAAAAGCTATTAATCATAATCCTGCTCACATTACAGGGTATTTTCAGTGCACAGGCCTCTTATCTGTTTATCCCCATGGACATGGACCAGAGCAACCATTTAAAGGCGTACGGAATTGCCTACTATGCGGTGGCCCATCAGATAGACATGAGTTGGTTGCTTAACTACCGGGGAGGCAGCTTTATGTGTGCCTACAACAGTGATGTAGAGAATGAATGCGTGGTGCGTGGCGTCTCCTACCAAGTGATTGCTGATTTGGCTGCCCAACAAATCCTGAATGAGATTGCCGCTGTGGAGAACAACATGAATGAGATCCGTCTGACCAAGGAGCCGAAAATTGCCGTCTATTCACCGAAGAACAAGTTGCCTTGGGATGATGCTGTCACGTTGGTGCTTACCTATGCGGAGATTCCCTATACGGTGATCTATGATGAAGAGGTCATACATGGTGAACTGCCCAAGTACGACTGGCTGCACCTTCATCACGAAGACTTCACGGGACAATATGGCAAGTTTTGGGCACACTATAGGAGTGCGCAATGGTACGTGCTGGATGTGCAAGAGAATGAGAGTCGCGCCGCGCAATTGGGATTTGCCAAGGTTTCTGACATGAAGCTGGCAGTTGCCAAGGGCATCCGCAACTTCGTGGCAGGCGGAGGATATCTCTTCGCCATGTGCTCGGGACCCGATAGCTTCGACATCGCGTTGGCCGCCGACGGTGTGGACATCTGCGATGTCATGTTCGATGGAGACCCCATGGACCCTCAGGCCCAAAGCAAACTCAACTATGACAATTGCTTCGCCTTCACCGACTTCAAAATCGAGACAAACCCTTATGTGTATGAAGTATCCGACATTGATGTGGACCCCACCACGCACCTGACCAATAAGTCGAATGACTTCTTCACCCTCTTTGAATTTTCCGCCAAGTGGGATCCCGTACCCACCATGCTTTGTCAAAACCACATGAGCGTCATTCCCGGCTTTATGGGCCAAACCACTGCTTTCCGTAAGGATCTCATCAAGCCCACCGTCACCATCATGGGCGAGACCCAATTGTTCAACGAGGCACGCTACATTCACGGAGAGTTTGGACAAGGCACCTGGACATTCTACTCTGGACACGATCCTGAAGACTATCAGCACCTTATCAATGACCCCGCCACCAACTTGGACCTATTCCCAAACTCGGCAGGTTATCGACTCATCTTGAACAATGTGCTATTCCCCGCTGCAAAAAAACAGGAACAGAAAACCTAATTAGTGACCACCCCGCTCAATTACATGTTGAATCTTAGTGGTCAGTATGTCAATTCCTCTTTCATTTTCCCCACCTACAGGAATAATAATGTCTGCCTGACGTTTGGTAGGCTCAATGAACAGTTCGTGCATCGGCTTTACAAAGTTCTTGTAATGCCGAATAGATTTGTCGAGGCCTCGGCCGCGTTGTTGAACATCGCGTTGGATAATGCGTATCAATCGCTCATCTGCATCTGTATCCACAAACACCTTCAAATCCAGCAATTCACATAACGCCTGGTTCGTGAATATCAATATACCCTCTACAATCAGAACGTCGCTCGGTTTCACTGGAATCGTCTCCTCCCCACGAGCGCACGTGACGTATGAATAGGTGGGCATCTGAATCGTATGTCCAGACTTGAGCGCCTGTATATGATTGTTCAACAGGGCAAACTCAATCGCCGATGGATGATCAAAGTTGAAATTCTCTTTTTCCTCTTGCGTAAGATGTCCATTATCTTTATAATAGGCATCCTGCGACAAAACACTCACATGCTCCTGAGGGAACTTTTCAATAATTTTATTGACAATGGAGGTTTTCCCAGAACCAGAACCTCCAGCAATTCCGACTACTAACATACTTCCAAGATTTTAGATTGCAATCTTCAAATTTGTTGTGGCAAAAATAAACAAAAAAAACTACATATATATCATATTATACCATTCCGAGTAGCACCACACCAGAATATTTGCTGTTTGTTAATTATTCATAAAATTATAATTAACCTATTGACAATCGTGCTAAAATTATGTATTTTTGCGCCCAACTAACAAGACAAAAACAACACCCATGTACACTCAACCATCTAACATTAAACTCATCCATCTAATGGCCTTTTGCCTGCTAACATTTGTGTTATCTGCACAATCTGTTCCTTCTCCGCGTTTCAGCGAACCAACGCTCCTGAGGGATGACTACCTGAAAGTACAACATTTCTTTGAAGAGGCTTACGCTTTGCACCCATCTTTACCACGGGGATGTTTAGAGGCCATTTCGTATCAGTACCGTCGTTTTTCAACGGTTGAGCCCGATTATGACGATTGCGATCACACCATTCCTCGCAATCACACGGTTATGGGGCTAACCATTGACGGGAAAGGTGTATTTAGGGAGAACTTGAAACTGATTGACTCCTTATCATCCTTCACAGCATCGGAAATGCTGGCCAGTCCGCGTGCAGCGATACTCGCCTACGCGGAGGCTTTTTCCACTTTGCAAGAGCGATATCAATGTTATGCAAAAGAAATTGAGGCCTATAAACCCATCTTTATAGCTCTGTCGGAGCTGCCATACACGCAGGTGCCCACTTCCTGGCAAGACAACTACCCATTAAACTGCTTTTTATATGAGATTTATCGTTTTCTTTCAGATACTTCCATGACACCATATGTGCAATGTATCTATTCAGTGAACTTTGAGGCGCTGTTTGGCGATATGTTACCAATGTTGAGGGCCGGGCAGGTCTCTTTATCTGAGCGTTCGAAAGAGATTCAGGGCATCACAGACTATTCATCAGCAACATGGCTCGCGGCCAGCAGCTGCAACTATACAGTGGGGAGAGGCAACGCTGCCATCAGCAACATCACGATTCACTACACACAGGGCACTTACGCAGGGACATTGGCATGGTTTCAGAACTGCAGTGCAATGGTGTCGGCGCACTATATCATTCGCTCTTCTGATGGCCAAGTCACGCAAATGGTACGAGAATCGGACAAAGCATGGCATGTGGGCAGCGCAAATGGGTACACGATTGGCATTGAACACGAAGCTTACGGCAACATTGCAAGCTTTTTTACCGACACCATGTACAAGTCTTCGGCCCTATTGATCCGGGACATCTGTTCCAGACGCCCCAACATTTCTCCAAAGCGTGTCTTTTACCGCGACACGTTAGCTGACGGCACGGTGCTCAATGCAGGTGTACACAACTTGGGTGGTGCGGGAGCTTGCACACAGATACGTGGGCACCAGCATTACCCAAACCAATCGCACACCGATCCTGGCCCATATTGGAACTGGAACCTCTACTATCGGTTAATCAATGTAGAGACTCCGACCTCCACTGAAACGAGCTCTTCGGGGACATTTTACGACTCTGGAGGACCCAATGGTGATTATGGGGCTGATGAGCATCAATATATTCTCATCAACTGTGCGGATGCCGACAGCATTGAGTTGATGTTCGACCTTTGGGATGTGGAAGCGGACTACGATTTTCTTTGGGTATTTGATGGAAATTCGCCATCCGAATCCTTAATAGGACGGTGGAGTAGCACCCCTCCGGGGCGCATTGTCTCCTCGGGACCTTCACTACTGGTGGAATTTCGATCAGACTGCGCCACAAACAAGGCGGGCTGGGCTGCCCATTGGAACGCTTTCCAACAGCAAAGTCAAAATCCCATAATCGACACTACGGCACCTCAAACGGAAATACTATTGGATGATTCACTTTGGATTACGCGCGACTTTGACCTCCTATTTCAAGATAGTGACGACCATGGCGTGGCGTACAGATTTTGGCAAATCATGGAAAAGGGACCTCTGGGATGGCATGCAACCCCGAAGTGGGGGTTCCTTTGTGACAACTTTGACAATATTTTGGACTCTTCCACTTGGATAAGTGATGGGAGTTGGGATATTGTGACACAGCGACTGACCTGCGCAGACGACGACCCTACCACTTATCACCGTATCTTCGCCCGCCATCATGACAGCACTTCTAATGCGTATCTATACGACTTTTATTTGAACATGGGTCAAACCGACAGTTGTTCCTTTTTCTTCCATTTGCCTGACAATGCAGACCTATTGACTGGAAGCGGCTTTGAAATACGTTTTGTCAGAAGCAGCAATACAATAGCATTGTATCAGATTAGCAATGGTGTACTTTCGCTATTGGCAAAATCGCAAAACATCTATATCAGCCAAAACACCGCCTATCTATATCGGGTCATTTGGGACAAGGACAACCACAAAGTATTTCTCTTCCGACATGGCCAGCAGCTTTTAGGAGGAATTACGGATACCTTCTTATGCCACCATAGCAGCCTCATAGCCTTTATGGGGCAGGCGGGCATAAGCATTGACAACATGCGCGTATATGCAGGCAGGTCCGATAGCATGCATATTACCGTTGGACCCGCTGACACCTGCATGATACGAACTCAAGCCCTGCATGGTATGGCACAATGCAAAGTAAAATCGGTTGTAGTTGACCAAGCAAACCTGTTTTCAGCCATAATTGAGAAACCGATGCGGATTGACTACACACCGCCATCCGCTCCCTCAGAAGTCATTGCAACCATTTATGGACAGCAAACAAATCGAGAAGCTAACATTCCCATTACTTGCAGTTGGTTGTCAAGCATAGACAACGAATCTGGAGTCTCCCATTATGAATATAAACTGCTATTGACTTCAAGGAGATACTGTCTAAAGGATGAGTGGCACAAAATCAGCGACACATCTATACCCCGCAACTCGTCCATTCCTATAGGAAGTATTTCTTGCAAAATCTATGTCAGGTGTTTGGACGAAGCAGGAAACACCTCTGCGCCGGCAAATTCGGCTGACATTTTCAGTCAGTAGTCTTGGCGACTTCGTCTATCAACAGAGTAGCGGCTTTGTAGGGAGAGATTTTGCGGAGACGTATCAAGGGCAATAGGCGTTCTATCTCCTGTTGGGTAAAGGTTCGGTTATAGAAATTGTTCTGGAGAGTGAACTGTATCCAATTGTAGAAGATATTGACCAATTGGTTGGTTCTGTTCCGTTCAAAAAAGCCATTGCCTTTGGTATGGGTCTCATAACGGGTCATAATCTCCCATACTTTGTCCACAGCCACATTTTCGAGGGCAGAGCACACCTCCACAGGCACTGTCCATTGGCTTTCTGGCTGGGGAAATAATTTCAGGGCTGCTTTATATTGTGATTGGGCCTGAATTGCCTTACGTTTGTTGTCACCATCAGCCTTATTAATGACCAGTGCATCAGCCATCTCCATGATACCGCGTTTAATGCCTTGCAGTTCATCGCCCGCGCCAGCAAGCATCAATAGGAGAAAAAAGTCCACCATTGACTTGACAGCTGTTTCAGACTGTCCAACGCCCACGGTTTCCACAATGATGATGTCATAGCCGGAGGCTTCGCAAAGAATGATGGATTCGCGAGTTTTGCGTGCAACCCCGCCCAGGGTACTCCCAGACGGTGACGGGCGTATAAAGGCTTTCGGATTGACGGAGAGTGTCTCCATTCGCGTCTTGTCTCCCAAAATGCTACCCTTGGAGCGCTCGCTACTTGGATCGATTGCCAACACTGCCACCTTGTGCCCCATCTCGGTCAACATATTGCCGAAAGTCTCTATGAACGTGCTCTTCCCCACGCCAGGGACCCCTGTGATGCCAACACGGAAAGAGTTTCCCGCATAGGGCAGACAACGCTCAATAACATCCTGGGCCATCTGCAAGTGTGCCACATTGGCACTCTCTATCATGGTAATTGCCCTGCTCAACACCATCCAATCTCCACCAAGAATACCTGCCACATAGTCATCCACCGACAAATCCTTACGCTTTTTGCGAATCAGATTCGGGTTCACCGACACGGGCTGTTCCACCCCCTCTCGCTCCGTCAAGGCTGATTGAAAAAAACGCTCCATTATTCAAATTGTCCTTTAAAATTAAACGAAACGGCCTTCTGCATAGAAGAGAAATAGTGGAATTGCATGCCTTTGATATAGACATCCTCTATCTCATCAATATCCTTTTTGTTCTCAGCGGGCAATATAATCTGGTCAATATGCTGACGTTTGGCGGCCAATATCTTGTCCTTGATGCCTCCTACAGGCAGAATCTGTCCACGCAAGGTAATCTCTCCCGTCATAGCAATATCATCGCGAACTGGAATTTTCGTGAACGCTGAGACTAACGCTGTAAGTATGGTAATGCCTGCCGAAGGGCCATCCTTGGGAGTGGCGCCTTCGGGAACGTGTACGTGGACCTTGTTTTGCTCAAAGGCAGATGGCTCAATACCATACTCGGAGGCATGAGCTTTCAAGAACTCGTATGCAATAGTAGCCGACTCCTTCATCACTTCGCCCAACTGTCCGGTCATGGTCAGGCCCTCCTTGCCAGGACTGGTAACTGCCTCCACGAATAGGATCTCGCCGCCTACAGCAGTCCATGCCAAACCAGTGGCAACACCAGGTACCGTATGGTCAACCCGCTTGTCGGACAGGTATGGAGGTGTACCTAACAGATCTTGTAAGTCGGACACGTCAATAGTCTTCTTCAGATGCGGAGTGTGCTTTACAATCTCCACCGTATGCTTCCGAATCACCTTGGCGATATTGCGTTCCAAGTTACGAACCCCCGCCTCCCGCGTGTACGATTGGATGATCTCCTTGACCGTATCCTCCGGAAACTCAAGCTGGCGCTTTTTCAACCCATGTTCTTTAAGCTGTTTGGGAATCAAATGATGCATGGCAATCTGCACCTTTTCTTCAGCCACATAGCCAGACAGCTCAATAATCTCCATTCTGTCCAACAGCGCCGGATGAATGCTCGACAACGAGTTTGCCGTGGCGATAAAGAGCACCTTGGAGAGATCAAAGGAGGTCTCTAAATAGTTATCGTAGAAGGTGCTGTTCTGTTCAGGATCCATTACCTCAAGCAAGGCGGCGGACGGGTCTCCCTGCACATTTGCGCCTATCACCTTGTCGATCTCGTCCAACACGAACACCGGGTTGGCATAGCCAGCCTTGCGCAGATTCTGTACAATACGACCGGGCATGGCTCCAATGTAGGTCTTGCGATGACCGCGAATCTCAGACTCGTCGCGCAAGCCACCCAAAGAGATGCGTACATACTTGCGACCTATGGCGTTGGCAATAGAGCGGCCCAAGGATGTCTTACCCACTCCAGGAGGGCCAACCAGACAGAGTATCGGCGCACGCATGTCCTTGCGCATAGACAAAACCGCCAGATGCTCCAAAATGCGGTCCTTGACTTTGTATAGCCCATAATGATCCTTATCCAGAATCTTTCGTGCCTTGACCAAATCGAAGTTGTCCTTGCTATATTCATTCCAAGGCAATTCCACATACAGATCCAGATAGTTGAGTTGGATGGCATAATCGGGGGCCATCACATTGGTGCGCTGCAACTTCTCCAACTCCTTATAAAAACGATTAGCTGTCTCTTCATCCCATTTCTTCTTCTCAGCACGCTCCACCAACGACTGGTAATCCTTTTCCATAGGGGAACCGCCAAGCTCCTCCTGTATAGTCTTAATCTGTTGGTTCAGGAAATACTCGCGCTGCTGCTTGTCCATCTCACGACGCGACTTATCCTGAATCTGGCTTTTCAACTCTAACATTTGCAAGTCGCGGTGCAGATGCGACAGAATCATATTGGCGCGGAGCTGGATGTCGGGCACTTCCAACAACTTCTGTTTCTCTTCCACAGAAATAGAGAGGTTCGTAGCCAGAAAATTCAGCAGGAAGACGTGACTTTCGATATTCTTCAAGGCAAATGCAGCCTCGCGGGGCATATTATTGCTGACATGCAGCATGCGATTGGCCACATCTTTGATAGAAGAGAGGGTGGCCTGGAATGTCTCACCTTGCAGCACATCGGAGTCAAAGTCATTGGTTTGGAATGGGGTAACCCTGCATCTGAAATAAGGTTCCACCTGTGTAAGTTCTTCCACATTGAAACGTTTGACCCCCTGCACGATGATGGTAACACCACCATCGGGCATGGATATATACTTAAGGATATGAGCCAATGTACCAACCTTATAAAGATCTTCAATGGTAGGCTCTTCGACATCATTCGTGCGTTGGGCTATCACACCAATCGGCTCGTTTTTGTGGGCATATTCCTGAGCTAGCCGTATCGACTTGGTACGCCCTACATTGATGGGTATCACCATCCCTGGAAACAGCAAGGTATTTCTCAAAGGCAACAGGGCCACATCATCAGGCACCTGCTCGTCTCTGATCTTCCTTTCATCTTCCAACGAGAACAATGGTATAAAATTCGCTTCACTATTCATAATCTCATCCAACAATAATATTTCTTTCATTTCCAAAAACTTAACAAAAAAAAACTGACCTTCTCTCCTACACAGAAAAAAGGTCAGCAAAAATATAAAAAAATATTGTTTATTCCTTACTTTTTGCTATCAAAATGACGAGCGTATTTGTTGCGGAACTTATCCACACGACCAGCCGTGTCAACCAGTTTCATCTTGCCGGTGAAAAACGGGTGTGACGTGTTGGAAATCTCTAATTTCACTAACGGATATTCATTTCCGTCTTCCCATTGAATGGTATCTTTCGTGTTGACAGTGGACTTGGTCAAGAAAGCGTAATCATTTGACATGTCTTTGAAAACCACTGTTCTATACTCTTTAGGATGGATATCTTTTTTCATCTTCTTATGTGTTATTATTTGCTCTAAAATTTGGACGGCAAAAATACACTTTTTTCTGAATAAAATCACACTCTCTCAAAAAAATATTTTATACCTTTGCAGCCGTTATTTATTTATGCTATGACTATTGCGAATCTATCATCACAGCTTGCCTGTCTTGACAAAGCCATTCCCGCTCCTGAAGCGGCCATACAAAACCTTTGTATCGACAGCAGGAAGGTAGTCAACCCATCCGGGTCCATCTTCTTTGCAATCCGCACAAAGCATGGGGATGGACATAGATACATACAAGAATTGGCAGAAAAGGGGGTGTGCAATTTCGTCATCACGGAGCCTATTTACGCATTTTCTTCATTGTCGAAGTGCAATTTCTTGCAGGTGGGTGACACCATTGCAGCGCTTCAGCAGGTTGCCCGTCTCCATCGCGAGCAATTCCGCATTCCTGTCATCGGCATCACGGGTAGCAACGGCAAAACGGTTGTCAAGGAGTGGTTGGGCACCCTGCTGGCTCCGGAGCATCATGTGGTGAAGAGTCCTGACAGTTACAACTCCCAAGTGGGCGTGCCGCTTTCCGTGTGGCAAATGCGCCCGGAGCATTCAATCGGCATCTTTGAAGCTGGCATCTCGCGCCCTGGGGAAATGGCCCGCATTGCTGACATCATCGCCCCCACCCTCGGCGTGCTCACCAATATCGGCATGGCTCATGCTCAGTTCTTCGAGAGCATGGAACAAAAACTTCGCGAAAAACTGTTGCTCTTCCAGCATGCCCAGACTATCATCTTCCACAACGATGACCCGCTCATCCAACGGGTTTTGTCAGAACCGGCGTACGCTCATATGAAAAGCGTGTCGTGGGGGCACGGCGAGGCCGACTTTATCATCTCAAATGAGGGGCACCTGAACAACAGTACCTTTGTCAGCATACAAAATCACACCTACCTCATACCTTTTGTGGATGCCGCCTCCATTGAGAATGCTTGCCATGTCATTGTCACGATGCTGGTGCTGGGTTATGCGCCAGTGACTATCTGCGAACGCCTGTCACGGCTTACTCCCGTGCACATGCGCATGGCTATCCAAGAGGGCAAGCAACACTCGCTCATCATTGATGACACCTACAGCCTGGACCGCACCTCTCTGTCGGTGGCCCTCAACTATCTGGACACACAAACCCAGTTGGCAGACAAAACGCTCATCATTTCCGACTTTGAACAGGCTGGCAAGCTGCAGCCTGACGACTACCAGCAATTGGATGCCCTAATGCGACAACACCATATCCGCAAGTTGATTGCCGTGGGGCACGCCTTTTCGCAGCATCAGGATCTTTTCCATATAGAGCAGCAGTATTTCTATCCAGACACAGGAGCCTTGCTGGCGCATCTGCCTGCACACTCCTTCGTCTATGAGGCCATCCTAATCAAGGGAGCTCGAAGCTTCCACTTCGAGGAGGTGGTGAACCAATTGCTGCACAAGACCCATCTCACGACCCTTCACGTCAGCCTGCCTGCCATCGTTCATAATCTGCAATATTTCAAATCATTCCTAAAGAAAGAAACCAAGATGGTTGCGATGGTAAAGGCTTTGTCGTACGGCTTGGGTGATGCGGAAATCATCAATGAGTTAACACATCAACACATCGACTACTTGGCAGTGGCATACACCGACGAGGGTGTCCGTCTGCGCAAGCGCCATATCGAGACACCCATTATCGTACTGGGCGCTGAAGCACACAGCTTTGAGGCCATGGTGCAGAACCGCTTAGAACCTGAGATATTCAACTTTTACTATCTGCAAGAGCTGATCCACATTCTGGAAGACTACCCTGAGATCACCTCATTCCCCATTCACATCAAGTTTGACACAGGCATGCACCGTTTGGGCTTTGACTTGGAAGACCTGCCGAAGCTGGCAGAGACCATCAACACGCATCCCACGTTGCGCATTGCATCCGTCTTCTCACACCTGGCTGCTGCCGACGATCCTGCGGAGGACGACTTCACCCGTCAACAGATTGCAAGCTTCACACAAATGGCCAATGAGTTATGCGGCCATTTCAGCTACCCTATCCTGCGCCATATCCTCAACACTGCGGGCATCACTCGGTTTCCGGAAGCACAATGCGACATGGTGCGCTTAGGCATCGGGCTCTATGGCTTCTCCGACCTGCCAGAGGTGCAGGCCAATCTGCATAACGTAATCACTCTCAAAACTCTAATCACACAGGTAAAAACCGTAAAGGCGGGTGAGACCATCGGCTACGGTCGAAGCTACAAAGTGGCACGCGACATGCAGGTGGCCATTATCCCCATTGGTTATGCCGACGGATACCCCCGCGAACTCAGCAACGGCAAAGGCATGGTAATGGTGCAAGGAAAATTGGTGCCCGTGATTGGCAAAATATGCATGGACATGTGCATGCTGGACGTCTCAGGATTATCTGTGCACGAAGGCGACGATGTCATCGTCTATGGGGAGGGCAACACCGTGCAAGATTCCGCCAACCGCATCGGTCGCATCAGCTATGAGATGATGACCGCCATCTCCAACAGAGTACCGAGAATATACGTGAGAGAGTAAAACAACACTTGATAGTTGCACGATTACGGCATGAACAGTCATTCATTTAGTCCATAATACAGATAAATATATATTGAGACCCGGCAATATATTCATTCAAACAGTAAACAAATACAACATATAATGAAAAATTTCGCCATTATAGGAGTGGGCGGTTTCGTAGCCCCCAGACATATGAAAGCCATCAAGGAGACTGGCAATCGCATGGTGGCCGCTTACGACAAGTCGGACAGCGTAGGCATCATCGACAGTTACTTCACCGATGCTTCATTCTTCACCGAGATGGAACTTTTCGACCGGCACTGCTCCAAGTTGAAGAACACTGACCAGCAACTGGACATGGTGTCTGTGTGCACCCCCAACTTCCTGCACGACTCGCATACGCGCTACGCCTTGCGATTAGGCACGGATGTCATCTGCGAAAAGCCCCTCGTGCTAAACCCTTGGAACATCGATGGGCTGGCCAAAGTGGAAAAAGAGACTGGGCATCGCATCTACAACATCTTGCAGCTACGCCTCCACCCCACCGTTGTCGCATTGAAAAAAGAGATAGAAAATGGCGACCCACAGAAAGTATATGACGTGGACCTGACCTACATCACCTCCCGTGGTCATTGGTATTATGCTTCTTGGAAAGGTGATGTTCGCAAAAGCGGCGGCATCGCCACCAATATCGGCATCCATTTCTACGATATGCTCAGTTACATCTTTGGGGAGGTGCAGGAAAGCATCGTGCACGTGGCCACCCACGACCGTGTGGCCGGCTTTCTGCGACTCCAACGCGCTCGCGTGCGCTACTTCCTCAGCATCAACGGGAACACCCTGCCCCTGGAATTAGCCCAACAAGGTCAACGCACCTACCGCTCCATCACTATCGGCGACAGACAATTGGAATTCAGCCAAGGTTTCACCGACCTCCACACCGAAAGCTATCGCAAAATCATGGCTGGCCAAGGCTTTGGTATCGATGAGGTGCGCTCCTGCATTCAGACAGTCTATGACATCCGCAATGCAACAGCTGTCGGACTCAAGGGCGACTATCACCCCATGGCAAAACTGCCATTGACAGAACATCCATTTGGTTGGTAATCGGTTTACCGCACACGCAGGCGCTGCCCCTCCTGAATCTGATCAGGATTGCCAATATTGTTGAGCTTCATCAACTTGTCAACCGTGGTCTTATGGTTGATAGCAATCCTATACAGACCCTCTCCTTTCTTCACGACATAATACTCCACCTCAGAATCTTGCGCCTCTTGGCGTGGGACTAAAACAGCAGACTCCTCATTCACATCCTTTTGCGCCGGCTGTTCCACCGAAGCAGGCACCTCCACTGGTTTAACGGGCCTCGGTGTTGGAATAGGTTCCAGCTTGGGCGCCACCAACTTGGCCGGTTTGTTAACAGGTGCATTGGAGGCATTGTACTGGTCTATAGGAATAATATGAAAATTGGCCGATTGCAGCACCAGTGTGTTCTTGATCAACGTCTCATACTCCACATCCATCACCTGCTCGGGATCCAAGTATTCATTCATGAAACGGATTTCAAAATGCAGGATGTCGTCGCTGACATGACCGCTTCGGCCCGTTTGACCAATCACATTGCCAGCCTTCACCATTTGTCCAGGCTTCACACACACCTTATCTAAATGGGCGTACACCGTCTCCAATCCATTGTAGTGCCGCACCACCACCATCAATCCATAGTCGCCATAGTCGGCCGCCATGCGCACCACGCCATCAAAGCAACTCTTCACCAACGACTGGGGTGACACTTTCAGGTCTATACCAGGATGAAAAACCCCTTTTTTTGTCAGGCCATAGTGCAACACCAACTCATCATACACGCATGGAAACACAAAAGGCTCGTTCTCGGACTGTACAAGAATCAGCATCAATCGGTCGTCAGCAAAAGGAATCTCCAGCATTTGGCTTCTGAGATGGTGCACATCCCAATATCGGTTGTATAGGTCGTAACATGGTATCTGATACACCTCTGAGATAGTAGGGTAAGCATTGACTCGCAAGTGATCTTCCGTGAGTGGTTGGAACAAAGAATCCGACAATGCCACATTCTGTGAGAACTCGGTCACATCCACATTCTGTGCCAAAGCAGGAGTGGCCAACAACAGGGAGATTATAAAGTATAGGTATCTTTTCATCGCAGGTTATTAAATTTTTTCTAAGATAGAGGAAGAGGAGAAACCCTCCACGAAGGGGAGCACCTTAACTTCGCCGCCCTTTCGCATAACGACATCAGCCCCCACAATATTGTCTATAGCGTAATCGCCGCCTTTCACCAGCACATCGGGTTGAACTTTAGAGATTAGCTGATAGGGGGTATCCTCTTCAAAAAGGCATACATAGTTCACCATTTCCAAAGCGGCGAGCACAAAAGCGCGGGCTTGTTCGTGGTTAACCGGGCGTCCTTCTCCTTTCAGCCTTCGCACCGAGGCGTCGCTGTTCAAGCCCACCACCAGCAGGTCGCCGAGCTGGCGGGCCTGAGCCAAGTAGTGCACATGCCCATAATGGAGGACATCAAAGCATCCATTCGTGAAAACCACCTTATGATGGTTGAGTCTCGCCCTGTGTTGGGCAAAGAAATCTTGTGATACTATCTTATTCAGAATATTGTCCATCATATATATTGATTATTCTACTAATAAACGAGCGTCATGTTTCTTGGACAAGGAGGCAAGCACCAGCGAAATGAAGCCGCCAACAAGTGCCACCACGGTCTGAAGGATCCACCCCACCCAGCCAGCTGCCAACCCATCGATATAGGGCAGACCATAGAGCATCAGCACGCCAGCCACAATGATTGGGTAAGCGCCTATACCTCCTTGGGCAATCATAAAAGCCACTGTGCCGAAGACGAGCGTTGAGTAGCCGGCCGCCAAGGGAACGCCCCACAGACAGGGCAAGGCATAAAAAAACGAATAGGTGCCCAGAAAATAAGCCACCCACATGATAAGTGTCCACAGCCAATAGCGCCACGGACTTTTCAAATCCTTGATGGAGATGAAACCTTGCCACATACCTGCAACGAAGTGACCAATTTTGGCGAAGAAGGGATGTTTGCGCCACCATTTGCGGGTCAGGAAGATGAGCAGACACAAGACTGCCACCAACAGGAGCAGGCTAAGCAGCAGATGATTTCCCAACAACGACAGGCCTTTCGTTTCCAGCCATTCACGCATGGTCAGACCCGCCTGGGGATCTACCATCAAATTGTTCAGCAGGGCTGTGTTGATGGCCACCGCAATGGCGAACATCATCAACCAGCAGATCATATCCACGGCCCGCTCGGTGATGACGGTTCCCAGCGACTCCTGAAAGGGCACCTTCTCATAGCGTTGCAAAAAAGTGCAACGCAGCACCTCACCCAAGCGAGGGAGGGCCAAATTGGCCATAAAGCAGACCATCACCGAATAGAACATCATGGAAAGACGCACCTCATATTGCAATGGTTGCAGGAGCAGCTTCCCGCGTACCGCCCGGCAGAAATCTGCCAAAAGAGCAAAGAAAGCCGCAATCCCCAATATCAGCCATCCTCGCCAAGTGTTCACCGAAGCAGCCACCTCCACTACCGTGCGGAAGTCCTCACGACTCAAATGGCGCAATGAAAGCCAAATGAAAAAGATACCCACACCCACAAACAAGAAGAGTTGGAGAATCCGTTTCACCCAATCGGCAGATGGGCGCAGACCGCTCAATCTATCAAGGTCACTCATATAGGCGGCAAAGATACACAAATTGTTCATCCGCTTACATTTTTTTGTATTTTTGCAGTTTGTTTGAAAAATATATTACATGTCCATAATAGTAAAAAATGTCACCAAGGTCTTTGGTCAGCAATATGCCTTGAACAATGTCAGTTTTGAGGCCAAGAAGGGAGAAATCGTGGGCTTCTTAGGCCCTAACGGTGCAGGCAAGACCACTATGATGAAAATCATCACCTGCCTCATTCCACCTACCTCCGGTGAAGTGTCAGTCTGCGGCCTTGACATCTGGAACGACTCCTTGGAACTGCGCAAGAAAATTGGATACCTCTCCGAAGCCAACCCCTTGTACTACGACATGTACGTAAAAGAATTTTTGGAATTCACTGGAGGAATATACCATATCAAAAACCTTAAAGACCGCGTGGCCGACATGATAGAAAAGACCGGCCTAACCCCAGAGCAGCACAAAAAGATTGGCGCGTTGTCGCGTGGCTACAAGCAACGCGTTGGTATCGCCCAGGCACTCATCCATGACCCCGAGGTGTTGATTTTGGACGAGCCAACCACTGGACTGGACCCCAACCAGCTGGTAGAGATACGATCTCTTATCAAGACATACGGCAAGAACAAAACCGTGCTGCTATCCACCCACATCATGCAGGAGGTGAACGCCATGTGCGACCATGTGGTCATCATCAACAAAGGCGTGCTCGTGGCCGATGAACAGGTCAAGAACCTGCCCGAACTGGCCAAGTCAAAGGGCATCAAAAACGCCGACCGCATGGATGCCGCCGCCATGGAGGAACTTTTCCAAGTATTGACCAAATAAGCCAAACGATGATCCGCTTGACACAACCACAGCGCAAGAACGGAAACGCATACTCCCCTATCTCGTTTGATGAGGCATTCCATCTATTAGCCCAACAGACCTCCTCCGCAAAGGATAACCAAACGGCTGTTCTTGTCTCAGGCGATTACTGCAACGAAGAACTATACCTCATCCAGCGCCTCACCCGCACAGGTCTGCACACCAACGCCATCTACCCTTTCGAATATTTGCTGAAAGGTCCCTCCTTCCTCTTCGACAAAAACGATATTGTCCCCTTTGCCGAAATCACCGGAACCAGCCAAATCTTCCTCATCTGGGACAATCAGGCGCAGACCCCCTCCGCTCAAGCCACACTCAAACTTCTGACCTCGCTTGACGACATCCCCCAATACCGCTTCAACACGGAAGGCAATCTCCACATTTCCAACTATGCTGCCTTTTTCAGAGCAATTAATCATTATCTTATACAAAACAATATCGCAAAGGGCATCTACGTGGATGGCTTGGGTAAAAACTTCGAAACCTACAAATCACAACTGCTATCCGAAGACTACGTCATGCTACTTAAGCTCAACAAATTGAGCAATAAACATATATTGGACTTTGTAACCCTTCTGTACCGCAACATGGAAGAGGTCTTTGTGGTATGGGAACCCTTGATGGACGAACGGGCAGTGGCAGAGTTGGAAAACCTTTGCATGTTGCTGGACATCCAATCAAAACCCAACGCAGGCTTCATCTGCATCAAACCATCGCTGAATAGCCAAGGCCTTTTCGACATGGGCTGTTTCCCATCCATGGGCATTGGCGGTGTGCCCCTCGATGAAGCCATGGCACAGTTGATGGCCCAACACTACAGTCTGCCCGTATGTCACGACAATATCAATGTGCTCAACCGCATCACTGAGAACAGTTTCTCCCATTGTCTGGTTTTCAATAGCACATACCAAACACTGCCAAGCGGGGTGACCAATTTGGCCAAAAATTGTTCTTTCAGTATGATGCATACTGCCTACTGGAATGGTGAAGATGTCGAATTCGACCTCCTCTTGCCGGCAGCACTTCCCGAAGAGATAACGGGTACCTTTACCGACTCGGCGCGCATACCACACCAAAGCGTTGCTGACACTCCCAGCCCTATACCGCATGATAATATAGCCCAATTCAACATACTCGGACAACGATTAGGCCTACCCGCACTGGAAACGCCCTCCGACATCTTTTTGGAGTATGTCTCCTTCTTCAAAGGCGGATGCCATAGCCAACAACGTCATTTTTTTAAGTAAAATATTAATTATGAACATATTATGAGTAACGAAAACAAACAACAGGAAAAGACAGAATCACGAGCGCGAAAATTTTGGCGCATTGTGTTAGGCTCCATGGTCGGCTTCATATTGGCTATAATCATCATCAGCGTCTTCTACACGCTCTTTATGATTGGCATTCTCTCCTCCGTGTCCTCATCAGACAAAACCGCTGTCGCCAACAACAGCGTCTTGAAACTAGACTTAAGCCAACAGATCTCCGAGCGGGCTGTTGACATGCCCTTTGACCTTAGCAACTACGGCTATTCGCAACTGGGTTTGAACAACATCCTGGATGCCATCAATTATGCCGCCGGAGACCCAAAGATCAAAGGTATCTATATCAACTCATCCAACGTGGGCGCATCACCCGCCAGCACCAAGGAGATACGCGATGCCCTCCTGGAATTTAAAAAGTCCGGCAAGTTCATTTATGCCTACAGCGACCACTACGGCCAAAACGGCTACTACATCGCCTCCACCGCTGACAAAGTGCTGCTCAACCCCACTGGATCCATTGACTTGAGAGGCTATGCCTTCCAAATCATGTTCTACAAGGGACTGTTAGATAAATTGGATGTGGACATGCAGATTATCCGACACGGGCAGTTCAAAAGCGCTGTGGAGCCTTACATGCTGGACAAGATGAGCGAAGCCAATCGCAAACAGATGGACGCACTGGGCAAAGCTCTGTGGGACTGCATTGTAACCGACATGGCCACTTCTCGTAAGATTTCCGTTGACTCACTTAACTACTTTGCCGACAACCTCTCCGCCACCCTCGCCAACGACGCCCTCGCGCACCACCTCGTGGACCAACTGGCCTACGCCTCCGATGCCGAAGACCTGCTTCGCGCCAAATTGAATATCTCCGACAAAGAAAACATCCAGTTTGTGACCGTAAACAAGTATAAATCCTCCATCCCGACACCCAAAGCCCTCAACGACCGCATCGCCGTTGTCTATGCCGTGGGCAATATCTCCGACGGAAAAGGCGATAACAACACTGGCATCTACTCCGAAACCTTCATTAAATCGTTCCGAAAGGCTTATACATCCGACAAGGTCAAGGCCATCGTCTTACGTGTCAACTCCCCAGGAGGCAGCGCCATGGCTTCCGAAAACATCTGGCATGAAATCGAGGCCGCCAAGAAAGCCGGCAAGATTATCGTTACCTCCATGGGCGACTATGCCGCTTCCGGTGGTTATTACATCTCCTGCAATTCCGACTACATCTATGCACAACCCAACACGCTCACCGGCTCAATCGGTGTGTTCGGCATAATACCTTCTTTCCAAAACACCCTGAAATCCAATCTGGGCATCACTGTAGATGTGGCTAAAACCCATCAGCACGCTGACTACGCCACTGGTCTCCGTGCCCTCGACCAGAATGAACTGGACGTGATGCAGCAGTCTGTGGAAAACACCTACAGCACCTTCCTGACGCGTGTGGCGACTGGTCGCAAGATGACAACCGCCCAAGTGGATAGCATCGGTCAAGGCCGTGTGTGGGCTGGTGCCGACGCCATCAAGATAGGCCTCGTGGACCAACTCGGCTCCCTAAATGACGCCATCAACAAAGCCGCTCAACTCGCCAATATCCAAAACTACTCCGTAGAATACTACCCCAAACAGAAATCTTGGTATGAAATGATCTTCGATAACATGAACAACACCGAATCCAAAATGGCTGCCAAACTCGGCAAACTCTATTTCACCTACCAAGGTGTCGAACAAATACTGAATATGGAAGGTGTGCAAGCCCGCCTGCCAATGGAAATTTCTATTCAATAATCAAAAAACTATTGTTATGAGCCCTGAATTTTTAACATCAGCCTTCAACATATACCTTTGGGTAATGATCTGCCTGGGGGTTGTCGTCTTTGTAGCCCTCTACTTCGTCAATGCCGGCTATGGCATGTTCCTCAACAACAAATGGGGAAAAACTATCAATAACAAACTAGCCTGGTTCCTAATGGAATTCCCCATTTTCTTGGCTATGATTATTATCTGGCTGGCCTCCCCACACCGGTTCGATATTGTCCCAATGATCTTTCTGCTCATTTTCGAAATACACTATTTCCAGCGATCCATCATCTTCCCTTGGATTATGAAAGGCAATAGCCAGATGTCGTTGGCCGTCATGTTCATGGGCATTGCCTTCAACATCCTCAACGCCATGATGCAAGGCTACTGGATTTTCTTCGAGTCCTATAATGCCAACTATCAAGTGTTCGGATTGTCCTACTCAGACATCGAGTGGTTACGATCACCCCAATTCATCATAGGTGTCTGCATCTTCCTATCTGGGTTCTACGTCAACCTCCGGTCCGATTACATCATTCGGCATTTAAGGAAAGACGAGAACGACACCAAGCATTATCTTCCGAGCGGCTTTCTGTTCGAATATGTCACCAGTGCCAACTACTTAGGCGAACTAATGGAGTGGCTGGGATTCGCCATCCTCACTTGGTCGTTATCCGGTCTTGTCTTCTTCTGGTGGACCTTCGCCAACCTGGTACCGCGCGCCCACAATATCTACAAGCGCTATCAAATGGAATTCAAGGATGAGATGGACGCCAAGCACCTTAAACGGATCTTCCCATTCATCTATTAACCCCATGCCAACCGTCCAGAGCCTTTTGCAACTTCGAATCTCCAACATACGGATACCCGTCAGCCACCACATCAACCTACAGGCAAAGGTGTGCGAGCAGTTCCATATTGACCCTTCTTCCATTTCGGATTTCAAGATTCTTCGGCAAGCCATAGACGCCCGGCGAAAAAGCAATATCTGTTACGACTATCAAGTAAGTCTGACAGTATCCGAACACTATAGCTACCTATTGAACAACTCGAACGTAACGCTCCAGAAGGAAGCATCTCCCATGCAATACCCCCACTGGAACCATCCGCATCGCCCCGTGATCGTCGGCTTCGGACCCGCAGGCATGTTCGCTGCCCTGTATTTGGCACGCTGCCAAGCCCGCCCCATCATCATTGAACGCGGAGAGAAAATCGAGCAACGCAAGCAGACCGTTGCCAATTTCTTGTCTTCCAAAACTCTCCAACCAGACTCCAATGTCCAGTTCGGCGAGGGCGGAGCCGGAACATTCTCCGATGGCAAACTCAACACCAATGTCCATAGTGAACATAATACCTTTGTACTGAAGGAATTCTACCTGCATGGTGCTAACGAGGATGTCACCTACCTCCAGAATCCCCATGTGGGCACCGACTATCTGGAAAAAGTAGTCCGCAACATCCGCTTGGAAATAGAATCCTTGGGCGGTGAGTTCCATTTCAACACCCGTTTTCTGGGTTTCAAGAAGGACAATAACAAACTAAATGTGCAGTGTGAACCCTCGTTGGACATCCACACCCAGCACCTCTTCCTTGGCATCGGCCACTCCGCCCGCGATACAATCCGTTCACTCTACCAGCAAGGAGTACCCATGGAGGCTAAAGGCTTTTCTATGGGCGTGCGCATTGAGCATCCACAAGCATTAATCAACAAGATACAGTACGGAAACGCAACTCATCTGCTGCCTCCTGCCACCTATAAAGGCGCTGTGCACCTCCCAGAACGTAGCGTCTATACCTTCTGCATGTGCCCAGGAGGCACTGTAATGGCCTCCACTAGCGACCCTGAAACTATTGTCACAAATGGCATGAGCGAACGCAACCGCAATAAAGTCAATGCCAACAGCGCCATTCTCGTCAACGTCCGCCCTGAAGATTTCCTGCTGCATAGCCCTCTTGATGGCATCAGCTACCAAGAGTATTACGAAAAAGAGGCTTTCCGTATCGCTGGCGACTATCGCGCACCTGGCAACCTCATGAAGGAATTTCTCCGTCAAGACATTGCCAAAGGACATCGCTCCATCACCCCATCCTATCCCCATGGTCTGGTCTATAGCGACTTCAGCCGCTGCCTGCCTGACTACGTTGTCAGCTCCTTGCGTGAATCTCTCCCGCTCTTCAACCGCAAAATGAATGGCTTCACCCATCCCGATGCCGTGCTCACAGGCATAGAAAGCCGCTCATCATCCCCCGTGCGCATTCTGAGAAATGCCGACAGAATGTCCGACATAAAATGCCTGTACCCCATAGGCGAAGGGGCAGGCTATGCTGGAGGCATCATGAGCGCCGCCATCGACGGACTCAAAAGTGCCATTGTGGCTCTAAAACCCTCCTGAAACACAAAAATACCATAAGACGCTTTGCAACGAAAAAAAATCTATTTTTGCACCGCTAAAAGATATTGTCATCAACATACTATGAATGAGTATATTAGAGGTATAAAGAAGGGGTTCCCGATTTGTTTGGGCTACATTCCCGTAGCCTTTACTTTCGGATTGATAGCGGTGAAGATGGGGTTTTCACCGTTGGAGGCCACCATCATCTCATTCACAAACATGGCCTCTGCAGGACAGTTTGCAGGCATTCGCCTGATTGAGGGTGGTGCTCCCTATATTGAACTGGTCATCACCACTCTGGTCATCAACCTGCGCTATTTTCTCATGTCGCTTTCCCTATCGCAAAAAGTGTCCCCTGCCTTGCCTTTTTACAAACGTGCAATCATGGCCTATTGCATCACCGACGAGGTGTTCGCACTCTCTGTCATGGAACCCGACGAGATCTCATTCCCATTTTTTGGAGGCTTGATGACCACCCCAATCTTGGGCTGGACAACCGGAGCCCTTTTGGGCGCAGTAGCATCCAGTTTACTCTCCCCCATGATGCAAGGATGCATGGGCATTGCCTTGTACTGCATGTTTATTGCCATCATCATTCCACCAGCACGAAAAAGCCGCAAGGTCACCCTTGCCATTATCGTCTCCACCCTGCTGTCATGTATGTTCAAGTATGTGCCGGGTATCAACATATTGGCAACCAAAGGCGGTGGAGGCTGGGCCATCATCATCTCCGCTGTCTTGGGAGCAGCCATCTGCGCTTCCATCAAGGAGTTTAAACGTGCGAAAAAGCTTAGGACTGCAGAAGGGAGGGCCTCATGAAGTACACATATATTTGTATGTTCCTGATGTTTCTTACGACCTACCTGATCCGTGTCATCCCCATTGGATTTGTGCGCAAAAAACTCGAAAACGAATGGGTCCAAGACTTCCTATTTTACATCCCTTATTGCGTGTTGGCCGCCATGACATTCCCATATGTTCTTTATTCCACCTCCGCCACAGGCACTGAACCGCATATTTCCCTTTCCGCCGTATTGGCCACTATTGTGGCACTGCTAATGGCTTGGCGCGATCATGGACTTGTGCGCGTAGCCATCGTCGCTGTACTCGTGGCTATCTTGGTGGAACTATCCCTTACTTACCTCCCCTTCTTGTCATAATTACCCGCCCGTCTGAGGGGAATATGTTCGCAAAAAATAAAATTAGCGGAAAGTCAAGAATTTGCTTAAAAAATCATATATTTGCCGCTTTTAAAAATCATCCCATACAGCTATGGCAAATAACCGCTTCACATCCATTTTCAAGGCATTGTTAGCACTCTTGTTGCCCACCACAATATTCGCAAATCCTATCCCAAAAGACCAATTGGTGGCCTTGGGTCAAGAAGCATTCCGTCAAAAACTATACGCAATTCAGGAACAGCCTGTTTATCAGGAGGTTAAATCCTACTTTTTCATTGAAGACAACGACAACACCTATATGGCCGTGTTGAACTTCAATCAAGGTTTCATCATCATGGCAGCTGACGATGCCTCAATCCCGGTACTGGCATACGCTTTCGAGGGGGAGTTCACTCTTGAGAATGCCGCTCCCGGAGCCAAAATGTTTCTCGAACAATACCAAAAGGAGATTACTGCTATTCGTAATTTGCAGCTTCCCACAGCACCAGATGTGGCAGCCGCTTGGACGGAACTTAAAAAACCAAGCACCAAAGGCGTGCTTGAAACCATTGTGGCTCCATTGTTATCTTCCACATGGAACCAGACAAAGTTCTACAACCAATTTTCACCAGAAGACGCAGACTCTCCAAGCGGCTACGATGGACGAGTCCCTAATGGTTGTGTAGCCGTCGCCATGGCCCAAATCATGTACTATTACCGTTACCCCACCCAAGGCTCTGGCCAACATACCAACCATACCAACTATGGCAACTTCACCGTCAACTTCGACAATGAGACTTTCAACTATGAAGCCATGCAAGATGCCCTCTCCGGCTACAATACCGAAGTGGCCAAGCTTATTTTTGACTGCGCAACTTCTGTGGACATGTCATACGCCCCTGACGGTTCGGGGGCATACTCAGAGAATGTACCGGGGGCCATCTCCACCTATTTCGGCTATTCGACAAATGCCACCTATGCCAACAAGTGGGGCACCAACAACAATCAATGGCGCAACTATCTCAAGGGGGATCTCAACTTAAACCGGCCCGTTTATTACTCCGGCTTCTCCGACGATGGCGGACACGCCTTTGTTTGTGACGGTTATAACAGCGACAACTATTTCCATTTCAACTTTGGCTGGGGCGGTACCAGCAACGCCTTCTATGCCCTCTCCAATTCCGACACCTACTCTGATGCTGTAGGCGGATTTAGCAGAAGTCAAAGCTGCATCAGAAACATCTACCCTGCCAGCGACTATCCCTATTTCTGCAATAACAAGCAGATAGTTTGCAGCTCGGGAACATTGGAAGACGGCAGTAGTGACCTCAACTATCAAAACAATCAAGAATGCATGTACGTAATTACAGACGACAATGCCTATCAATTCTCCGTTCAAGTCAATCGCTTTAATACCCAAGCAGACCATGACTCCCTCAGCTTCTGGGATGGGCACCCCAGCCAGGGACACCTGCTGAACACCATATCGGGAAACCTGACCAACCAACCCTCCTATAATTTTTACACCGATAGTCTCTACATCACCTTCCGAACTGATGATTCCATCACCGATGCGGGTTGGCACCTTTCATATATTGTATTTAGAGATCTGCCCAACTGCACTACTGGTACCTTTCATGATGCCGCTGGCACCATTGCTGATGGTAGCGGCGATTCGCAATATCGCGCCAACGCTAACTGTAACTGGACAATCCGCATATCTAATGCGCAAACCATCACCCTCACCTTCGATGAATTCGACCTCAGTCCAGAAGACCATCTAAACGTCTATGACTTGTCACAGCATAACCAACTGGCTGCCTCCTTCTCTGGACATAATCTCCCCGACCCCGTCACTTTCTATACCAATAAGATTCGCGTCTCTTTCATCAGCGACAACTATCTCCATGGTGATGGGTTCCTCATCCATTGGGAAGCCGACTCTCCCAATGCAATAGAGGAACACACCCGTGACAACAACCTCACCCTGACACCCAACCCTGCCAATAATTTTGTCACTATCTATCATGCAAAAGATAACACATCCATTCAAATTATCGACCTCTCTGGCAAAGTAATAAAAGCCTCCACATCCAATTCAACCTCGACTGTGATGAATGTTGGTGATCTTAAAAATGGTATCTACATGGTACGTATCATGGATTCCAATAGTTCAACAACAAAAAAATTAGTAGTAACCCATTAAACAATCGACCTACATTTTAGTCTTACCTTTCGTATTGTTTCATTTATAAAATAATATCGCTATGAAAAAGTTAATTGCAATGTTGTGCGTTCTCTGCATGGTAGGTTTGGCCACAACAGAAGTTATGGGACAAAGTCCCGCCGCACGGCAAACTACTTCCTCAAGTAGTCGGGCACAAACCACAACCAACGCTTCCAGCCAGGCAACTCGTCAGGTAAAAAAAGGCGATGCTCAGTTAAACAAAGCCAACAGCAGTTACCAAAGAGCTCAGACCATTTCGAGGACAACTACCACCAATACGAGACCTGCTACTACCAACAGTAGTTCAACAAGCAGAACCTCCTCTACGGCCACGAAGCCAGTCACCAGTTCCAGCACCACGAAACCGGCAACTTCCACAAAGCCTGTTTCCACTTCCACGACTGTCTCCAAAAATCCGGCTGTTACGGAAACCTCTCCTTCTACAACAAGTGGCAAAGCGACCAAGGGTGTATCTACTACCACATCCACGCCTGCCAGAGAGAGTAACTCTACCGCTCACACCAGCAACCCTCGTGGCGGTTCCAGCGCCAATAATCCTGAACCTCAAAGAGGCTATAACGACCAAGGTCAGCCCAAACCTCAACCAGCTCCTCCTCACAACAACCAGCCCAATGCTCCCAGACCTCAACCCTATATGCACCCCAATTATCACAACTTTGGTCACTTCATGACTGTTCCTCCTCGCATTCGCCCTGTATACTATCACGGAGTTCCCTACTACTTCTATAACAGCATCTTCTGCCGCTACATCAATGGGCACTATGTCATCTGCCGCCCGCCTTTCGGATCCGTGATTGCCTACAGCATCTTCAATACCTGGAACCCAATCATCATAGTCCATAATAACATTAGCTACTACTACGACGATGGAACCTTCTACAGACGTCACGCTAACAAAATCGACTATGAAGTTGTAGCACCTCCCATCGGAGCCCGCGTGGCAGAACTCCCCAGCACCTACGAAGAAATTATACTGGACGGCAACCTCTACTTCAAAGTGGATAACGTTTACTACAAGGAAATTATCGTAAGTGGATACATCTGGTACGAAGTGGTCTTCGTCGCATAAGAAAAAAAAATCACAAAAAGTGCGCAGGAATACAAAAAAAGTGTATTTTTGCGCACTTTTTCATGCTTGCCCTGTTGTGTAATGGTAGCACCGCAGATTCTGGTTCTGTTTGTATGGGTTCGAATCCTATCGGGGCAACTGGTAATCAAAAAGATGACGCACGCAAAATGCGTCATCTTTTATTATATGCACCTTTAAATCAAACGATATGAAACATGTGACCATCTTGGCTTTTCTATCCATTTTGCTCGCTTCATGCCAGATGCACACACCCGAGCCATACGGACCCACGCCTTCCCCCCAACAGGTTCAATGGCAGCAGATGGAAATGAATATGTTCGTACATTTCGGGCCCAACACCTTCACGGGAATGGAATGGGGAACGGGACAAGAGCCCGAGGGCATCTTTAATCCCACGGATCTGGACTGTTCACAATGGGTAGCAACGGCAAAGAAAGCCGGATTCCAAGGGATCATCCTTACTGCCAAACATCACGATGGATTCTGCCTTTGGCCCAATCCTGCAAGTAAGCACACCGTCAGGGAATGTAGCTGGCGCAATGGCAAAGGCGACATTCTCCGCGAATTGTCTAAGGCTTGCGCTGAAGGAGAAATCAAATTCGGCATTTACATATCCCCTTGGGACAGAAACGACCCTCACTACGGCACTCCAGAATACAACGACAAATTCCTGCAAACACTGCACAGCGCTCTGTCTGACTATGGACCCGTGTTTGAACAATGGTTCGATGGTGCCTGCGGTGAAGGGCCCAACGGAAAAAAGCAGGAATATAACTGGCCATCCTTTTTCGAAAAAGTCTTGTCGCTGCAACCTGAGGCAATCATGTTTAGCAACATCGGACCAGGCTGCCGATGGGTAGGCAATGAAGAGGGACATGCTGGAGAGACTTGCTGGTCAATGATGACCATAGACGGGTACTCCCCGTCACATTCACCTGAGATTGAGACTCTCAACACTGGAGAACCAGATGGGCATAGCTGGGTTCCGGCCGAAACTGATATATCTTTGCACGATGGTTGGTTTTACCGTGAAAGTGAGGATCCCAAAAGCTTAGGACAACTCCTCGACATCTATTACAACAGTGTAGGGCGGAACTCTTTACTACTATTGAACGTACCACCGGACACACGCGGTCGCATTGCGACTAAGGATTCGCTACGTCTTATGGAATTTCGAAGTGCCCTTGACAGCATATTTGCACACAACCTCGCTCTCGGTGGCACCATACAGGCAGACCACACGCGCGGATTTGGCAAGAAGTACTCGGCCAAGAATATGCTACAAAAAAACTACCACTCATACTGGGCTCCCAGAGATCAAGACACCACGGCCATAATCACCGTAAAGCTACAAAACAAACAATGCTTCAATCGAATCGTCCTGCAAGAATACATCCCACTTGGGCAAAGGATTTGCAGTTTTGAAGTGGACATAAAAGACAATAATGGGGTGTGGCAAAATATTGCCCACGGCACCACAATAGGCTACAAAAGAATTCTCTGCACAAAAGATATCACTACCGACCAGATACGCATTAGAATTAACAAGTCAATGGCTTGCCCGATATTGAATGGTTTTGGACTGTATAGGGATAATATAAATCGGTAATCTTTCTCTCCACCTGTTTGTATGCATGAGGATTCCCAGAGCCAATGTAATACATAGGCACTCGTAACCCACAGGAGTTTCTAACAAAGAAATTTCGTACTTTTGCATCCTCAAACTCGCTAATGATAAAATGAAACAGAAAAACTCAACTAAGGAAGTGATCATAGCCTACTTAATGCTCGTAGCTGGCAGTTTTCTCTTTGCTGTTGGCGACGTGATGTTTGTAAATCCGTACCTTTTGGCACCTGGTGGCACCTACGGTCTGTCGAACGTATTGAACACCGTATGGCCCTGGAAAATCAGCTACTATGCCATTTGCATGGACATCCCGCTGTTGCTGATTGGGACTTGGATCCTGGGGCCAAAATTCGGATTCAAGACAATTCTGTCAACAATTCTGATTTTCGCATTCACATGGCTGATAGAAACCTTCTGGGGCTATAACCCGGTCATTCACGAAGGCATTGTGCCTGCCGCGGAACAACTCCCGAACATGGTCCAGATTCCTCACAGTGAGTTGTTCTTCATGCCAGACTATTTTCTTAACACGGTCGTTGCCGGTATTATCTACGGCATTGCCATCGGGTTGATATTCCGTTCCGGAGCGACATCGGGGGGAAGCGACATCATTTCCATGATTATACACAAGTACACGAAAATATCTTTGGGCACTTTAGTGATGGTCGTGGATTCCATAATCACTTTGACCACACTGATTGCCTTCAAACAGATACGTCTGCCCATCTACTCCATTTTGCTCATCTATATCGAAGGCAAAATCATCGACCTGATCGTAGAGGGATTCAAGACATACAAGACAGCATTCATTGTAACCAACGAAGTGGATAAAATGCGCAACTACATCATACAGGATCTCAAACGCGGAGGCACCTTGTTTGTAGGCAAGGGGTTGTATGCCGGTGCTGAGCGAAACATGATTTATGTATCCTTAAACCGATCCGATTTTATCAAATTAAAGGACGACCTCCACCGAATTGACCCCACAGCATTTGTCAATCTGATTGACAGCGCAGAGATTATGGGCGAGGGATTTAAAGCGCTACCATCTGAGGAATAGATTTTCACAAATACTTTGTTGGTTTTTATATTTGTAAAATAAAAATACGTTTTGCTGTTGGCAGAACGTAAAAAAATATTATTTTTGCCGTCCAAATTTTATAACACAAATATCAATAAATTATGGCAACAAGAATCAGATTACAGAGAAGAGGTAAAAAGAACCAACCTTTTTATCACCTTGTAATTGCGGATGGTCGTGCACCACGTGACGGACGTTTTATTGAAGATCTGGGCACCTACAACCCACTGACCAATCCTGCAACCATCAACATTAATTTTGACCGTGCGCTGTATTGGTTAGAGACTGGCGCCACCCCTTCAGACACTGCCCGTGCGATTCTTAAGAGAGAGGGTGTCTATTTGATGAAACACCTTCGTGGCGGTATCGCCAAGGGTGCCATCTCTGAGGCTCAGGCTGAATCAAAATTCAACCAGTGGAAAGAGGAGAAGGCCAGCAAGTTGAACAATATCGTTCGTCAAGACGCTGAGGCTGCCCGTAATCTTCGCAAAGAGCGTTTGGCTGCTGAAACGAAAGTGAAAGAAGCCATGTCGGCCAAGATTGCTGCCCGCAACGCAGAGATTGCCGCAGAAGCCGCTAAGAAAGCTGAGGAAGAAGCCGCAGCTGCAGCCGCTGAAGAAGTGGTGGCAGAAGCCGAAGCACCCGTGGAGGAGACTCCTGAAGAAGCTACTCCTGAAGCATAATGAACAGCGATTACTTCTATCTAGGCACACTGACCAAACCTTTCGGATTAAAAGGTGGTTTGTGTGCCTTTTTTGATACCGACAATCCCGAGAAGTACGAGAATCTGACTGCGGTCTTCATTGATCTGGGAGGGGAACTGATACCCTACCAAATTGAGAAAATACAATATCGCGGACGCAACCAGTTCATCATCCAGTTCCAAGATATAGACGCTGAGGCCGCAAAGGATCTTATACAAGCGGAACTATATCTCCCTTTAAGCGAACTCCCGCCTTTGGAAGGTAACCGATTCTATTTTCACGAGGTCGTTGGCTTTCAGGTCGTTGACAAACAATATGGAAAGATCGGCACCTGCACAGGCTTCCTTGAGTTGGCCAACAACCCCGTTATGCAGATCGACCATGACGGGCAAGAAGTTCTTATTCCTGCTTCGCAACAATTTGTCACGATGGTGGACAAGCCTCAGAAAACGCTTTTTATCGATACACCTGAAGGGTTGATTGACATTTACCTTGCGTAAAGCAACTACCCCCGGTAGTATTTTAACGCTATGAACAATGCTATTTCAGCTAAAAGTATGACACCCAAAAAAATATAGTGCCATGCTTTCTTTTCTTTTATATAGGTAAAGAATCTGTTCAGAAAATAGTTCAGAAAACCGATAGGCACTGCCACTATCGCAGCCGCGATATAGTTGTTAACAGCCCATCTATCCTTGAACAACCGAATCAGAAAATAGTTGCAGAAGAATGTCACCGAATAGACCAGAATAAATCTGAAGATCAGGTTAAAGTTACGATTACGGAAAACCAAAGCCCCATAGGTCCGGAAGTTGAACAGCACGCTGAAGATTGTACCGAAGAAATTTGCCCAAAAGAGAGCGTCCACATTGGGAATCAGTCCGAACAGATAACGCAGGATTGCAAAAACACACCAACCAACCGCTGTATTCAACGCCGCTGTAAAGAGAAAGCGAATAAATTGAGGCTCAAAAAAACGTTTAATATGGGCTCGGATATCTAACATAATATATAGGTCGGCAAAAATACAAAAAAGAATACAAGAAGCAATAGGCTATTGAACATACTAAAAGTTGTTGAAAATAATATTTGTTAAGTATGTGATTTTAAACCAAAAAAAAATTATATTTGCACCCCAAAAATTATGGCAATGACAGAAAGACAAATACGGGAAGAATTCAAGCTTCGCTTGTCTGGAATTGAGGATGGAAAATATTGTTTTTCAGTTAATTGCAACAAAGAGTTCTTTGAATTGGCCGAGTTATCCGAGATACAAGACGGATTGTTGAATTTGCGGATTGAGATGGTCAGACACGAGAAATTAGTTGACCTTTCGTTTGATTTTTCTGGCGATGTGGTTATGACTTGCGACCGTTGTCTGTTACCCGTCAACATTCCAATGGCGTTCAAATCCCATTTGATTGTCAAGTTAGTTCCCATAGTTGAGGATGGTGAGAACGAGAATGACGATGACATGTGGGTGATGGACGAGAACACCTACGAGTTGGACTTGTTCCACTATGTATATGAGACAATCGTATTGGCATTGCCGCACCGTGTGGTTCATGAGGACGACCAAGATGGGAATCCCACGTGTGACCCATCGGTGATGGCCATATTGGACAACATGGCCGTTGCCAAAGAAGAGAAGCCTGTTGACCCTCGATGGGAAGCTTTAAAAAATTTGAAATTAGAAGATTAAAAAACTATAAAAATTAATAATTATGCCTAATCCAAAAAGAAGACACTCAGCAATGAGAAGAGATAAGAGAAGAGCTCATGATTTTATCACTGCTCCTCAGTTGACCACTTGCAGCCATTGTGGCGCACCTATTCTAACTCACCGTATATGCCCAGAATGCGGCTATTACAGAGGAAAACAAGCCATAGAGGTTAGCGGCGCAGCCCAATAAACTCTTATTAACATTTTTTAAAGAAAGACTGATGACATAACCCTTATGTCATCTTTTTCTGTTTTTTAGTATATGAAGATCATTTTTGCCACACACAACAAGCATAAAAAAAGCGAGGCTGCCGACATCCTCGGCCCGAAATGGGAACTTCAAGGCTTGTCGGACATCGGTTTTGTCGGGGAAATCCCAGAAACATCAGACACATTAACAGGCAATGCCCTACAGAAAGCTCGCTTTGTAAAGGAGCGCTTTCATGCCAATTGCTTTGCCGATGACACTGGGCTTGAGATAGAGGCTTTAGGTGGCAAACCAGGCGTTTACTCTGCTCGCTATGCAGGAGAGGGTTGCTCGTACTCCGACAATGTGCAAAAGGTTTTGCGGGAGATGGCGGGGCTACAGAACCGGAAGGCTTGCTTTAAAACCGTCGTAGCCTTGATATTAGATGGCGAGGAGTATTTATTTGAAGGACGTGTGGATGGCGAAATTCTTACAGAACCGCAAGGCTATGAAGGATTCGGGTATGATCCGATATTCAAGCCTGATGGTTTTGAGGAAACCTTTGCCGAGATGGATGCGTCCTTGAAGAACAGCATCAGTCACCGAGGACGGGCTATGCAGAAATTAGTGGCCTTTTTGGAAAACCACACCAAATAGGAGTTTTACCGATCCAGTTCTTTCAAAAACGACAGCAACGTCTCTTTGATTTCTGTCAAAGTGGCAACGATGGCAGCATTGTCAGCTTCTTGAATGAAATTATGCTGCATGGCATCCTTCGCGCCTTGTAGGGTATAGCCCTTCACTTTGGTTAAGTAGTAGATTGTCTGCAGAATTGAAATGTCGTTCTTGGAAAAATATCGATTCCCTTTTTTATTGGTTCTGGGTTTCACAAATTTAGAAAACTCATTGGACCAAAAACGGATAGTTGAAACAGGCACATGAAATATCTTGGCCGTTTCTCCGATACTATAAAAAAGCCTGTCTTCATCATAATATGAATCGGGAAGCGGTATCTGTTGGTCAATATCTTCGATGGAATTATTCATCTTCGTGTTGTTTGCGGCGCCGTTCATCTTTTTCCTTTATACTTTCGCGCTTATCGTATAGTTTCTTACCCTTGGCCAGTGAGATGTCGAGTTTAGCATAACCGTTTTCATTAATCCACAATAAGGTAGGAATAATAGTGTAGCCTCGTTCATTGAGTTTGCTCATCAATTTTCCAAGTTCCTTTTTATTCAGCAAAAGTTTTCGATCACGTTTAGGCTGATGATTATTATAACTGCCATGAGAATACTCGCTAACGTGCATATTGTGCACCCATAATTCATTATTGATGAACGAGCAATAGGAGTCGGTAATATTAGCTTTCCCTGCTCTGATGGATTTTATTTCCGTGCCAGTGAGCACGATGCCAGCCGTAAACGAAGTCATCAAAAAATATTGGTACTCCGCTTTGCGGTTCTTAATAGCTATTTGAGTATTGGACGTGTTTTTTGCCATAATAAAAAAGTGATGCAAAAATACAATTTTCTTCTTTCATTTGTGTTTTTCAGTCTTCTCAAAATGCGTTTTCCAAAGAAGGATGGCAACAATGGCATTTTTGTTGTACATTTGCACTTTCAAAAAAGCATATCCGATGATTAATAATCCAAAGGAGCAAGCATCCCGAAAAGTTGCCAAAAACATAGCTGTGATATTGGCTGGAGGGGCCGGAGTACGGTTCGGAAGTGACATCCCGAAGCAACATATCAAAATTGGGCACAAAAGTGTTTTAGACTACACTATCGATGCTTTCGAACGACACGAGCACATTGATGAGATAGTTCTTGTTGTGGCCGCAGGTTATGAAGATGGGGTTAAAAAGCGATGCGCCCAACTCGGGAGGCAAAAAGTGCGGCATATTGTCACGGGTGGCAAAGAGCGATACCTTTCCTCGTTGGCCGCCCTTCAAATTTTTGAAACAGGAATGGACGCACCATCTTGTAATCTATTGTTTCACGATGCGGCAAGGCCTCTCGTGTCTGAGACTGTCATCACCAACGTAATCATGGCGCTACAAGAGCATCAGGCCGTCACAGTGGCTGTGCCTGCCACGGACACTATTCTGCAGAAAACGCAAGATGGCCGACACATAGCGTGCATCCCGGATCGCAGCCTTCTGATGGCTGCACAGACACCACAAGGTTTTCAGTTGCCCATTATACGGGAAGCATACCGCCGTGCCATAGCAAGTGGTTCCATCGTGGCTAGTGACGACTGCGGTATAGTATTGAGTTATATGCCCGAAGTACCCATCTTCATCGCATCTGGAGATCCTCGCAATATCAAAATCACTTATCCTGATGATTTTGATCGCTTTGCTGAAATAGTTGGAAAAAATCTGTTGTAATAAGTAGTCAAAATGATGATTCGGAGACCGAACAAGTATGCATCTATGCCCGTGCGTTCCAGCAGGTGGCTGCCTCCAAAAGGATATGCTGCCATCACCCTTTGGGGGAACATCTTGATGAGGGAACCCCACTATACGCAATGGCAGCTACACAAAGACTCCGTAGCGTACAAAATCCTATACCAGCATGAAAGGATTCATCTTTGCCAAGCCGTTGCCACACACAATTCTTGGCTATGTTATTATGCAAGATACTTTTGGTATTATCTAAGGGGGCGACCTTGGCACTATGGGCACAGGGCAGCCTATTTCATTAATCCGTTTGAAATTGAAGCATATCTTTATGAAGCTGACGATTCTTACACTCAAGGCCTGCCAAAGCCTGTATGGGTATGGAAACAGCTGGCGCTTATCTCTCCAGCCATGTTGCACGAACTCTATAAACATTGCCAATCCTTTGGGGATGGTCATAAAGCGCAGTGCAAGTTCATCTCCACAATACAGAATTACTTAGAACAGCGGAATAAAAAAGAGGGCTACAAAAAGTAGCCCTCTTAATAGTTCTACATCCTAAGAAAGATGCTTACATTGTGAAACGCACAGGCAAACGATAGTAGCAACGTACAGCTTTACCATTGTTCTTGCCCGGTTTCCACTTAGGCATGGCGAGGACGCCACGGATAGCTTCCTTGTCACAATCTGGGAAGAGGGAGTTGATAACCTTGGCATTGGTAACACGTCCATCCTTCTCAACCACGAACTCAATGAGCACAATACCTTGGATATTGTTGTCACGAGCCATTTGAGGATATTGAATCTCATTCTTAAGGAAAAGATTCAAGGCATCCATACCACCGGGGTACTCAGGCATTTCTTCGGTGAAACGGACAGGGGCAACCTCTTCTGGTTCATCTTGGAGAACCTCAACTTCCAAGTCGGGAAGCTCATCGATGACTTCGTTTTCATCCATTTCAACGCTAAAGTCAAAGTCCATATCCACGTCAGTAGCGTTATCCACAATATTAATAATCACCTCTGTCTGGGTTTGGGGGGCAGGAGGAGGAGGAGGAGGTGTTTGGTCTGTTGCAATGACATCATCATCGGTAACTTCGATAAAGTCATCTTCTGGGGCAACAAAACTGGCGGCTTTAGGTTCGCTGGCGAATAACTCGAAGCCAGCATAAACTAAACACAAAACAGCCACCAAGCCAATGAGAATAAAGAGAGTTCTCTTATTCTCCAAATTTCCTTTGTCTGTCTTTTTTGCTATCATAGCAGCAGTATTTTATAAGGTTACTTTCATTAATGTAAACGGAACTGCAAAAATAATATTTTATTTCTAACAAAAAAATATGTTTAAATTTTTTTTTCTGTTCATAAATAGATGGCTCCCCCGCAATTATCTCTTGAGGCGCCAGTCACACTTTTGAGGCAATTATCTCTATTTAAGATTCTTAGAAGTCCAAGAAAGGCAAAGACAAGGGCTTCTTTATATTGTACTACATGAACTTCAGGAACAATTACTTGAGAAGCAGTGAGTGCTTGGAGGCGTTCAATCAGAAAATTATTCAGCGCTCCGCCGCCGGTTATGAGTACTGTTTTGGCATGTTCGGGGATAGCATCAGAGATACGCGTGGCAATATGTTGAGTAATTGTATGCAAAATATGATCAGGGGCATAGCTATCGACAAAGGGGGCTATTTGTGGGTTGAAGGAAGATTCCACCCACTCACGGCCCAAGGACTTAGGCGGAGGGTTTTGGTAGTAAGGAAGTGTTTCAAGCTTATCGAACAGGGAATGTATCAGGGAACCCTTCCTTGCGTGTTGTCCGTTTTTGTCAAAGGGCAGACCTAACAGCATAGCAATGGCATTGAGGGGTATATTGCAGGGACAGATATCAAAAGAGATTCGTTTGTCATCATAACGGAAAGAAATGTTGGCAATTCCGCCTAAATTAAGGCATGCATCATATTTACCGAAGAGCAGTTCATCGCCAATAGGCACCAGTGGGGCCCCTTGTCCTCCAAGTGCGACGTCTGTAGTGCGGAAATCGCAAATGGTTTGTATTCCTGAGACAGCGGTGATGGCTGCGCCACTGCCAATTTGAGCTGTCAAGTGCAACTCGGGTCTATGAAAGACGGTGTGTCCATGAGAGGCAATGAACTGTGGTTTGGCGTCATCACCAAGCCATTTCCGGATGGTTTCTCCGATAAATGTTCCGAATCGCACGTCTAACAATGCATAATCGTAAGCATTCATGTTCATGGCATCCCGTAATTTCTGGCGCCATGCAGATGTATATGGTATGGTGTCAGCCTTTAGGATTTCGTATTGCCATTGTCCGTTTTTCCCTTCTTGGAACGAGCACCAAGCCAAATCGAGTCCGTCAAGTGAAGTGCCTGACATAACCCCCACTCCATCATAGACTTTGGTATTCATCATGCGAGAAGTGATAGTTTTTCAAGATGGATGCCGCGGGATCCCTTTACCAGTACTAAACTTTCGGTTATAGGATGTTCAAGCAAAAAAGCATTAAGGGCATCAACATCCTTGAATGAAGATTGAGGATGCAATTTATGGAAATTTTCTCCTACAAAGTAGGCACTGATAGAACGTTTTTTGCAGAACTCCACAATATGGGTATGCTCTTGTGCGCTAACCTCCCCCAATTCGAGCATATCGCCCAAAATAGCCACTTTGCGAGGGGCTTTCAGCAGGTCAAGGTTATGCAGTGCCGCCTCCATACTAGTAGGGTTGGCATTATAATAGTCGGCAATGACAGTATTAGTCCCTATTATACTGATTTGTGACCGGTGGTTGGAAGGTGCATACTGGTTAAGAGCATTCGCTATCTGCTCGTCGGCGACACCGAAGAAACGGCCTACTGCGGCGGCAGCCAAGCAGTTATATACATTATAGCTACCTGTAAGACGAGTCTTCACTGGGATATTGCCAACCATGATTTCGAGATAGGGGGACATGGTCAAAATAGCTTTCTCGCCGGATTCTGCATAATATTGGATTTTATCATATTGAAGGCCCTCGCAAAGCACCGCGCTGGAGGCATTCACAAAAAGGGTTCCATGAGCATTCATCACTGAGCGATACAAAGCCTTTTTTGTATGAGCAATCTCTTCCACAGTTCCAAAGCCTTCGAGGTGGGCTTTGCCGATGTTAGTGATAAGGCCAAAATCAGGTTGTGCAATCTGGCAGAGGAATTCAATTTCGCCAGGGTGGTTAGCACCCATCTCCACAATGGCAATCTCATGTTCGTGTCGAATGGACAGAATCGTCAATGGGACGCCGATATGGTTATTAAGATTTCCTTGGGTAAAGGCCGTTTTGAACTTCTCGGAAAGCACCGCGGCGGTCAATTCTTTCGTAGTGGTTTTGCCATTTGTGCCGGTAATGCCAATTACGGGAATGTTCAGTTGTTTACGGTGGTAGGAGGCCAATTGTTGTAATGATGCCAGAGAATCGTCCACCACCACATATCGGGGGTCGGACAAGTCCTTCCGCTCTGTGATTACAACGGCAGCACCCGCCTGCAAGGCTTGTTCGGCGAATTGGTTGCCATCAAAGTGTTCTCCCTTCAGGCAGAAAAACAGGCATCCAGGGATTGTTTGCCGGCTATCCGTGCAAATTGTCAAATGTTGCAGATACAGTTCGTACAATTCTTTCATATTCCGAATAATGATATTAGAAATCAGTGCCTATCGAGAAAAGGAACATACCTTTTTTATTAACGATGGAAAAGTCCTCCACGCCCCATGCATAATCGAGGCGAAGAAAATAGCCCACTACCGAGAAACGGAGTCCGAGTCCGAAGCCGCCCACGAATGGGTCAACTTGTCGCTTAACCATCACAGAGATTGGGCCATTGTTGATATATCGCGTATAGAGGCAATTTTCTTCGGAATAGGGGGTCAAGCCTGTCCATGCAGTACCAATATCGCCAAAGAGATTCAGTTGCATAGAGTTGAAGAGTTCCATGCCTACCTGGTGCCCAGCGATTAGTTGCACGAATGGGATACGCAATTCGCCCGATAACAAAACAAAGGAGGTACCATTGCGAATATTTTGCTTAAATCCCCGCATGTTGGTAGCCAAGGTTTGGTACACATAATTTTTGGTCTGATCCACCCAAATCTCGCTATTGAATTTAGCATTAACCCAATTATCCACACCCCCCATAAAATAAACCAGGCGTGCGGAGCCGACATTAGTGGAGGCTGCGGCACGAAAAGCCAATGTCATATTCTTGTATAATTGGAAAGATTTTCGTGCATCCAAGCCCACAACAAGCAGATTTTGGGTGTTTCTATTAACCAATTGGTCGTATTCGGCAAAGATCTTCAATTTTGTTCCTTTCCAAAGATTTGTAAAGAGTTCCTTGGAGGAGTCGAACACATACTCCAACTTTGCGCCGCCCCAAAGATTATGGGATGTAGGTTCAACCAATGAATTGTCGCTCATGGCGCCAACCACATTGGTCTCGTAACGCCCCTTGAGGGTCAGTCTGGCACTATTGCTCTTATCGAAAGGGAACTTCAGGACATAGAACAAGCTATTGGAGGTTTGTTTCAAAGCATAGTCGGTAGCATCGGTGCTCAAGGCCTGCCTATAGAGCACAATCTGTCGATCAAGTCGTTTGGATAGATTCTCAAAGCTGAACATAAACTCATTGTTCTGCAGATTGAACGAGAGGCGGAAACCAGCGGTGATGCGATAATCCTCAAAAAGGTCGTTGATACCCAGCATAAAAAGCGCGTTGAAACCGGTATTCAGATAGATTGGGGATGTACCACCTTCAAATTGCTGATAGGAGGTATTCAGAAAAGAGAAATCTGCTTGGGTGATCAGCTTATTGATAGAATACTGCACTCTATAACCTGTTCCTACAGGAATTTCCATCTTAGCTTTCGCAGGTGGGGTCTCCATTTCTTCCAACTCCTCATCCTTTGGCGATGCCGGATCCGGGTCTCCTTCGTACACTTGAAAGAAACCATGTTTTGGGGAACCTTTTGCTGGGGCCACTGTCTCACTTCGGGCATTTTTCAAACTATCGGCCAGCGCCATTTGCTGAAGGTTTGTCTGGTGAAATGGTGAGATCTCCACCTTAGGGGTATAGAGCAAATTCAAAGGTTTAATGAATATTCTCTCCGCTTTGTCTTTCAGGATCACATCGGCCACCGAGTGGGTAGTAGGCTGATACGCATGCGAAAGAATATTATAGGCGGAGTTGGTCAAGGCATCATTTTTGGCATAGTATGCATAGTGGATGGCTGTATCAATGCGGCTGATTGTGCTGTCAAAAACGGCAGTGTACCGATTGGTCAACCCGTCCTTGTCGCTCAGATAGAGTATTTGCTGGGGGCCGACAGCGGCTATGGCATATTCATTACCCGCTGGGGTATTGGTAGCGCGCAGTATTTTCGGGTCCTTGTTGGCATAATCATATACAAAAATATCGTATTTATTTTGCGGAGTAGCCTCCATGAAGTCATCTTTCAGCAGAATAGAGTCCTTGGGGCGATTAGAGGAGAAGACGATTTGCCTCTGGTGGTTCATGAACACCGGGGCAAAGTCATCGTAAAAATCATTGGTAAGGTTCTGAAAGGAGTGGGACAGGAAGCTGTAGATGAAAATATCGGATTGTCCGTGTCGGAACCCGGAAAAGAGCATCAGCGTGCCATCGTCAGAGTAGGACCATGATGTGATTTTTTCAACATCAACGAGGTTCTTTTTGCCCCATTTGCGGGTAGTAAGGTCGTAGGGCATGAAATAGCAGTGTCCCTTAGATTCGAAAGTCAGGCCCAATTGTTCGCCAGAGGGGTGCCATTGGATAAGGGGAAACGACAAGTCGGGGGCGTCTTCAGTTCGATGGTATTTTTTAAGGATACATTTTGGATGCTTAGAGGTTTCCGTCTTCAGCCACACGCGCACTTGTCCCGCCTCGTTGGTGACATACGCGTAAGCATCGCCATCAGGTTGGAAGCAGACGTTCTGGTAATGGCGAGAAGTCTTCGGTTTTTTCAGTTCACCGTCTCCGGCGGGTTTAGCCTTGTCGAGGTTTTGGTAATAGGCCACATAATAGTATTTATACCAATTGAGGAGCAGTGTTCGGTAGGGTATGCCTGTAGAATAGTTTACACTGCGTTCTACTGATTTTGTGGCGCGGGTATTATGGAGAATGCGACTGATAATTTTCTCGCCATAGGTGTCCACGAGAAATTTCCAGAGGGCATGACCCGCGTAAGTGGCATCAACAGGCGACAAGTACTCGATATCGGCATAGCGTTGGGTAAGGATTCCATCCATCACGTGGGCATCCACATCGCTATTCCAGGTTTCGCCAAAATAGGAGGACAAGCCGCTATAAAACCAGGAAGGCACGCTGATGAGATAATCGGAAGAAATATTGGCGCCCATAGAGGAACCTTCTGCGAGCCAACGCGCATACACATTCATGACGCCACTACGGATCATCCTGTCGAGGTGGCCTCGGTTCCCATCGAAATAGATATAGATTTTGGTGCCGGAAATATTGGTCACACCACCCTGATTGTAGAAATCCTCATCGTCATAGGCAAAATTGGACTCGCGAAAATCGGCTTGTGTGTTATATACAATCAGTTGGAGTTTCTTAGCAGTGGTGTAGTTGAGCAGATGTTCAATTTCATCCATCACTTCGGGAACTTTATAGTACACATATTGGGCAAGTTCCCTTCCTGTGGGATAATAATAAACGTCATATTGCTCGGCCCGGAGATATTGCCAGTTGAAGTTTTGGTGTTGCACACGATTTTTTCCAAAGCTAACTTGAGAGCCATTATAGAACTGCCCCCAACCTTTGGCTGGCGGAAAAATCAGCAAGACCAATAATAACATATTGGATACCAATGCTCTATATATATATTTAGGGCTCAACAAGTCTAATTTTTCAAAAGCGGCGCAAAGTTATACAATTTATCCATATTTAAAGGAAAAAATGATAAATTTGATGGATGCAATGTAATAACACTACAGAGAATTGTTTGAGGCAGGGGTCATCCAATGTTGCAAAAAAAAATGCGGGCTTAAAAACACAAGATGAAAAAATGTATTTTTGCCGCGCTTTTATCTTTTAACATTAACCTAAACATCGTGCATTTATGGGAGGCTTTTTTGGCGTAGCATCGAAACAATGCTGCATTACTGATTTATTTTATGGTATAGACTATCATTCTCACCTCGGCACTAAGAGAGGGGGTATTGTAACCGTAGACAACAACATCTTTTTCAGATCCATCCACAACATTGAGAACTCTTATTTCAGGACCAAGTTTGGGGAGAGTTTAGGCAAGTTCAAGGGTAATATGGGCATTGGAGTTATCAGTGACACTGATGCGCAGCCCATCGTGGTCAACTCGCATTTAGGCCGTTTTGCCATTGTTACGGTTGCCAAGATCAACAACCTTACCGAATTGGAACAGGAATGTCTGGACAAGCACCAGCAATTCACGGAGTTGAGTTCTGGAAAGACGAATCCGACCGAGTTGATTGCGTTGATGATTTCTCAAGGTGATGACTTTGTCTCGGGGATACAGAATGTCTTCAAGAAGGTCAAGGGTTCGTGTTCGATGTTGATTTTGACGAATGACGGCATCATTGCGGCGCGCGACTATTATGGGCGCACACCGATTGTCATTGGCAAGCGCCCTGACAGTTATGCTTTGACATTTGATACGCACAGTTTCTCGAATTTAGATTATGCCATTGATCGTTTTGTGGGACCTGGGGAAATTATCCAGATGGATGCCAACGGGTATCGTCAGCTGTTGGCGCCGAATGAAAAGATGCAGATTTGTTCTTTCTTATGGATATATTATGGCTATCCAACATCCGAGTATGAAGCTATCAATGTGGAGAATACGCGATACATGCTGGGTTACGAGATGGGCAAGGTGGATGATGTAGCAGCTGACTATGTGTCCGCCATTCCCGATTCGGGCATTGGCATGGCTTTAGGCTACTCCAACGGCAAGCAGATTCCCTATCGACGAGGCATTGTCAAATACACGCCGACTTGGTCACGCAGTTTCATGCCGGTACACCAAGAGATGCGGGAGCACGTTGCCAAGATGAAACTCATCCCCAACACCACCTTGTTGAAAGACAAGAAGATAGTTTTTTGCGATGACTCCATTGTCCGGGGCACCCAATTGCGTGACAATGTGCGCAAGCTATATGCCGGCGGTGCCAAGGAGGTGCACATCCGCATTAGCTGTCCGCCTTTGATTTTTGGGTGCAACTTTCTGAACTTCTCGGCCTCCAAGACAGAATTGGAGCTGATAACCCGCAGAGTGATTGAAGAGTTGGAAGGCGACTGCAAGAAACATCTTGACCGCTATATGGACAGCAGCACCAAGGAATATGCCAAAATGGTGGAAATCATCCGCCGGCATATTGGTGTTGACACGCTCAGGTTCAACACGCTGGACGTGATAGCCAGATCCATAGGATTACCCAAAGAGCGCATCTGCACCCACTGCTTCGACGGATCCAGCTATGGCGCATCATTCTAAAAGAAAGGTGGAGACACTTTCTTTTTTATGGATAATTGCACAAAAAATTGTACGTTTGCCGTTCAATACAAAACCAAACACCTATGTATAACCTTAGTATGATAGCTGCTGTTGGCGACAACTGGGAGTTGGGGTACAAGAACCAACTGCTTTGCCACCTGCCTGCTGATTTAAAATATTTCAAACAAGTAACTTCCGGAGCTCCCGTAATAATGGGCGACAACACATGGATATCCTTGCCAAAAAAACCCCTGCCCAGCCGTCGCAACATTGTGGTTACTTTGGAGGCCGTCACCTTCCCTGACTGTGAGACAGTGCATAGCATAGAGGCAGCCATGGAGTTAGTAAAAGAGGATCCCGAAGCCTTTGTTATGGGTGGTGCCACCATGTATCGCTTGTTTCTCCCATATGCTGAAAAAATTTATCTCACCCGCATTAAATCTTCCTTCACGGCAGATGTCTATTTCCCTGTTTTGAGCGATGACGAATGGTTTTGCGACCGCACCGTTTATCGTCCCAGAGACGAAAAGAACGAATATGACCTTTATTTTCAAACCTTTATACGAAAAAACCGTTAACATGAAAAGAATAGCCTTTGTCTTTGCTTTATTAATATCCGTTTCAGCCGTTTCCGCCCAGAAGCCGGCCAAGGACCTGCCCGTGCCAGACCTACCCATTGACGAGCGAACAAATTTGGTCACCTATCAGGATGTAGTCAAGCAAGAGGGCACTCCTGCTGTTCTCTACGAAAGGGCCATGAAATGGGTGAAAAACTACTATAAGAACACCGCTGAAGTTGTCAAGAAAGCAGACGAGGAGCACCACACCATTGAGATGCGCTCCAGTGTCCGGATTTTTTCCAAGCAAAAAGACGGCACCATGCTGCCTAAGAATGTGGTGTATTATAATTTCAAATTGGAGTGTCGCGACAACCGTTATCGTTACACTATCACCAATTTTAATGAGAAAGCCGCATCTGCTGCCCCCATTGAGAACTGGTTTAAGACCGACAGTCCGTATTGGTCCCCTTCCCAATATGAGTTCTTAAATCAGATTGACGAGCAGATAAAAGCGTTAATCAACTCATTGGAGGACGGGATGTATCCAGAGGAGGTCTGGGAGGATGAGTGGTAGGCTGCCTGTTGTCCTCGCACTTGTATTGGGGCTGGGTTTTTCTTCATGCCATAAACCGGAGGCTAACGTTGCCTTTCGGTTTTCTTTTTCCGTAGGTCAGGACACACTCCTTCAAGACACTCTCTGCTATCATAATGCCGCCGGAAATCTTTTCTCGGTGACAGACGTACAATATTTCATTTCTGGGCTCGTACTGGAAAAAGAGGACGGGAACCTATATACAATCCAAACAGATGATGGCATCCACTATGTGGATGCCGACATGCCAGCCACTCTTAACTGGACACTCCAATCCGACCATCTCCCGGCAGGAAAATACACAAAGGTAACGTTTGTTTTCGGACTTGCCCCCGCCTATAATACCACTCTTTATTTCCCAAATCCGCCAGAAAACTCCATGAGCTGGCCAGAAGTCCTGGGCGGTGGTTATCATCATCTGAAAATGAATGGAAAATGTATGTGCCCGGAGCTTTCGCAAAACCCCATCCCCTTTGCCATGCATCTCGGAACCGGTCAAATCTATCAAGACCAACAAATTGTTGGATTTGTGGACAATACCTTTGCAATCAGTCTTCCCTTGTCAGACCAGATTCTGTCAGACGAAGTGATGAACGTTATCCATTTGAACATGGATGTGGCGGAATGGTTTCAAAATCCAGAAATCTACGATTTTGTACAAGACGGAACTACCACGATGCAGAATCAGGCATCCATGGAGAAATTGGTTGCTAATGGGCAAACAGTCTTCTCTGTCAGCAAATAGTGCTAAAGGGCTTTTTCTTCGGAATATTCTTCTTTGAACACGAATATGAAGACGATGGCTATTGTAAGTGCATAGCCTGCGAAAATATACCATGCATTAGACCATCCTTGCATAATAACATTGGGGGCAGCATGTTGTTTGAGTGGGTTGAAGACAAAATGGTTCAACACAGCCTGGGCTCCGAACGTTCCTATGGTAGCACCAATCCCATTAGTCATCAACATGAACAACCCTTGGGCTGAAGCCCGTATTGAGGGGTCGGTCTGCTGGTCCACAAACAAGGAACCACTGATATTAAAGAAGTCGAAGGCGACGCCATAGACAATGCAGGAAAGAATGAACAACCAAACTCCTGGCCCCGGATTACCCAGTCCAAAGAAGCCAAAACGGAACACCCAAGCGAACATGGCTATCAACATCACTTTTTTGATGCCAAATTTCTTCAAGAAAAACGGTATCAGTAGAATGCACAATGTTTCGGAGATTTGTGACAAAGAGATAAGCATATTGGCATGTTTCACGCCAAAAGTGTCCGCATACTCGGGTATATTGCCAAAACTATGCAGATATGGGTTCGCAAACCCGTTTGTAATTTGTAAAGATACGCCCAGGAACATGGAGAAAATAAAGAAAATAGCCATTTTTTTCTGTTTGAAGAGCGTGAAGGCGCGCAAACCAAACATATCAACGACAGAAGTGACTTTCCCATCATTATTACTATTGCATTTTGGCAATGTAAAGGCATAAAGACCGAGGGCTAACCCAATGCCACCGCTCAAGACAAACTGATTGGCAGTAGGTTGGAATCCGAGCAAGTCAACACACCACATGGCAACAATGAAACCGATGGTACCAAACACGCGGATAGGTGGAAAATGTTTGACACGGTCGAGGTTAGCAAGTTCCAAAGCGTTATACGCCACCGAATTGGACAATGCCAGTGTGGGCATATAAAACGCCACTCCGACGGTATATAGAGCAAAGAGGGGACCAAATTGCACTGAGTCACCGGTACTTAATCCGTACAGACCTGCACAAATCATGGCCACACCGGAAATCAGATGACTGATACCTAACATTTTCTGAGCTTGTATCCAGCGGTCTGCAATAATACCGATGATGGCGGGCATAAAAATAGAGACGATGCCTTGTATAGAATAAAAAATACCTATTTGATGTCCCAACCCATGCAGATGCAGGTAGGTACCCATGCATGTAAGGTAGGCTCCCCAGATGGCAAACTGGAGGAAATTCATGATAATCAGTCTGATTTTCAGATTCATTGTTTTTGTATTTAATTAAATAAATTGCTATTTCACTTTAAAATCGAATGCTTTTCTCTCTTCAAGAAAGCCTTGAAGATGGTCGTTGATGTGAACAGCTCCAACCCCGACAGGGGTTCCTGTAAAGATGATGTCGCCCATCTTGAGCATCACGAAGCGAGACACATAGGCTATAATCTTATCGATGGAGAAGAGCATGTCGCGGGTATGTCCGCATTGAACTTTTTGGCCATTCAGGAGGAGGTGGAAATGAAGGTCCTGGGCATCGGGCAATTCTTCTTTAGGAAAGAATGAGCCTACCACAGCAGAACCATCGAAGGCTTTGGCAATCTCCCAGGGTTCGCCTTCTTGGATGCACTTACGCTGCAAGTCTCTGGCGGTAAAGTCAACCCCAAGGCCGATTTCATCGTAATAGCGGTGTGCGAACCGTTCTTGAATAGAGCGGCCCAGTCGGTTAATTTTCACAATAACCTCTGTTTCATAATGCACCTCTTTGGAGAAATCGGGTATAAAAAAGGGCCGGTTACAGCGTGTTATGGCCGATTCGGGCTTCATGAAGAAGACCGGCTCGGAAGGGGGGGCATGCTGTAACTCGGCAATATGTTCGGCGTAATTACGGCCAATGCAGATGAACTTCATAATGCTTTTAGAAGAAATTAAGACCTAACACCAGTTCTACATATCCCATCTTGGCTTTCAGCTCATTGCCCGTCATGGTATTAACGGCCTGGCCATTGCCTTTGAAGAAATTGGTCAGGGTGTGGGCGTAATTGATATAGAAACTTGCCCTGCTGTTACGGGTAATGGCGTATTCCAATCCAATGCCTCCGTAGATTGCCTCCTTGATGAGGGCACACTCTTCATATTTCGACTTCTGGCGTTCCCACAGTTCGGGTTCATGGCCTGACTCTCCGCTCATAAAGAAGTAGCCATCACGATTGGTAGCACCTATGAGGAAGCTATTGTAGAGACCCACATTGCCACAGAAAGCGATATTGTGGTTTGTGTTTGTCTTCAGTGTCACGCCCAACGGAATGGTCATGTATTGGTTCGTATAGGTCCTATTGATGGCATTCCCTTCAGTGATGATCAGTCCGGGAATCTCCACGTTGTCCACATAGGTAAGTTTGCCCCCTAATCGTTCATAGAGGATACCCGTGGTAACATAGAAATTCTTGCGTTGGGTGAGATTGATGTTGAGTTTCACGCCCGTATGAAAGTGGAAAGTGGCGCCGTTACGTTTGTAGCCTTCTGTGGCGGGATACATCCAGTCGAAGGATGGGGCAAAGCAAATGCCCAGATTCAGTTTTGCTCCATTACCGTCATCTTTTTCAGGTACTTCCACGTATATCACATCGGGTTGTGATTGGCGATGTCCTCTTGGAGGGCGTTGTGCGAAAGCGGGTAGAATAATCCAAAATGCCAATATCGTGAAAATGATAATCTGTTTTTTCATAATATTCAGGTATTTAAAAAAGTTCTGTCTGATCTGAAACGTATCGTGATTTACCCAGATGCTGATAGGCCAGTGGTGTAGCTTCGCGCCCACGCGGGGTACGCATCAGGTAACCCTCTTGTATCAAGAAAGGCTCATACACCTCTTCGATAGTGCCCGGGTCTTCGCTGACAGCCGTTGCGATGGTGGTAAGTCCAACCGGACCACCCTTAAATTTTTCGATAATAGTGTTCAGTATCCTGTTATCCATCTCATCGAGGCCATGTTTGTCCACATTGAGAGCCTCAAGAGCGATTTGAGTAATTGGTAGCGTAATGGTGCCATCGCCTTTCACTTGGGCAAAGTCACGCACACGGCGCAGTAGAAGGTTGGCAATACGAGGGGTGCCGCGACTACGGGAGGCGATTTCGTAGGCAGACTCGTCATTGATTGGTATATTGAGGATAGCTGCTGAGCGTTTGATAATATTACCAAGTGTGGCAGTATCGTAGTATTGCAGGCGCAGATTGATACCAAAACGGGAGCGCAAAGGAGAGGTCAGAAGGCCTGACCGGGTAGTAGCGCCCACGAGTGTAAATGGATTAATGGCGATCTGGACACTGCGTGCGCTGGGGCCACTGTCAATCATAATATCAATCTTATAATCCTCCATAGCAGAATAGAGGTACTCTTCCACAACAGGCGAGAGTCGGTGAATTTCATCAATAAAGAGCACATCGTTAGGCTCCAGATTGGTAAGCAAGCCTGCCAAGTCGCCAGGCTTGTCAATCACTGGCCCGGAGGTCGTGCGTACGTTGACGCCCATCTCGTTGCCGATGATGTGTGACAGGGTCGTCTTACCCAACCCGGGAGGGCCGTGCAACAGCACATGGTCCAAGGCCTCTCCACGGGATTTTGCAGCATGCACAAAGACCATGATGTTGTCAATGACTTGCTGCTGCCCTTGGAAATCATGGAACTTGGCGGGACGCAAGGCCCGTTCAAACTCCTTGTCGGACGATGACAGCCGCTGAGTGTTAGGATCTAAGTTTTCATTCATGACTATCGACTTTGTTGTTCATCAATACGGTTTAGGCCTTTGATGGCAGGCTCAAAATTGGTTTTCAGCGACAAAGCCTTCTGATAGTCTGCACGCGCCTTGTCATATTGTCCCATGTACTCGTAAGCCACACCCCGGTTGCAGTAAGAGTATGGAAAATCGGGATTGGCCTGAATGGCCTGAGTGAACAGTTGGGCAGCTTCCTCATAAAGGGTCTCATCATCCAAGTACATATACCCCAAGTTATTGAGTGAGGGCACGTGCGTGGGATCCAGCCCAACAGCGACTTTGTACTCTTGGATAGCCTCCTCCGTACGACCAAGATCTTGATACATCTTAGCCAAATTGTAGCGGATTTCCACGTTGTTTGGATCCACATTCAAAGCATTGGTGTAATAGTCAATGGCCATGGGATTCATTTGCTGCTGATAGAAATAGCCAAGTTCCAGATAGGCTTTAACTTCTTTGGGATCTTGGTCAATCACCAACTGCAGCATGCGGAGGTAGTTAGTCGTATCACGTTGCTCCTTCAGCATAAATGCCTTGATCAGATAGGCCTTGGGATTATGACGTTGGCGGTCTAAAGCATCTTGCAAGGTTTTGTTGCACTGGTCAAACATGCGTTGATGAAAATACAATTCCGCCAATTTAAGCCTGGCCTCGTTGTTGTCATCTTTCTTTTGCAATGCCTTTTCCAACATCTCTTCAGCCAAGTCGGTCTCCCGTTGGGCAAAGTAAAGGTCTGAGAGCTTCACATAATACTTACTGCTATCGGGAGCCAAGCGTATAGCCATCTGCATATCCTCAATGCCTTTCTGGATTTCCTGATTATAATAGTAGTAGTCGGCACGCTGGTAATAGAGTTCCGCATTTTTAGGATGCTTGTCGATTTCCACACACAACTTGGCCAAAGGTTCAGGAAGGTCGGCATACTTTTTATCGAAATGGCAGGCTGTACATAGCAACAGCAGGCAACCGATCAGGGCAAATCTGAGTTTCATAGATCTTAGTGTTGATTTTCCTTAATGGCTTCTCGGATCTTAGCTTCGAGTTCCTCACTCAGCTCAGGGTTATCGGCGAGCAACTGTTTGACGCCCTCACGACCTTGAGCCAATTTGGAATCGCCATACGAGAACCAAGAGCCAGACTTCTTGATTACATTGTATTCCACACCGAGGTCCACAATCTCGCCTGTCTTGGAGATTCCCTCACCGAACATAATGTCAAACTCTGCAAAACGGAATGGAGGTGCTACCTTGTTCTTGACCACTTTCACTTTCACGTGGTTCCCTATAGATTGGTCACCGTCCTTGATTTGGGTTTGGCGACGGATATCCAAACGGACAGAGGCATAGAATTTCAGGGCGTTACCGCCTGTGGTTGTCTCGGGGTTGCCGAACATGATGCCAATTTTCTCACGCAACTGGTTAATAAAGATGCAGCAGCAGCCTGTCTTGTTGATGGTCGCCGTCAGCTTTCGCAATGCTTGCGACATCAGTCGGGCTTGGAGACCCACCTTAGAGTCGCCCATATCGCCTTCTATTTCGCTTTTGGGGGTCAGGGCCGCCACTGAGTCGATAACGATAATGTCAATAGCTCCCGAACGGATGAGGTTGTCGGCAATCTCAAGGGCTTGCTCACCATTGTCAGGTTGTGAAATAAGCAAATCGTTCGTGTTTACACCAAGTTTTTCTGCGTAAAAACGGTCAAAAGCATGTTCGGCATCGATGAAGGCAGCAATGCCTCCCATCTTCTGGGCTTGCGCAATGGCAGAAATTGCCAGCGTTGTTTTACCGGATGATTCGGGGCCATATATCTCTATTACGCGCCCGCGAGGGAACCCCCCGACGCCCAACGCAACATCCAAGCCAATGGACCCCGTGGAAATCACATCCATCGCCTCAATCTCTGTCTCTCCCATACGCATCACGGCACCCTTGCCAAACGTCTTCTCCAACTTCTCCAATGTGGAATTTAACACTTTCAATTTTTCAGCATTAATGTTGCTGTTCGTATCTTCTTTTGCCATAGGTTTTGTTTTTAGTTGTTTATCAGACCGCAAAAATACGCTTTTTTTCTTATCGTTTCTTGTATATATTTAACGATTGATAATAAAAATAAGATTTGTAATATATTGCAAGCCAAAATGTTGCATTTTTAATAACTATTCATAGCAAAAAAAAATTCGCTAATATTCACCCTTTCCCCTGGTTTTGTCATCTCACAGGGGTCTTCAGGGATTCAAAGCACCATTGACGGATGAGCTCATTTCTTAAAGATGCCGAACAAGGCTGACCCACTGCCCGACATGGCAGCATAAAGTGCTCCTTGGGCATAGAGATTCTCTTTGGCTGCTGCCAGCTGGGGATGTTTGGCAAAAACACGCTCCTCAAAATCGTTTACCAGCAAGTGGCGCCATGTGGAGACAGGCTGTGAAAGCAACGCCACAATGGAATGCTTTGGCTGACGGGGAGTCACACCTTGATAGGCTTCATCCGTGGAGACAAACACATCGGGGTGCACCACTTCGATACGATAAGGCGAAAGGTCTAACGAGATGGAAGTCATCAACTCTCCCCTACCCGTGGCATAAACCGGCTTGTTTTCCAAGAAAAAAGGAACGTCGCTACCCAACTGGAGGGCATAATGACGCAGCTGTTCTTGTTTTATAGGGAGTTGAAAAAAATCCTTCAGCAACTTCAATGTATAAGCGGCATCTGCAGAGCCGCCACCCAGACCAGCCCCCATTGGAATATGTTTCTCCAGCAAAATCTCCACGCCAGAAATGCCATAATCTCGCTCCAACAGACGAAACGCTTTGACACACAAGTTGTTTTCCGGAAGCGCTGGAACAACCATACCTTCACAGCGAAAGGCCACTGCCTGCTCTGAAGGCGCTATAGTTATCTTATCCTTAAAGTTATCAATCGGATAGAAGACCGTTTCAATATCATGGTAACCATCGGGACGTTTGCGGACAACATGAAGCCCAAGGTTTATTTTGCAGCCGACAACAGAAGTTAGAAACATATAAAGTTGCTTTATGAAGATAACAGTATCGTTGAATCAGGGCTATTATAAACGCAATGTATCGAAGTTTTTCCCAAAAACGCTTGCCGTCTTAGTCACGGTGACAAACGCTGAACTGTCAATTTCCTTGATAATGCGCGTAACCCGTACTTTGTCGCTGCGGTGGGTTATAATCAGCAAAACATCATTTTCCTGGCGGTCGTAAGAGCCATAACCCTTGAGAAATGAAGCCCCCCTGTGGAGTTCTTCGTTAATGCGGCGCGCTATCTCTTCATTCTTTTTGGAGAAAACCATAAACTGGTAGGTCTGGTGGAAGCCGTCGATGACTGTGTCGGCCACCAACATGCTGACGAAGAGCACTACAAAACTATAGACCAACTTTTGCACGTCGTGGAGGATAAAGAAGGAGGAACCCACAATGAGAAGATTGCACATCATATTCACCTTCCCATAAGATATATTCCTGTATTTGCCTATCATGAGGGCGATAATGTCCAAACCTCCAGTATTGCCGCCCCAGTTAATAGAAATGCCAGCCCCTAAGGCGCCAAGCGAGGCCCCGATGATGACGCTCATAAACATGTCATCCACGATGGGGTGGGTGAAAACCCGCTGGCCGATATAGAAGAAGATGGATAGTATAATAGTGCAAATCAAGGAGTTAATACAAAACTTGGGACCCAGAATTTTCCATGCGATGGCAATGAGGATGGCGTTAAGCACAAATGTGGTCAGTCCGATGGGTATCTTAGTGGCGAAATAGAGGATGGAGGCGATGCCGGCCACACCGCCACCAGTCACTTCAAAAGGTGTCATAAATGCGGACCATCCCAGTACAAATATGGCCAAACCGATGGTGATGAAGAAGTAGTTTTTAGCTTCTCTAAGAATATCCTTCCAAGTGATCTTCATAAATTTGATTTATTATAATCCTGATTAATAACGCATTGACATAGCTTCTTGTCTTAAAAACAACTGCAAAAATAAAAAAAAATCCATAGTGGTGCACATATCAAAAAAAAATGTATTTTTGCCACCGTTAACGAAAGCCGCTAACGAACCGCTTCCTTAGCTCAGTTGGTTAGAGCATCTGACTGTTAATCAGAGGGTCCAAGGTTCAAGTCCTTGAGGGAGCGCAAAACGAAAGCACCCATTCTACAACGAATGGGTGCTTTTTTTATGCACTTTTTTTGCTATTTTTGCCGCTTAAATTGACCAAAAGCAACCAATCTATGACAAAGGAACAGGAACGTGCGGAACTGCACCGCACAATATGGCAGATTGCCAACGACCTGCGTGGCAGCGTGGACGGCTGGGATTTCAAGGCGTATGTCCTTGGCATGTTGTTCTATCGCTTCATCAGCGAGAACCTTGCCGACTACATCAACAAGGGCGAACACGAGGCGGGCAACCCCGATTTCAACTACGCCGACCTCGCCGACGAGCAGGCGGAATACGGGCGTGACGACACTGTGAAGGAGAAGGGATTCTACATCCTGCCCTCCGAACTGTTCGTGAACGTGCGCAAGAACGCCAAGACCGACGAGAACCTCAACGAAACGCTGGCTCGCGTGTTCGACAACATTGAGAAGTCGGCAATCGGAACGGAAAGCGAGGACGACCTGCGCGGGCTGTTCGACGACATTGACGTGAACAGCAACAAATTAGGGGCGACCGTTGCCAAGCGCAACGAGAAGTTGGTGAAGATTCTGGACGCTATCGGCGACCTCAAGTTGGGGCGTGTGGAGGACAACACCAACGACCTGTTCGGCGACGCATACGAATACCTTATGACGATGTACGCCAGCAGCGCGGGCAAGAGCGGCGGCGAGTTCTACACCCCGCAGGAGGTCTCGGAACTGCTCGCCAAAATCACCTTGGTGGGCAGAGCCGAGGTGAACAAGGTGTATGATCCCGCCTGCGGGTCGGGTTCGCTGCTGCTGAAGTTCGCCAAGGTGCTGGGGCGTGAGAAGGTGCGGCAGGGCTTCTTCGGACAGGAAATCAACATTTCCACCTACAACCTGTGCCGAATCAATATGTTCCTGCACAATATCAACTACGAGAAGTTCGACATAGCCCACGGCGACACCCTGCTTGAACCGAAGCACTGGGACGACGAGCCGTTTGATTGTATCGTGTCCAACCCGCCATACAGCATTAAGTGGAGCGGCGACGACAACCCGCTGCTGATAAACGACCCCCGCTTTTCGCCCGCTGGCGTGCTTGCTCCCAAGAGCAAGGCGGACTTGGCGTTCACGATGCACATGCTGTCGTGGTTAAGCACGAGCGGCACGGCGGCTATCGTTGAGTTCCCTGGCGTGCTGTACCGTGGCGGGGCAGAGCAGAAAATTCGGAAATATCTCATAGACAACAACTATGTGGACACCGTGTTCCAGTTGCCGCCCGACCTGTTCTTTGGCACGAGCATAGCCACCTGTATCATAGTGCTGAAGAAGAGCAAGAAGGACAACAGCATTCTGTTCGTGGATGGCAGCGCGGAGTTCGTTCACGAGGGCAACAAGAACAAGTTGTCAGCAGCGAACATCGACCGCCTGCTGACCGCATTCGTGGAGCGGCAGGACGCTGACCATTTCTGCAAGTTGGTGCCGTGCGAGGAGGTGGTGGCCAACGACTGCAACCTGTCGGTGAGCAGTTATGTGGAGCAGGAGGATACCCGCGAGGAGGTGGACATTGTGGAACTGAACCGCAGCATAGCCGAGATAGTGGCACGGCAGCAGGTGCTGCGTAACGAGATTGACAAGATAGTGGCAGAGCTGGGGGGAATGTAGAATGTAGAGTGTAGAATGTAGAATGTGGAATTAGAGATAAGGGTGTAAATCTAAAAATAAATTTTAATTTTGCACCGTTAATTTGAGAGTAGAAAAATGGAATACATACACAGGAACATAGAGGCGGATGTGCGTGACGCCATCGGAAGTTTTCCGGCGGTGGCGGTGCTGGGACCGCGCCAGTGCGGCAAATCCACCATGGTGAAAAATCTTGCGAAAGACATCCCTAACAGTTTGTATCTCGATCTTGAGAGACCTTCCGACCTGCAGAAGTTGGACGACGCCGAATGGTTTTTCTCCTACCATAAGGACAAACTGATATGTCTTGATGAGATTCAGCGTCGCCCTGACCTGTTCCCTGTCATACGAAGCCTTGTGGATGAAGATCAGCGGAACGGGCGTTTTCTGCTGTTGGGCTCCGCCTCGCGCGACTTGCTCCGCCAAAGCTCGGAATCGTTGGCGGGACGCATCGTATATAAACATCTCACCCCGTTTCTTTGGAAAGAACTGGACGGGCGCTACCCGATGGAGGACTATTTGTTCAAAGGGGGCTTCCCGCGCAGCATCATGACCTCGTCCCCGAAAATGTCTTCCGAATGGATGTCGAGTTTCATCAGCACCTTCCTCGAACGCGACCTGATGCAATGGAGGGGCGCCACGCCCTCCACCATGCGCCGCCTGTGGCAAATGCTGGCCCACAACAACGGCCAAATAGCCAACTATTCGCGATTGGCGGACAGCCTGTCCGTCTCCTCTGTTACGATAAAAAACTATATCGACCTGCTCCACGACACCTTCATGGTTATGGTTGTCCCCCCGCACACATCCAACCTGGGGCGACGGCTCGTCAAGTCGCCTAAAGTGTACATTGCCGACAGCGGCGTCACCACCTCGCTGCTGCAAATGCGGAGCCACGACGACCTGTTCGGCTCCATGGTCATGGGCTCGGTGTGGGAGCAGTTAGTGCTGGGCAACCTCAAGGGCCACTTCCCTGACGCGGACATCGCCTTTTACCGCACGGCAAAAGGGGCAGAAGTGGATTTCGTGGTCCGGCTCGACCGGAGGGTTTTTGCCGTGGAATGCAAATGCTCCACATCACCGTCGTTGCAGAAGGGGTTCTACAGCGCGATGGAGGACATCCGTCCGGAACACGCGTTCGTGGTGGCGCCCGTGAAGGAGGGCTGGCCCATGAAACCCGGCATTGACGTGGTGTCGGTCGGGGAACTGATTGGAAATTTAGAATGTAGAATGTAGAGTGTAGAATGTAGAATTGGAATTATGAGCAGGATTGACGAACTGATTCGGGAACATTGCCCAGACGGGGTGGAGTATAAGTTGTTGAAAGATGTTTGTGAAATATTAGACAGCAAACGAAAACCCGTCAGTAAATCCGCACGAGTTGCTGGTATTTATCCTTATTATGGGGCAAATGGAATACAAGATTACGTGTCAGAATATATTTTTGATGGTAGATTTGTTCTCGTTGGGGAAGATGGAAGTGTGATTACAAAATCGGGGAATCCCGTTGTTACTTGGGCTGAAGGAAAGATTTGGGTTAACAATCACGCTCATATTTTATCAGAACGAGATGGTGTAATGTTGAGATACCTTTATTTTGTCATTCAAACCATTGACATTGGTCATTTAGTACACGGTAATATTCCAAAACTAACAGGTGGAGATATAAAATCCCTATCCATTCCCGTCCCGCCGCTGCCCGTGCAGGAGGAGATAGTGCGCATATTGGACAACTTCACGGAACTGGAAGCGGAGCTGGAAGCGGAGCTGGAAGCGCGGCGGAAACAATATGAGTACTATCGCAACAGTCTGCTGAATGTAGAAGGTAGAATGCGGAATGTAGAAGGTGGAATGCGGAATGTAGAATGCAGAATGCAGAATGCAGAATGGAAGAGGGTGAAGTTGGGGGAGATTGGAAAAGTTTGTATGTGCAAGAGAGTGTTAAAAGAACAAACTTCAACAATCGGGGAGATTCCATTTTACAAAATTGGCACATTTGGCAAGCAAGCCGATGCGTTTATTTCAAGGGAACTCTTTGAGGAGTACGTCTCAAAATATTCATTCCCCAGGAAAGGTGACATTCTTATTTCGGCGGCTGGAACAATTGGTCGTTCCGTAATCTATGACGGGGAACCAGCATATTATCAAGATTCCAATATCGTATGGGTTGAAAATGATGAAAGCAAGGCATTGAACAAATGGCTGTTTTATTGTTACCAAATGTCACCTTGGAGAGTGTCAACGGGCGGAACTATCGCACGGCTTTACAACGACAATATCTCAAATGCTGAAATCCCCCTGCCCCCGCTGGATGTTCAAGAGCGTATCGTGAATGTGCTGGATAATTTTGAGAGCCTTTGCAACGATTTGGGAATCGGTCTGCCCGCCGAGATAGAGGCACGGCGGAAGCAGTACGAATACTACAGGAACAAACTGCTCACGTTTGAACGAATGTAGAATGGAGAGAATGGAGAATGTAGAGAATGTAGAATGTAGAATGTAGAGTGGTGTTAATGCCTGAATAAGGTTGACCGTTTGCCCCATTCTTCTTGCTTGATTTTGT
>CALDIA010000143.1 GCA_937901455.1 uncultured Bacteroidales bacterium | reverse complement strand
CCACCGAGATCTACACTCTTTCCCTACACGACGCTCTTCCGATCTCTTCCACCAGCTGCCCCTTGCTTAAAACACCGATGGCGGCATACATGCTGCCGAGCAGCCGCGCCACAGTGGTTTTGCCCGTGCCCGGGTTCCCCATGAACACCATGTGCAGAGACATCGCCGAGTTCGGCAGCCCGTTTTCCTCGCGGAGCTTGCGCACCTTCACAAGGTTGATGAGGTTCTTGACGTCCTTTTTCACTTCCTCCAGGCCGACGAGCTCTTCCAGCTCCTGCATCAGTTCTTCCAGGCTCGGCTTCTCTTCTGCTTCTTCGCCGAAGACACAGGCCTATTCAAACAAGACCAGTTCACCAAAGCCATTGAGGACAACACGGCCATTGACGGTTCCGACTTGGCCAATTTCATCGACCGCCTCTTTGTCATCATGTCCACGGACAACAAAGACCTCCGCGAGCAACAAACCAACAAAATCATTTCCGATTTCCCCTACGTCAATGGCGGTTTGTTCAGCGAGCGTTACCCCATTCCAAAGCTTAGCCGCCGCGCCCGCCTACTGATGATTCAATGCGGCAAGTTCCAGTGGAGCGAAATCAACCCCGACATCTTCGGCTCGATGACCCAAGCCATCGTGTCGCCCGAAGACCGAGCCGAATTGGGCATCCACTACACTTCCGTGCCCAATATTATGAAGGTCATCCAGCCTCTTTTCATGGACGACCTCGCCGCCGAATATCTCCGCTGCCGTAACGATGCAAAAGCCCTCAATGCGCTATTAGTCAGGATGGGCAAGATCAAGTTTTTCGACCCTGCTTGCGGCTCGGGCAACTTCCTCATCATTTCCTATAAGCGAGTGCGTGAGTTGGAGATTGAGATTTGGAAACGCCTTTTTGAGCTTCAGGCCACGGCCATTCCCTTTACCAACATTCAACTCACCCAGTTCTACGGCATCGAGATTGACGAATATGCCTGCGACACCGCCAAACTCTCCCTTTGGTTGGCAGAACATCAGATGAACAACAAGTTTCGTGAGGAATTGGGCACAGCCCCCAATCCACTGCCACTACGCCCCACTGGCCAAATCGTCTGCGGAAACGCCTGCACTCTTGATTGGAATACCGTGTGTCCTCATACAAAGGATGAAGAAGTCTATGTGATGGGCAATCCGCCGTATTATGGCTCGAAGAAACAAACAGCCGAACAAAAGGCGGATATGCTCGTGGCACTTGCCGAGTTACGTAACAAAAAGGGTCTTGACTATATTGCTGGATGGTTTTGGAATGGCGCTAAATACATAAAAGGTACAAAGGCAAAATATGCTTTTGTCACGACTAATTCAGTCTGTCAAGGAGAACAAGTCGATATGCTTTGGAGATCTATTCTAGAAAAAGGTCTTACAATTGCTTTCGCACACACTTCTTTTAAATGGTCTAACAACGCAAAGAATAATGCCGTTGTATCATGCGTGATAATAGGTGTCACAAATGACTATGCAGGACAACGTCGATACTATAATGAATCAACTCAAACCGAGCAAAAGGTTGATAACATCAACCCTTATCTATCTATTAGTAGCAATATTATTGTAAAAAAAGAGAATACCAATCTATCAGGTATGCCAACAATGTATTTCGGCAGTATGCCTCGAGATGGAGGTTATTTGAATTTTGATATTGATTATAGAGATTATTTACTTGAGAGATTTCCACAGGCTCAACCTCTTGTAAAAAAATACTGTGGTTCTCAAGAGCTAATTCAAGGGACTATTCGATACTGCCTTTGGATAGAAGAGGCCCAAAAGGATTTAGCTTATTCCATTCCACCTATCGCTGAATTGTTGAACAAGGTTGCTGAAGATCGTGCCAAGAGTGATGCAGAAAGTACTCGGGACTATGCACAAAGACCGTACATGTTTGTCCAGCGTTCATATCAGCCAAAAACATCAATACTTGTTCCTCGTGTGTCATCTGAGCGTAGAGAATATATCCCAATTGGATATGTTGAAAGCGATACCGTGACTTCGGATTCAGCATTTGCAATATACGATGTTGACTTTTGGCTTTTTGGATTGCTCACATCGAAAATCCATAATGTATGGGTAAGAGCAGTTGCAGGTTCTTTGGAGAACAGGATTAGGTATGCTGCCACATTGTGTTATAACACTTTCCCATTCCCGAAAATGTCAAATGCACAGAGAAACGAGTTGTCCAAATTGGCAAAGGAAATTCTTCTAGTTCGTGCGGAGCATACCGAAATGACCCTTGGGGATATGTATAACCCCGAGAATTTCCCTGATGACCTTCGCGAAGCTCACCATAACCTCGACCTGGCTGTGGAGCGTTGCTACCGCGAGAAACCCTTTGAATCGGATGAGGAACGTTTGGAATTCCTCTTCAAGCAATACATCAAACTTACAACTGACAAATCAACATTATGGAAAACTTAGTCCAAATACAATACGGGCAGACGGGAGCTTCCTCCAATACTGATGCCCTTGGAATGCGTGAGATGCAGCGCATTGTCTATCAAGCACGCAACCGCCAATACCTTCTTGTCAAAGCACCTCCCGCATCGGGCAAAAGCCGAGCATTGATGTTTGTCGCCCTCGATAAGCTGAGGCATCAGGGCATCAAGCGCGTTATTGTGGCCGTTCCCGAAAAGACCATCGCCCGCTCCTTCAAAGACACGGAACTCGTTCCCTACGGCTTCTTCGCGGATTGGAAGGTCAGCGAAGGGTATAATCTTTGCGCACCTGGGCTTAAGGAAAGCGGCCTGCGCCAAAAGTTCATCGACTTCCTCACCAGCGATGCCACCGTCCTGGTCTGCACCCATTCCACGTTTCGCAATGCGCTGAAGGATTTGGACATCGCGCTGCTGAATGACACCTTTATCGGCATCGACGAGTTTCATCACACTTCAGCCGATGAGATGAATAATTTGGGCACAGCCATCCGTACCATTATGGCGGGCAGCAACGCCCACATCATGGCCATGACAGGCTCTTATTTCCGTGGGGATGCCGTTCCCGTGATGCGTCCTGAAGACGAAGCAAAGTTCCAACCCACCATCACCTATAATTATTACCAACAACTCAACGGCTACAAGCACTTGAAGAGTTTGGGTATAGGATACCAATTCTACCAAGGGAAATACATATCCGCCTTGCCCGAGACGCTTGATACCAAAAAGAAAACCCTCATCCACATCCCGAACGTTAATTCTCGTTCCTCCTACACTCGCAAATACGACCAAGTGGCCGACATCATTTCCTGCATCGGCACCATTGTAGGCGAAGATGCCGAACACTACATCAAGATGGTCAAAACGCCCGATGGCCGTATCCTTAAGGTGGGCGACCTTGTGGAAGACGAGCCTCGTCAGCGCGATGCTTTGCAAGCCTACCTAAATAGGATGGACAGTGCCGATGCGCTTGACATACTCATTGCCCTTGGCACCGCCAAAGAGGGTTTCGATTGGCAGTGGTGCGAGTGCTGTCTGACCATCGGCATCCGCGCATCCCTCACTGAAGTGGTCCAGATAATCGGACGCTGCACCCGCGATTGTGAAGGAAAGACGCATGCCCAATTTACCAACCTCATTCCATGCCCTTCAGCGGCTGAAGACGACGTGAAGACCGCTGTCAATGATATGCTGAAAGCCATCACCGCTTCACTCCTGATGGAACAGGTGATGCAGCCCGAATGGAATTTCCGCACTGCACCCGAAAAGGACAATGATGACGACGATGATGAGAGCGGCAAACGGACAATCCGCGTAAAAGGTCTCAAAAAGACAACGGACAGAGTACAAGCCATCATCGAAAACGACCTCACCGAACTCAAGGCCACCCTCTATTCCAGCGACATCATCAAGCAGGCATTGGCTGGCAATCAAATTGCCGAAGTCATCACACAGTCGCTTATCCCCAAGATTATCGAGGAACGCTATCCCGACCTTACTCCAGATGAACAAGAACAGCTACGCCAGCATGTGGTTCTTTCCACCACATTGCAAGGAGCCGAGGTCGTGACGAGGGAAGACGGTAGCAAGTTCTTGAGGGTCGCCAGTCAATTCTTAGACATCAACAAACTCAGCATCAACCTCATCGATAGCATTAACCCCTTCCAGCGAGCCTACGAGATTCTTTCCAAGTCGCTCACTCCCGAAATCCTTCGCACTATTCAAGACACCATTGATGCCCAACGAGAGGATATGACTAAAGAAGAAGCCTCTCTGTTATATAGAAAATATCTACCAAAGTATAGGGAAGAGCATGGAGGCGCAGTGCCAACAACGAAAGACACCGACCCATTGGCAAGACGCATTGCTGTGGCTCTTGCTTTCTTGCGTAAACTGAAACAACAATCTTTATCTGCAAAATAAACTATGATAGACTGGGATGCCGAAATACAGGAGATTCTGTCCGAACCGTTTTTTGACGATGTGAAGCCCATCCGACGAAGAACCACTTCATCTGACCGTCTTGTGAACTCTTTTCTCGAAGTGCTTGATTTCGTGAACGCCGAAGGAAGGGAGCCATCGGAAAATGCTGAAACGCTCGAAGAGCTGAAGCTCTTTCGTACACTCCGCAGCATCCGTGCCGACGAATCCAAACGCCGCGTTTGCCAAAGCGCTGACACCATCGGCCTGCTTTCCGAGTCCAACAAGCCCCAGGTCATAGAAGAAGCCACTATTGTTGAGTCCGTTCCCGTTGAGTCTGTCGTTCCTGCCAAAGACACAGTCTCGCACGATGAGTTGGAGGAGATTCTTAACGACCCCTTGTTTGATGATGTCACAGCCGAAAGCAGTGGCTTGTTCGACATTCCTGACTATATGCAAAAGAGGATGCGAGAGCGGGCTGAAGCCGAATCCATTGCCAAGCGTACTGAATGCAAGGATTTTGCTGATTTTGAAGAAGGGTTTCAACTCATCCACCAGAAACTGGATGATGGCCGGTGCCGTCTTGTCCGATTCAAAGAAGCCCATCTTGTTGAAGGCCGGTACTTTGTTGTGGGTAATATGCTTTTGTATCTTGCGCACCTAAACAAACACGCCAAGCGTCGCGATTCCCGTGGCCGTGCCGACGACCGAACCCGATGCATCTTTGAGAACGGCACCGAAAACAACGTCTATCAGCAAACCCTTGTCAAATCTCTCTACACAGAAGGTTACACCGTAGTTGACTATAGCGATGTTGAGCCTGATTATCTCGTCAAGCACTTCATACCAAGCGAGAACGACATTGCCAGTGGATGGATTTACATCCTCCGCTCGCTTTCCACCGACCCAGAAATTGCCGCCATCAAAGACCTCTACAAGATAGGTTTCACTCGTCAGACCGTTGAGCAGCGGATAGCCAACGCCGAGAATGAATCCACCTACCTCTTTGCCAAAGTACAGATAATTAAAACCTACCAAGTGGCCAACATCAAGGCTTCTACATTTGAGAATCTGATACACAAGCTATTTGATTCTGCGCAGCTTCAAGTGAACGCAGGCATTGCCAGACCCAAGGAATGGTATATCGTTCCGTTCCCAGTCATCGACCAAGCCATTCATTGCATTATTGAAGGCAAGCAAGTGGCATACGACCATAACATACACGAACTAATCCTATTAAAAGAAGCGTAGTAATTATGTCAGGAATAAGGATAAATAAACTATGTCACCAATTAAATATAGGAAAGAAAGAACTAATTGCTTTCCTTTCCTCAAAGGGCATAATGGCTTCTTCCAATCCCAATTTCAAGGTGCCCGAATCTGCTATTCCGCTTCTTCAGAAGGAGTACGGCTATATAGAAAACACAGAAACTATTGCAAGGACTCTGGAAGAGAACCTTCCTTTTGAGTGTGTACCTTTGGAGACTAAGACTAAACCTACTAAATCTAAGATATTGCCAGATAGTCCCTTCCGAATTGGCACCTCTGGTAAATTCAAGTTGCTGATAAAAAACATAGAAGAAAAGTTGGGCGATTATGAATATTTGTTGGTCGATGCTGACGAGAAAGAATATAAAGCCATCGCTGAATCACTATTTTCCGTTGGAGAAATTTTGCGCTGTATTGTGACGTTTAAAGTAGAGAAAGCAAAGCTGGTGGTTGAAAGTGTCTCAGTTTGCAAGAAACAAGATTTTGCGTCCCCAATTCCCGTTCCTCAAAAAGTCACTTCTAACATTGACAAACTCTTTTCCGACTTGCTGTCTGACCCCAATTCTAAATCAACTTCCAAATCTAAATCAAAACTTAAATCAAAAACAACCAAACCTAAAACCACATCAATAACTTATCCTACGGTCAATTCGAAAACGACGAATTTGGGAAACCCAGAAGAATCATTGATTTCTGGTGAGTACAATTTGCGAGTTTATGAAAGGGTACGTGGTAAAATGCTTGTTGGTGCCAATTATAGATATCTTTTGGAAGATGCAGATGGGGTTAGCTATTTCGCATTGTCCAATCAGTTTTTTGAAATTGGCAGTATTTTAGCCTGTAATGTAAAAGTTAATGGGAAGATAGTGATAAAGGAGGTGTCAATTCTATATAAGGCAAAGAGTAGTCCAAAGAGAAAAAAAACTGATGGCAACTATAAAGGGGCTGGCAAAAGAAGCAAACGTAACACCGGATATACTCAATATGATTGGGCAGGAACTCCTTATACAGGAGGAATCCATATAATTTATACACGTATGTAAAATAATACTTATAATCATGAACGCACAGGGAAGAAAAGAGATTGCGAAGTACATCGCATCACTCGAAGAAATCAAAAACAAACTCGAAACCATGAGGGACGAGGAAGAAGACAAGTTTTATAACATGCCTGAAGGTTTGCAGGAAAGCAATCGTGGCGAGCAAATGCAGGAAGCCATCGAAACGCTTGAAACCGCCTGCGACAGCATTGACGAGGCGATAAGCAGCTTACAGGAGATATAAACCCGTTCTTCCGCATTTGCCATGCGAGAACGGGCGAAGGCTGGCCGCTGATTAGTTTTGGATTTGCTGGGGATTTGTTTCCCAAAGATTTGTTTACCGTGTATTGGGGGAAGAGGATGAGCTTCATGTCGTCAACCAAAAACTTTTACTATCTTTGTCGCCTCAATTAAGAAGGAAATGGCAGAGAAAACCACAACGGACATCACGGTTGCCGAACCCAAGGAATTGTTGCAGGTGTGCGACGACCTTTATAACGGCATATCCCAAATCATCGACACCGCAAGGCAAAAAGTCGCCGTCTATGTCAATGCCAAGTCAAGCATGATGTTTTGGCATATTGGCCACTATATCAACGAGGACTTGAATTATGTGAAGTATTCCGCCTACGGCGAGAGAATCCTTGCGACACTGTCGCAAAGATTGTCATGGAGCCATAGGGCCAGATGGAACTCTATCTGAACTATTTGCAGAAGCACGACATGCAAGAAGGGGAGAATCCCCCGATAGGCTTGCTGCTGTGCAGTGAAGGCAACACCGAACATATCGAATTACTGATGCTCGACGAACCGAACATCAAAGTCGGTCAATATCTGACCTACCTGCCTGAAAAGCAATGGTTTGTTGACAAGCTGAACCGTTCCATCCTCATTGCCAAGGAAAAACAACGGTGACGGCAGGAAACTGTCGGCCTGCGGACGGCTTGTCCACGTTGTTTTCCCGCTCCTCCAAGCATGAAGCGTCCCCTTTCCGTCAGTGCCAAATTCGCGAAATTCGCCCAATTCGCCGTTTTTGTGTTTCGCCGTCCTTCTGAGTTTTCAATTTTGGAGGCCTGAACATGTGCATTTGCCATGCGAAAACGGGCGAAAACGGGCGAAGGCGGTTAGCCGCTGATTTGTTTTGGATTTGCTGGGGATTTGTTTCCCAAAGATTTGTTTCCGTTAAATTCGCTTCCCAAGGCAGTGATTGAAATCAATACATCAGGTATTTGCCCCTGATGGCCTTGAAAGCATCGAGGTC
>CALDIA010000142.1 GCA_937901455.1 uncultured Bacteroidales bacterium | reverse complement strand
CTTTTTTGAACGGTTTTTAGCGTTTAGACTGGGTGGATATGCTCCGTTTTATACAATGAAGAAAAATGAACCCATAATGCATTGGTTTTGATAACGAGTGCAAAACTATCGCACCTCTGCCATAGCACAATGGAATGTGGTAAATTATAGTGAGGAATGGTTCCTTGTTTTTAGACACGAATTACCACAAATTTGCCACGAATTATCAAAAAACAATTTCTGAACAATTCGTGAATCATTTATGGCCATTCGTGTTGAAAATGAGGCTTACCGCCGCAACCTGATTTCCTCGTCGCTGCAAAGCTTATACACCTCGTTGCGGATGTAGTCTTCGAGGCTTTGTATGTTCTTCTTGTTTGCGCCGCCGTTGATGAAGTTGAGAAATATGCGTGATGCCGACTCTATCCTCACTTCGGTTTTTTGGGTGCTTGTGGCCACCACATGGATGGTGATGTTTTCGCCAAATGACAGCAAACTCATCCCATGCCTCGCCGTGATGGTAAAGGTCTGGTCGTTACATTCGATGCGCTTGAACTGGCCGCATTGTTGGATGGCCTTCTTCGTGGCGGTATAGACGCGACGAGCAGGTTGAGTGAAGTTGAGGGTGGAGGTACGCATTAGGAATCTCTGTTTTCTTTGTTTCTGAAACCTTTGAAATATTCAATTATCCTGTGCAAAAAATAAACAAATAAACCGATTGCCAGTGCCACAAAGAATATTATTTGAATCCATAGACTTGTGGTTTTCCATCCTTGCTCAGAATGGGGCAGCAGTGTATATAAACCGTATGACATAAATGCCAATGCTATACTGACAACTCCCAGTACCAATCCCCACATCGGGAACTCATTCCTCTCTTTTGATTGTTTATCTTTCTTATCCATCGCCATTTCAATCAGATTTAATCCCTTTTAAACAAAGCCGCAATTATCGCTCCCAATCCCAAAGTCCCCATTGTTCCTGCTACAAAGCGTTTGGTTTTCCCAGATTGTCTTTCTCGCTCTATTTCAACAGATGCATATTGTTTCCCAAAGTTGTCAAGAGCATCAAGAATTCTTGTTCGCTCACTTTCGCTTACCTGATTATCTTTCAAGCAATCGTTCAGAATTTGAGTTTCTTCTAACAAATACTTTCGAAAAACCGAACTCAATCTTTTGTCTTTTTCAACCTCTTCTTTCAACATGCCTGCAAGACAGTTAAGTGCGCCAACAACTTCATCCTTATAGGGAATAGCGTTCTTTAGTTGTTTTCTTGTGTGATTGGGGTCTTTTATTATTCCCCTAATCTTTTTAGCCAATCTTTTTTCTTCACGTGTGTATTTTGACGATTGTTTTTCCATAAGATAGGTTATTTGCTGTATATCGTGTACTTTCACATTAATGCGATGATTAATCCCGCAGCCAAGGCTGCGATAACGCCACCCATGACCCAAAAAAGCCATTTATTGGATTTCCCAGCCACACCGCTTTTCTGTTGGACTGTTTTCTCCGATGGAACAGGATCCACAGAAGGTTTGTTTTGATATTCGCTCATTGGATAGAATTCAACATGACATCTTCTGACATAGGTGTTCTCGTTTCGGCTTACCTTTTCTTCAGAATTTTCAATTCCTCCAGATAAACCAACAGTAATTGCATCAATTTCAACTTCTAATCTCTTGCGTGTTGATTCGGAAATAGATGCAGAAGATGCGGTTGACAGAGTAAGTGAACATTCTCTCAACCTCCCGTCAAGTCGGCTTGAACAACACCTTTGCCACTCTTGATTGTGTTGTAGCCAAACAGTATCTGGAGAAATAAAGGGCTTGCGGGTCATTGAGAGGTCGTATGACTTACCCTTCATCAACAACTCTTTGGTCTGTATGTCTAACTCGGCTTGACTTTCAGCTGAGGCTCCAACTTGACCACCTATTCCCTTGTATTGCCCTCCACCATGTACGCTATCACTTTCTTTGCTCTTATCCGATTGGGTTTCCGACTTGCCATCTGAAAACTCAATGCGTTTTGCGCCAAGGCAGTCCATTATCCAACAGAACTCATTCAATTCGTCTCGGAACAACTCAACATCATACCTGTCGTATGGAATGTATAGTTTTGGTTTGTAAGGATGGCAAACATACAAGGTTTGTTCTTTCGGACCTCCCACAAAATCCATTTCAGTTGGCAAATAACCGATAGGAAGAACATATAAATCCTCTGGTAATTGGTCAAGCTTTTCATCCAAATCGACAGGAACCAAATAAACGAAACGACGCTGTTGTTGTGGAATTTCTAAGAATCGGTTTACATACGAGCTTTGGATGGCTCTAAATTGTTGACTAAAACTCTCCTTGGAAAAATATAAGCTGTCCGTTTCTGCCTTCTTGTATTGAATGATTTCCTTCATCGCAGCATACGCATCAACGGAGTTTCTTCCTTCATTCATTATACAACCCTTCAAGGCTCTTGAGTTTGAATCAACAAACAGCTTCAATGACTGATTGATATGTTCCAGAGCCTTGGTCCTTTCTCCTTGTTCCAAATACGCAAAGGCAAGGGTGTCATGCAAAACCGCTCCAGCATAGTCATCACAATTTTCATCTGCCAACTTGTCCTGTAGGGTTCTGAGGTATTCTTGTGTTTCATGCTGGTTCTTTTTAGCAAGTTTGGCATGGACTTTTTCACAATCATCTATGACTTCATCCCAGTGCTGTTTGATGCATGTTTGATCGTTTTTGTCATCGTCCGTACTCCAAGCAGCATGGCATTGTGGGCAAGTAAACTGGTATCTGTCTCCAACGACGGCACTACCAATAGCTTCAGGCGTACTTGTAACGCCTCCAACTATCTTTCCTGCGAATTTTCCGATGTTGCCTAAATACTTGCCTCCAAAGTTCCCGACAGTTTCGGATTGGTCAAGCACAGTCCCTACCAGACGGCCAAGGATTCCCTTTGATGTTGCCTCACACCAACAGCCGCATTTAGGACATCTTTGTATAATTGAATCTTTCATAATTTCATGTTGTGGTGTTTATCCAATCCTTTCCACATCCAAATACACCATGCTCAAAGCACCGGCTTTCTTGATGTCGA
>CALDIA010000141.1 GCA_937901455.1 uncultured Bacteroidales bacterium | reverse complement strand
CCGAAGTCGTCGACCTGACGGAAGAGGCCTAAGGCAAGGCAACCTAACGAAAAAAAAGGAGTCGAAAGACTCCTTTTTTTTGTTCGCCCGACATGGGCTGCAAGGTCAGGGAGAATCCCCAAGCTCCAACTCGATTCCGCAGATTCCTCAGATTCCGCAATCACTTTCCCCACTCTCAACTCCCCACTCTAAACTCCTAACTCCTAACTCCTAACTGCAAACTGGTAACTCCCAACTCTCAACTCTAAACTCTCAACTTTTACAAAAATCCCCCTCCAAATTCACCATTTTTTCCATAAATTTGCACCCTCTATACCCAAACGCATTTTAGATGAATAATACCAGCCCATATAGTGCCTCCTTTACCGCTTGCGGATTGCAGTTCAATGAGTTTAACCTCATGCTGCCTATGCTGCTATCCGAGGATAGGGACGCTTTGATTGATAAGGAAGTCAACAATAATAACATCCTGAATATCAATTCTCACAAGTCTCGCTATCGCGTCATTGTGGAATACAAAAAGCGCGTCGATGCCATGCCTGCCGACTTCTGGTCATGGTATCAAACTTTGGATGGCCAAGCCCAGCGCATCGCCCTGCTCTATGTCATCCTCAAAACCTACCGCATCGCCTTCGATTTCCACGTCAAGGCCACCATGCGCAAGTGGCGTTCCGTGGTGCAAACCCTTGCCAAGCCCGATTTGATGATGGCCTTTTCTGAAATAGCGGCCTCTGATGATTTTGTGGACAGCTGGGCAGATACCACCAAAGGCAAGGTCGCTTCGGCTTATCTCACCATTTTGCGCCAAGTCGGTATGCTCGACCCATTCAATGCCCAGCTTTCCCCACTCAAAGCGCAGCCGCAAGCCTACGCTTATTATCTCAATCATGGCGAAGACTGGTTTCTCGAAGCCTGCCTCCTTCAGTCCTACGAAATCGAACAAATCAAATCAGACCTGTTATGACACCCATGACCATTGAACAGCTCTACGAGAAGCTGAAGGACAAGGACTTCCAAGACACCTCCACCAACCTGTTCTATAACTACTATGTGTTTCAGTACGACCCTCAGCAAGAAGCTGAGATTTATAGTCAGCTGAAACTGTATCAGGAAAACCTTTACCGCCCGACCGAACACCTCGATATTCTCATCTTGAATCTCTTCGATTTGTTCTGCGATTACTTGAAGTCCATCCGTCTTGGCGCCAACGAGCCTCCCTTTCTCGAAGATCTGCTACAGCAAGACCTCAAAGAGCCTAATGTGGTCACGCAAAGCCTGATGCAGGAAGCTGGCAGCGACGAGTATTATCAGTTCATCCACGACCGCATCATGGAGCATAAGGCGAAGGCCGACACAAAGCGTCGCCCCTTCGTCTTTCTTACAGGCATTGGCAACATGTTCCCTTATCTCCGCGCCCATGTCTTCTTCGATTGCTATGAGAAATACAACGACACCGAAGCCTATAAGATCATCATGTTCTATCCGGGCAATTGCAGCGACAAGCACTTTGGCCTCTTCAACCGTTTCGCCGAAACCAATCCTTATAGAACCATCAAACTCTTGAATTAAAATACTACAGCATAATGAAACAGTTCGAGCTATACAAATGGGACATCGACCGCCCACTTAACCCTGCGGTTTCAGCCGACGGTTTCGACGACAAGACCGTTGAGACCGAAATCAACGAATATGTCTTCACCGACGAAATCATACAAGGTCTCTACAACATCCTTGTGGCCATCAAAAACAAAGACAAGAGCCACGACGGCATTTGGATCGACGGTTATTTCGGCTCAGGTAAGTCGCACTTCCTGAAATACCTCAACTATTGCCTAGATAAGCGCTATGGCGATGAAGCCATGAATCGACTGTTGACCGCAGTCAAGGAGGCTGACCCCATCCAATCCAACCTCGAAGTGCAAGCCTTCCAAGTCATCGACTTGATGCATTGGCTGAAGAAGGCCGAGGTAGAGGTCATCCTGTTCAACATCGGCACGGTCAACAACATCCGCGTCAACCGCAGCAACACTTTCCTCGATGCCTTCTGGAACCGTTTCAACAAGCACTGTGGCTTTAACGGCTACAACATCTCGCTTGCCCTGCACCTCGAAAAGAACCTGGCACAGCAAGGCAAGTTCGAGCAGTTCAAGGAGCTGCTGAAAGCCGAGGGCTTCAATTGGGATGAGCAGTCGTATCGTCTGGCCACTAACCGCCTCGACTATGTGCTGCGCAAGGCCAAGGAGGTTGACCCCGACTTCTCGGTGCAGCGCGACCTCATCCTGAACGATGCCACCAACACCAGCGTCGAATCCTTCGCCGACGACCTCTGCGACTACCTCAAGACCAAAGGCGACGACTTCCGTCTGCTCTTCCTCGTCGATGAGGTCAGCCAGTTTGTCGGTGTCCAAGGCGACTTGCTCCTACAGCTTCAGGAGATTGTCACCATGTTCCACAACCGCTGTGGCGATAGGGTGTGGGCTGCTTGCACCGCCCAGCAAGCCCTGTCAGATTTGGCGCAAGCCTGTAACTTCAATTCAGGTACCGACCAATTCGGCAAAATCATGGGCCGCTTCGAGGTGCGTGTGTCGCTCGAAGGCACCAAGGCCGACTACATCACCCAGAAGCGTATTCTTGATAAGAATGGCACAGGTGAGCTGGAGCTGGGCAAGCTCTACGAAGCCGACAAGGAAGCCATCGAAACGATGCTCCCTCTGCCTGCTTCTTATTACAGCTTCACCTCAAAGGAGAACTTCATCGACTATTATCCTTTCATCCCGTATCAGTTCAAGTTGATGATCCAGGTCTTCAACTCGTTTGATGCGCTTGACTTTGTGAACAAGCAGGTGCGCGGCACCGAACGCTCCATGATCAACGTCACCCACAGCACCGCCAAGCTCACCATGAACGACGAGACAGGCCGGTTCATTTCCTTCGACCAGTTCTATAACGCCATGTTCAAGGAAAGCCTCACGCCTCGCGCCCGCATCGCCAAGCAGAAGGCCGACGACATGGCCAAAGAATATCCCAATGACAAGGATTTCGCCAAGCGCGTCGTCGATGTGATGTTCATGATCTGCAACCTGTCGTCGCCCGACAAGCTGCTGTTTCCGGCCACTGCCGAAAACGTCACCACCCTCATGTTGCGCGACGTCAACGAGGCGCGTGCCACGCTGAAAAACGCCATCACCGATGTCCTTTCTTTCCTTTGCGACAACAACATCATGTATAAGGCGAAGAACCAGGACAACCTGGAGCTGTACGATTTCTATACCGAGGACGAAATCAACGTGGCCAACCTCATCAACAACGAGCGAATCGGCATCGATGAGCTTGACCGCCAACTCTTCAACGAGATTTATTCCTATTTCGGCCTGAAGGACAAGGAGTCCTACTATAACAATTCGTTTAAGGTCAGCCTCGATATTGACGGCTATCGTTTCCTCTCCCGCAATGGCGAGGACATGCTCGTCACCATCCTTATCGACCCGGCGGTTGAGATTGACGGCGACACCTATCTCGGCAACAACAGCAACTCGCTGATGTTCTACCTCAGCCCGGCCTATCACGACCCCTCGTCTGACTTCCTGAAGGATTTCCGTTGGTATTGCCGCGTGCAGAGCTATCTCGTCAAGTCGGCCAATGGCGCTTCTGAGCAACGCGCCAAGGCCAACGACAAGTTCCGCGACCAGGCCAAACGCCTCTACCAAGACAAAATCCAGAAAAGCATTGAAGACATGCTCGACACCTGCAAGGTCTTCTCCGGCCAAAACGCCCTCTCTTCAAAGGAGTTGGGCAGCGCCAAAGGCAAAGACCGCTACCGTCGCGCCATGGACACCCATTTCGCCAACTACTACATCCACGCCAAGAAGGCCGCCGGCGCTTCCGTCCCCAAGGACATCGCCTCGCTTCGCTCAGCCGTCATGAAACCCATCGACCCGAATTTCTACCAAAACACCCCGATGGGCGACGCCGAGCAAATCCTCAACAACTTCATCAAGACCCAACCCGACATCTCGTTGGCCGACATCCAAACGCGCTACAACAAGGCTCCCTTTGGCTGGGCACCCGTGGCCACAAGCTATTTGGTCAACGAATTGGTGCGCCGCCACCTCTACGACTGGTACGCCAAAGGCGAGCGTGCCACGAAACTCGACTTCGTTGCCTCCAACATCGGCAATCCGAAGGACATGACCATTCGCGCGGCTGCCGTCATTTCCTCCGAGTTGGTCAACAACTTCATCAGCACTTGGAATGTCATCTATAAGAGCGGCACCACCTTCAAGTCGAAGGAAGCCACCGAGGTATTCGACGTGGCCAAAGCCGCCATCGGCAGGCTCGCCAAGAACAACACCAACACATTGACCGCCGTCGGCAACGCGCCTTTCGCGAAGTTCCTGATCCAGTATATCGACATGCTCAACAACTGGATGGTGGAGCGCGACGAAACCAAGTTCTTCAACATGGTCATCGGCGACAAGGATCTGGCCAAGTCGCTGTGCGACGTGTGTGCCGAAATCACCGATTTCGCCACCGACCAAAAGCCGCAATACGACAGCATCTGCGCCTTCATCAAGAGCAATCAGGATAACTTCGCCTACCTCAAAGAAGAAAGCCAGCACGACCTCGACAACCTCAAAGCCATCGAAACCGACGAGCATCCTTTCGACAAGCTCAATGCCTACAAGAAGCTCCGCGACAAGCTCAATCAGGAACTTGTAGCCATCCGTCAGGAGTATGCCAGCAAGGTGAAGGAAGCCTATAACTTGGTCTTCGACCAGTTCGAACAGCTGTGCAACGACAACGGAGTGGCCGCCACGATACTGCCATCGCGCGACGCCACCATCGCCAACGCCTGCGCCTCGCAGAGCATCGACAAGCTGAAAAACAGCATCGACACCACCGAGTTTTTCAACAAGTGGGTCAACACGATCATGGAACGCGCCGAAAGCGGCAAGCGCAAGCCCATCAAGTTCAGCCGCTTCGCCGAAGGCCATCCTCGCACCATCAAGAACGCTTCCGAAATCGACGACTATTTGCAGGGACTGAGGCAGCGTATGCTCACGGCTCTCGAAAACAACGACCTAATCATCTGACGCCATGAACACGACGCAACTCAAATCTTTCGCCACCGAAGCCCGCAAGTCGCTGCTCTCGGGCGTCAAAAGCAAGATGAACGCCCTTGGATTCAAGGACAACGGCACCGTCGACGAGCGCGACCATCCCATGCAAGCCGCCGACGGCACGCTTTTCCAAGGCGAGGTCTACGACGTTTCCTTCTATGGGAAGTGGATGCGCCTTAAGGACGAAATCGCCCGCTGCGGCTTCCGCCAAGTGTGCGAGGAAGGCGCCTACACTTGGTTCAACCGCCTCATGGCCATCCAGATCCTGTCGCGCAACGGACTCATCAGCCCCGTGCTCGAGTTCGAGTCGCCCGACGTGCGCATCCCGCTCATGGTGAAGCAGGCCCACGAAGGCATCCGTCCCGAAATGACCGCTTCCGACGCCGCGCGCCTCAACGCCGTCGTCGACGACGACAACCGCATCACCGACCAGTTTGCCATCCTCATCGTGGCCTATTGCCAGTCGATGCCCATCCTCTGCAAGTGCTTCGGCACCCTCAACGACTTCACCGAGCTGCTGCTGCCCACCAACATCCTCGCCTCCAACGGCTTCATGAGCCTGCTCAACGGCTCCACCTTCATCACCCAAGAGGATTACCAGACCACCGAACTCATCGGCTGGCTCTACCAGTTCTACATCGCGGAGCGCAAAGACGAGGTGTTTGCCTCCTTCAAGAGCGGCCACAAGGCCGAGGCCGACGACATCCCCGCCGCCACCCAGATCTTCACCCCCAACTGGATCGTGAAGTACATGGTGCAAAACACCCTTGGCCGCATCTACTTGGACAACAACCCCGACAGCCCCCTCAAAGCCTCGTGGCACTACTTGGTTGAACCCACCGACGGCGGCAGCCAACTCCCAACTCCCAACTCCCAACCCTCAACCCTCAACACTCAACTCTCAACTCTAACCTTTGCCGACCTCTCCTGCGGCTCGGGCCACATCCTCGGCGAAGCCTTCGACGTGCTTTATGCCATCTACATCGAAGAGGGCTTCAGCCGCCGCCAGGCCATCCGTGCCATCTTCGAGAAGAACCTCACCGGCGTCGACATCGACACCCGCGCCCGCCAGTTGGCCACTTTCAGCCTCATGCTGAAGGCTTGCCGGCAATACCCCTCGGCCATCGATTGCGAGGTGATGCCCCGCGTACACGACATGCCCCAGCCCGACGACCCCGTTTGCGAGCGTTATCCCATTCTGAGGCAAGCCCGCAACCTCGGCTCCATCATGAAGATAGAACCGATGGAAGGCGAGACCCATCCCTTGGTGCGCGCCCTGACCGACAAATACGCAGCCGTGGTGATGAACCCGCCCTACATGGGCAGCGGCAACATGAATGGCGAATTGGCCAAGTATGTGAAGGACAACTACGAGGACTATAAGGCCGACCTTTTTGCCGTCTTCATGCGGGTGGCCGAAGACCGCCTTTTGCCCAATGCCAAATATGGCATGATCAACATGCAGTCGTGGATGTTCCTTTCCTCTTTCGAGAAGCTGCGCACCCATGTAATTGACGACTTGCAGATTGACAGCATGTTGCACCTTGGGCCTCGCACCTTCGACGAGCTGAGTGGCGAGGTGGTGCAAAACACGGCTTTTGTGCTTACCAATGCCAAGCCCACTGCCGAAAGCCGCTATTTCCGCTTGGTGGATTACGCGCCTTCCGCCCAAAAAGAAGCCCGTTTCTTGACCGCACTCAAACTGCCAACTGAACAACTGAAAACTGGCAACTCTTTTGCCATCCCTCAATCCAACTTCAAGAAAATCCCTGGATGCCCGATTGGGTATTGGGTGAGCGAGAAAATGATGCAATTGATGTCCAAAGACCATATTGGTAATCGTTATCCTGTAAAACAAGGAATTGCTACGTGTGACAACAATAGATTTCTCCGTTTGTGGTTTGAAGTAAATTATAGAAAAATTGGTTTATATTTAAATGATTCTAATGAAGCTATTGCATCGAAAAAAAAATGGTTCCCTTATAGAAAAGGTGGTGCAGGTTTGAAATGGTATGGAAACCAAGACTATGTTGTAAATTATGAAAATGATGGACAAGAAATGAAAGATTTCATTTCAGTATTAAGAAATCCTTCGTTTTATTTCAAAGAAGCCATTTCATGGAGTTTAACAGGCTCTGGCAGTTATTCCGCTTTTAGATATTTCCCTCAAGGCTTTTTGTTTGATGTCAATGGTATGAGTCTTTTTCCTGAAAAAGACATTTTTTCAGTATTGGCTTTTTTGAACACAAAAGCAATATCTAGCATTTTAAAAATAATAAATCCAACAATGGCATGTCAAATAGGAGATGTGTTTAAACTACCTATTTGCCTAATTCCAAATTCTAAGTCTATTGTTCAAGATTGCATCACCATCAGCAAGCAAGACTGGGATGCCCACGAGACCTCGTGGGATTTCGAGGAGAACGAGTTGGTGAGGGTTTTCAAGGAAGGCAAGGCAAGCGACTTGGAGTCGGCAGTGGAGGCCTACAAAGAGGAATGGGAAGCGAAGTTCCGCCAGCTCCACCAGAACGAAGAGGAGCTTAACCGGCAGTTCATCGGGATCTACGGCCTCGAGGACGAGCTACAGCCCGAGGTGCCATTGGAGGAAGTCACCATCTTGCAGCAGGGGGAGATAACGATAGAATAAAAATGAAAGGAAGGGAACCACAAATGAACGTAAACGAAATCAAAACCTTGGCAAAGGAAAACGAAACGGTGGAATACAAGTCGGCAAAAGGCGGTTTCCCAAAGAGCTTCTGGGAGACCTTTTCGGCCTTTGCCAATACGAATGGGGGTGTCATTATCTTGGGCGTTAAGGAAACGAATGGCCGTTATGTCGCCGACGGCCTAACGGAAGGACAGATTCAGGATTATAGGAAGAAGTTTTGGGACGATGCCCACAACAAGAATTGTGTTAGCGTCCCGCTTCTCGTTGAAAACGATGTGGAAGCCGTGACCTTGCAGGATGGTTCTTTCCTGTTGGTGTTTAGGGTGCCAAGGGCCGCATACGATCTTCGTCCTGTTTATCTGACCACCAATCCCATTGGGCATACCTATCGCCGTAGGCATGAGGGGGATTATGTGTGTGGCGACGACGAGGTTAGGCAGATGTTCTCCGACGCCAACCATCTACGCAGCTCTGCTGACGCACGCATCTTGAGAAACTACACGATGGACGACGTCGACATGGCCACCTTACGCAACTATCGGCAGGTGTACGACTCGCGACACGAAGGACATCCATGGTCGGAAGTCGACGACAAGACTTTCCTCGAAAACATTGGTGCCTACCGTAAAGACAGGGTCGCCTCGAAAGAAGGTTTCACCGTTGCGGGCATTCTCATGTTTGGCAAGACGGCCAGCATCACCGACCAGGAATGCCTGCCTTGGTTCTTCCCCGATTACCGCGAAAGACTCAGCATTGATCCTGAAATTAGATGGACGGACAGAATCTATCCCGATGGAACATGGGAAGCCAATCTTTACCAGTTTTTCGGTCGAGTGTTGCCTCGTTTATACCATGCGTTGCCGACACCTTTCATGCTTTCAGCCGATGGCGTTACACGCCAGGAATACACATCAGCCCATACCGCTTTGAGAGAGGCTCTGGCTAATGCACTTATCCATGCTTCCTACACTATGATGGGGAACATCACTATCGACCGCTATTCCAACAAGATTGTCATTTCCAATCCGGGTTCCATGCTGGTGTCGGTCGATGAGTTCTACGCTGGAGGCTATAGCATCTGCCGCAATCCCATCCTTCAAAAAATGTTTGTGCTTATAGGGGTGGGCGAAAAGGCCGGTAGCGGTGCTGACACAATCATAAAAGGGTGGAAAGACAACGACTGGCAAGCACCTACGATTGCCGAGAAGCAGCATCCCGACCGTGTTGAGACCACACTTTGGGTTGACTCTAATGCAACTACTACCTCAACAGAATCGGGAACGGCCACAGATACCATACAAAAGGCCATACAAAAAGATTTTGATACCATACAAAAGGATTTTGACACCATACAAAAGACCATACAAAAAAGCTTGTGCGACAGCTGTATTGAGCTAACGGAATCGCAAATCCACATCCTTGCTTATTTCTTGCTTCATCCCGATGCTACCCGCAAGCAATACCTTGCTTTCAATCCCAAGGCTACCGAAGGTGGCACCATCTCAAATATCACGCGCTTGCAAAGGCTCGGTCTTCTTCGTCGCGAAGGAGGACGGAAAAAAGGCCATTGGGTTGTAACCATTAAAACCGTAGGACAGGATGAAACAGATTAGATTTAGTTAGATAACAAACAACAAATATGGACACAAAAGAACAAAAAATAGTTTGGCACGATGATGCACTGATGAAGCAACTTATCAGTTATGCCGTCGGCTGCATGATGGGTCGCTACCGCTTGGACCGCACCGGCCTCGCCATCGCCCATCCCAATCCCACCGCTGAAGAGCTTGCGCCATACTCATTAACTGAACAACTGAACAACTCCCAACTGTTCACTATCGATGACGACGGCATCATTCCCCTCATGCCCATCGACAGCGGCTTCCCCGATTGCGCCGCAGCCCGAATGTCGGAGTTTGTCAAGCTCGTCTTCGGCGAAGAGAACCATGCCGCCAACCTATCCTATCTCGAAAAGGCCCTCGGCAAAGACCTCGAAACCTATTTTGCCAAGGACTTCTACGCCGACCACAAAAAACGTTACCAGAATCGCCCCATCTATTGGCTCTTCTCATCGAAGAAAGGCGCGTTCCAAGTGTTGGTCTATATGCACCGCATGACGCCCTTCACCGTCGAGCGCATCCGCAGCAAATACCTGTTGCCCTACATCGAGCGGCTCACCAACCGCATCAACGATTTGAATGCCAGCATCCTCAAACTCACTTCGGCCCAAGCCCGCGCCCTCACGAAGATGGAGAAAGACCTTCAGGAGTGCCGCGAGTACCACGACCTGCTGCACCCCGTGGCCAACCAAAACATCGCCATCGACCTCGACGACGGCGTGGTGGCCAACTACGCCAAATTCGGACAGGTGTTGGCGAAATTGAAATGAAATGGTTATATTTGCAGATTGAAATAATACAATAATAAATGACCGAAAAGGAACTATACGAAATACTGGCTTCAGACGAGAGCTATCGTATCGAACGGACAGTTTCCACTGGAAACATGGACAAGTTTCAGGAGGCTATCTGCGCTTTTGCCAACGACTTGCCTGGCAGCCGCAAAAAAGGTTACTTGTTGATTGGTGTCACTGACGAGGGTCGCATCAGTGGCCTGAAGGTCGATGACGCATTGATGAAAAAAATCAGTAGTATCCGTTCTGAAGGCAATATACTCCCTCTGCCCGTAATGACTACTGAAAAAGTGAGCACAGCCGAGGGAGATGTGCTGGTGGTGGAGGTAACTCCCTCGTTCGATACGCCTGTCCGTTATCGTGGTCGTACCTTCGTCAGAATCGGGCCGAGAAGAGACATTGCCAGTCTCGAAGAGGAACGCATTCTCGCCGAACGCTGTGCTGCCAGCCTGCCCACCTTCGATACTCGTCCTTGCCGTGATGCCACCCTCGATGATATCGACATTGATACCATTGTCAAGGAGTATTTGCCTCGCGCCATTGATGCGGAAGTGCTTTCCAAAGATACCCGTCCTTTGAAAGAAAAATTGGCATCGCTCCATCTTTTCAATATGCAATGGGATTGCCCTACATACGCATCGCTTATCATGTTTGGGAAAAATCCTCGGTATTATATGCCCGGTGCCTATATCCAGTTTGTTCGCTTCAAAGGCAACGACAACGGCGGTGAGATATTGAATGAACGACGTTTTGAAGGAAGCCTTTATACGATGCTTCCACAGCTTGAGAACTTCATCAGAGACGGCATAGTCACAAAACGTCCTGTTCCTGTCAGCATCCTACGGGAAAAGGATGTGCATAATTATCCTTATAAAGCATTGCGCGAGTTGCTCATGAACGCAGTGATGCACCGCGATTACCAGTCGAATATGCCTACCCGACTATACCAATATGACCATCATATTGAAGTGATGAATCCAGGCGGACTATATGGCCATGCTCGACCCGAGAATTTTCCCAACGTGAATGACTATCGAAACAGCGTGGTGGCAGAAATGATGAAAACGCTGAACTATGTCAACATGTTCAACCACGGTGTGGGTGAAGTGCAAGACCTATTAAGGGATAACAACAGCCCGCCGGCAGAGTTTAATGTTGGCTTTTTGACCGCATTTAGTGTCGTTGTCAAAGAGCCTGTCGAGAACAAGGTGGTCAATTTGTCCCAAGTTAATGATCAAGTTAATGCCACTGAATATAAGATGGTTATCGAAGAATTGTCCCAAGTTCTGTCCCAAGCTTGTCCCGAGTTGTCCTATGTTCAATGTCCTAAGCTTGCAGAAGTAATAATTGCCCTGTTAAGCCGTGCGCCAAAATCGGTATCGGAACTCATGCAAGCAGTTGGTGAGAGCAACCGAAGCAGGTTCCGGAATAACATATTGAACAAACTTGTTGAATGTAGGGTGGTCGCTCCTCTTTACCCCGACAACCCCCGTCATCCTCGCCAAAAATATATTCTGACAGATTTCGGGGTTGACCTGACAAGTAAGTTGAAATAAAACGATAACATCTATGCAGGAAAAGATATACAAATACTTCGACCTAAACCCCAACCTCCATGTGCTGTTCGTCTTCAGCCTCGAAACCAAGGCCGACGAACTCGACAGCTACGAGTGGAAGCCTGGCTACCGCTACGAGAAGTTCAACGGGGCTTGGTTCAACACTAAATACAAAATCCTCAACGATTGGAAGGACGAGCGCGTCATCCTCGCCTTCGAAGGGCTGCGCCCTTCAACTCAAGCTCAGATGATGCAGTTTCCCCTTATGGACATCCTCGCCACCAACACCGACTATCGCGACGACGACTATGAGGCCTTCATGCAGCAACACAACATCAGCGGCCAGTTCTCCACCTTCATCCAGCGACATGTCGGCGAAATGCAACTCAAGAAGTTCCAATCCATCTTCAAGGATTGTTTCGGCAGTCACTTCAACGATGATCTGGGCTACCGTGGTCTTCTGTCAGGCTATCTTGGCCTCGACAAGATGCTGGACTGGGATTCACTCATCATCCGTCTCATCCTCCTTGATGTGCAGACCGACGATGCCAAGCGCGATGCCTTCTATCGTCGCCTCGTCGCCAAACCCGACGTTGCCCGCTACCTCCAGCAAAAGCTGAAGGACATCTTCAATGTCGGCTATCTCGAAAACCAGCCCGACCGTCGCTTTGCTCCGGTGGCCGAGTCGATGAAATACAATGCCATCCTTCAGAAGATCATCGCCGACGAGAAGCACGACACCTATTGCGCCTACAAAATCGATAATGCTTTCCAACTCAATCAAATCAACCGCATCATGGCCCTCGCTTTCAGTGATAAGGCCATAGCCAAACCCTTTGAGTCGGCCTTGCTTTCCCTTTCAGGCAAGATCAAGGAGCAAAGCATCATCGAATGTTACGGCACCGAAGCCGATTTTTATTATATGCCCGAAACCATGTGTTGGCCAATCCTACAGCAGTTGGTCGCCAACCATCTCTATACCGATAACGACAGGCTTGTTGAGCGTCTGCATCAGCTTCGCCTGAAGCAAGACAACAACCCCGAAACCCAACCCGCCATCCTTTTTGTGGCGAATGTGGCCAACCTCTATAAGAAGACCGCAGAATATCCTTCGTTGAAGTTCAACTATCCAGAAGACTACATCCAGCGTTACGCCGAAGACCTCTATTGGGTAGATACCTATTACCGCAAGGCCTTAAACAGCTTCGACAGCATCTCCAAGACCGTCCCTGTCTATGACGACATGATGACGGTCAAGCGTCGCCTTGATGCCGACTACGCACAATTCACCAACAAGCTCAATCTCGAATGGATGAAGTGCCTAGTCGAGAAGGGAAATGGCTTGGCCGGCCTCAAAGACATGCACCTACAGCAGAACTTCTATGCCGATTTCTGTGCCCCACACACCGAGAAGATGGCACTCATCATTTGTGATGCACTGCGTTACGAGATAGCCGCCGAAATCATGGGTGAGATAGCCAAGCGCCGCCGCCATGTGGCCGAACTAAGCTATGCCATCGCCATGCTGCCCACCGAAACCAAGTATTGCAAACCCGCTTTGCTGCCTCATAAGGAACTGGCTTTGCAAGTCGATACTTCCATGCTCGTCGATGGCCGTTATCTGAACACCACCGACGACCGCACCGAGCAGGTGAGACGCTACAACGAAAACGCCGTCTGTTACAGCTTCGCCAACTTCGACAAGAAAAGCAGCGACGAGAAGCGTGAGATGTATAAGAACCAGCTCGTCATCGTCTTCTACGACGACATCGACGAAAGCGGCCACAAGGCCAGTACCCGCACCCAGATTCTCAACATCATCAACAATGCTGTTTCCAATCTCGTCGATGAGATTTATTCCATTCTGTCATCCTACAACATCACCGATGTCTATCTGACCGCTGACCATGGTTTCCTATACAACGACATCGATTTTGCCGACAAGGACAAAGTGAATATCCCTGAAAGCACCATCGACCAGAAAAACCGCTATTACCTCACCACCGACAATGCCGAGCGTGAGCATATTGCCAAATTCAAGTTGCCCGAGGTGTCGGGCATGGAATCAGACCTTGATAAGCCTGTCTTTGTTGCTGTACCCAAAGGCACGAACCGTTTCTACGCCCAAGGAGGCGGCTACGGCTTCACCCACGGTGGAGCCTCGCTTCAAGAGTTGGTCATCCCAGTGCTTCATTGCTCCCAGCAGCGCAGCGATGAGCGTCAAGAAGTCTCAGTTGCCCTCTTGAACCGCAAGCTCTCGATGGTATCGGGACAGCTGAAGATTACACTTGTGCAGCTGGAGCCAGTCTCCATGAAGCACAAGAAAATGGATGTCCTTTGCGCCCTCTATTGCAACAACGAGCTTGTTTCGGCTGAACGTCCCATCACCCTCAATGCAACAGGCGAACTGCCGGAGCGCATGTTTGAGGTTGACCTCATCCTCACCAAACAAGCCCCATCCAACATCTTGGAGCTTCGTGTTTACAAACCCGAAGACCCCATGAATCCCCTCATCCGTGAAACCGTTACCAACAACACTCTAATAGAACGCGACTTCTAATAGCCCTGAAGGGGCGACAACACCACAACGGGCGATTTCAATCCCCGCCCATAAAACAAACTGATATGGACCTGCAACACAAGATATTAGACCAATTCATCGGCAAGGTCGTCCGTAAAGACCTGGCCTTCCAAGTCAAGGGCAACCTTCCTGTGCCCACCTATGTCCTCGAATACCTCCTTGGCCAGTATTGCGCCACCGACGACCCCGAGGCCATCGAGGAAGGCTTGGAGAAAACCAAGCACATCATCCGCACCAACTATGTCCACCGTGCCGAGGCCGAAGTGGTGAAAGGCAAAATCCGTGAGGCTGGCCGCTACCGCATCATCGACAAAATCTCCGTTTTGCTCAACGACAAGGTCGACCAATACGAAGCCTCTTTTGCCAATCTCACCCTTACCAACATACCCATCGGCACCGAGTATGTCCGAAAGAACCCAAAGCTTCTTTCGGGCAATGGCGTTTGGTGCATCGTCGATGTCGGCTACATCCCCGGTGAGGATGTCAAAGTCCGCTGGGAGATTCAGAACATCAAACCCATCCAAATCTCCAACATCGACTTGAACGACTACGTCAACAAGCGGAAGGAGTTCACCACTGATGAATGGATCGATTTCCTCATCCACACCGTCGGCCTCAACCCCGACAACCTCAACCGACGCGAGAAGTTCATCGTCCTTTCACGCCTCTTGCCCCATGTCGAAAACAACTACAACTTCATGGAGCTGGGCCCGAAGGGCACAGGCAAGTCCCATGTGTTTCAGGAACTGTCGCCATACGGTGTCCTCGTCAGTGGTGGTGATGTCACCTCTGCCCGCTTGTTCGTCAAGATGTCGGGCAACAAGGAAATCCTTGGCCTCGTCGGTTATTGGGACGTGGTCGCATGGGACGAGTTCGAGCAGCAGAAAGGCAAGCAGATAGATTCCGTCATGATCGACACCATGCAGAACTATCTGGCCAACAAGTCTTTCAATCGTGGCAAAGCCACTCATGAAGCCACCGCCTCGATGAGCTTTGTGGGCAACACCAAACACACCGTGCCTTACATGCTCAAAAACTTGCACCTCTTCGAGTCCATACCCACGGCATTCCAGAAAGGGGCCTTCTTAGACCGCATCCACCTCTACAACCCAGGCTGGGAAATCAAGATGTTGAAGAAAGACTCCTTCAGCAAAAGTTATGGCCTCATCACCGACTATGTGGCTGCCGTGCTGCACGAACTTCGCAAGTTCGACTACTCAGCCGACCTGAAGAAATACGTCACCTTCAGCACCACGCTATCCGAGCGCGACCACAACGCCATCCGCAAAACCTTCTCAGGCTTGGTCAAGCTGCTCTATCCCGATGGCAACTACACCCAAGAGGAAGCCCTTGAAATCATCGACTTTGCAGCCGAGAGCCGCAAGCGCGTCAAAGACCAGCTCTATGTCGTCGATGAAACCTTCAAGGCCGAGCCAGCAGTATTTGAATACACAAAAGTTTCCGACGGCACAAAAGTCCAAGTCGAAACCTTGGAGCGCGTCGGTGTCTTTGGTATGCCTTCGGTCTCTGAGCCTGTTAAAGCGTCCCCCTTTGCAAAAATAGGGGAGGATAGGGCAGGGGATTCAACTCCTAACTCCTCACTTCAAACTCCTAAGTCGCTCGCCGCCAAATCCATCGAAATCCGCCTCAACCAAACAGGCGTTTCCTATAAGACCCTCTTTGCGGACTATCTCCAGACGGCGCACGTCATCGAGATTACCGACCCCTTCATCCGATTGCCGTACCAGGTCTATAACCTGATAGACTTCATCCAGATGCTCAAAGAGACCAACGATGCCCCTGAAGAGTTGAAGGTCATCCTTCACACCAACGCCGACAGCGATGAGGCTGTACCCGAAATGATTGACATCTTCGACAGTATGCAAGACGACCTGCGTTCCTACAGCATTGATTTCCAATACGATTTCACCGCCGACCACGACCGAAAGATTGTCGCTGATAACGGTTGGTCAATCTACCTTGGCCGTGGTCTCGATATCTTCGAGCCGTATCCCAAGTTCACCATGGGCTGTGCCGCCCAAGAAAACCGCCGCTGCCGCGCTTTCTCCGTTACCTACACTAACCAATAGTCGTCAATGGTCGACGACGTAAAGTCCGTCGATATTGGCCAGCCTCGACACAGTGGGCAATGCGCCTACGGCCATTGGCTCCGGCGCTTACAGCGGCTTCATGCTCAGCACAGGCGCAACCACTGCTCCCGGCGGCTGGGGAACAATCGGCGTGAACGAGCGTCCCGCCCATCCGGCACAAAAAGAAATTTGAAAGTCTGAGTGCAAATGGAGGGCAAATTTTGATTTTTGCAAAAAAACGAGGGAGTTGCGAATGTTCGTAACTCCTTGATTTTCAATGTCGGGGCAAAAGGATTCGAACCTTCGACCCCCTGCTCCCAAAGCAGGTGCGCT